>CAZMKQ010000167.1:0-8901 GCA_964566955.1 uncultured Caldilineaceae bacterium | reverse complement strand
GTGGTGAGGCTGCGGGACCTGCTGGCCCACCTCTACGTGCTGCTTCCCGTGCTGGATGACGCCAAGCACTACTGGGTGGGCGACGACGAGGTGGACAAACTGCTGCGGTTCGGCACGGGCTGGCTGAGCGATCATCCTCACCAGGATCTGATTTCCACCCGTTACCTGAAGCGCCAGCGCAGCCTGGTGCGCCAGGCCCTGGACCGGCTGTCCGATGATGGCCAGGCCGACCCCGATGTTGCCGCCGAACGGGGACAACACGATGAGGAGCGCCTTGAAACCCCGCTCCGGTTGGGGGAGCAGCGGATGCAGGCGGTGCTCGCCGCCCTGCAGGAGGTGGGCGCGACGCGCGTGCTGGACCTGGGCTGCGGAGAGGGCAACCTGTTGCGAGAGCTGTTGAGGGAACCCGCGTTTCAGTCCATCACCGGCATGGATGTATCCCATCGCGCCCTGGAAACAGCTCACTCCCGCCTGCGCCTGGACAACCTGCCCGCCGCCCAGCGGGAGAGGGTCACGCTGCTCCAGGGGTCCCTCACCTACCAGGACCAGCGGTTGGCCGGATTCGACGCTGCGGTAGCCATGGAGGTCATCGAGCACATTGACCCTGATCGGCTGGTGGCGTTCGAAGCTGCCGTGTTCGGAGCGGCGAAACCCGGCGCGGTGATGATCACCACGCCCAATTCTGAATACAACGCCCGGTTCGAGAACCTGCCTCCTGGCGAATTCAGGCACCGGGACCACCGCTTCGAATGGACCCCAGAGGAATTTCAAGCCTGGGCCGGTGGGATTGCCGCTCGCCAACAATACGACGTGCGCTTCCAGGGCATCGGGCCCGAAGACCCCACCCTCGGCGCGCCGACCCAGATGGGGGTCTTCACCCGATGAACCTGGAAATTCCGGAATTCTGCCTGGTGGCATTGATTGGACCGTCCGGCTCGGGAAAGTCCACCTTTGCCGCGCGGCACTTCAAGCCCACCGAGGTGGTGTCCTCCGACGCCTGCCGGGCCATGGTGGCCGACGACCCCAACGACCAGGCGGCTACGCCGGAAGCCTTCGCTCTCCTGAATTTCATCGCATCCACCCGCCTGCGCGCCGGGCGCCTCACCGTAATTGACGCCACCAGCGTGCAGCCCCAGGCCCGCAGGTCGCTGGTCGGCCTGGCCCGGGAGCATGACTGCCTTCCTGTGGCAATTGTGTTGAATATGCCCGAGTCCGTTTGTCTTGCCCGCAACCGGGAACGGGAAGACCGGAACTTTGGCTCTCACGTCGTCCGCCAGCAGGCGCAACAGCTGCGCCGGTCAATCCGGGGGCTGCGACGCGAGGGCTTCCGCTACGTCTACGTGCTCGACACCCCCGAGGATGTGGATGCGGCCAACATCGAACGGGTGCCATCGTGGACCAACCGCCGGGATGAGACGGGGCCCTTCGACATCATCGGAGACGTGCACGGCTGTTTCGATGAACTGGTCTCGCTGCTGGAACATCTGGGATACCGGATCGCACCGCCCATTACCGGTGAAGCTGTAGGCAATAGTTATGCGGTTTCCCACCCGGAGGGTCGCAAGGCCGTCTTCGTCGGCGACCTGGTGGACCGCGGCCCCGGCGTGGTCAACGTGCTGAAGCTGGTGATGTCCATGGTGGCGGACGGCACGGCGCTGTGCGTCGCCGGCAACCACGAGTCCAAGCTGGTCCGAAAACTGAAGGGGCGGAACGTTCAGATATCCCACGGATTGGCCGAGTCCCTGGAGCAACTGGCAATGGAATCTCCGGAATTACAGGAAATGGCAGCCCGGTTCATGGACGGCCTGATCAGCCATTACGTGCTGGACGGCGGCAACCTGGTGGTGGCCCACGCCGGGATCAAAGAGGAGTACCAGGGAAGGGCATCGGCGCGGGTGAGGGACTTCTGCCTGTACGGCGAAACCACCGGAGAGACGGACGACTGGGGCCTGCCCGTGCGCGCCGACTGGGCCGCCGGCTATCGCGGCAACGCCATGGTGGTCTATGGGCACACGCCAGTTGCGGAACCCGTGTGGCTAAACCGCACCATCAACATCGATACCGGCTGCGTCTTCGGAGGGCAGCTCACCGCGCTCCGCTATCCCGAGAACGAGTTGGTTTCGGTTCGGGCGGCGCGAGTCCGCTACGAGCCGGTGCGCCCCCTGGCTGGCGGCCCGCAGGAAGAACCAAAGGCTACCGCAACCAATGACCGCCCGTCCAATCAGTTGGACATCGACGACGTGATGGGAAAACGCGTGGTGTCGACCCGGCTCCGGGGCAACGTCACCGTCAGGGAGGAACAGGCTGCGGCCGCACTGGAGGTGATGAGCCGGTTCGCCCTGGACCCCCGGTGGCTGGTGTACCTGCCGCCCACCATCTCCCCGTGCGAGACCAGCAAGCTGCCCGGTCTTCTGGAACACCCCGCCGAGGTCTTCGCCTACTATCGCAACAACGGCGTCTCCAGCGTCGTCTGCGAGGAGAAGCACATGGGGTCGCGGGCCATAGTCGTGGTGGGCCGCACTTCCGATGCCATCGAGAGCCGGTTCGGCGTAGCCAGTGAGAATGCCGGCACATGTTACACCCGAACTGGCCGCCGGTTCTTTGAAGACCTGGCGCTCGAGGCGCAGTTCCTGGAACGGGTCCGCGAGGCCTGTGGCGAAGCCGGCCTGTGGGAGCACCTGGAGACCGGCTGGGTGCTGCTGGACTGCGAGCTGATGCCGTGGTCAATGAAGGCCCAGGAATTGGTGGAGGAGCAATACGCGCCGGTTGGCGCGTCCGCTCGTGCCGGGCTGTCGGCGGCGCAGACTCTCCTGAGGCAGGCGTCGGCGCGTGGCGTGGACACCGGCGAAACCCTGCCGTTGCTGGACGAGCGCCTTCGTCTGGCGCAACTCTATCGCGACGCTTATGCCCGGTATTGCTGGCCGGTCACCTCACTGGACGACATCAAGCTTGCGCCCTTCCACCTGCTGGCCAGCGAAGGAGCGGTCCATTCCGGCAAGGACCACCTCTGGCATCTGGCCATGGCCGAGCGCCTGCGCCAGGCAGACCCCGGCCTGTTCCGGGCAACGGGCCACCGGCAGGTGACTCTGGCCTCGCACGAAGAGGAGGAGGACGCCGTCCGCTGGTGGGAAGAATTGACCGCCGTGGGAGGAGAGGGAATGGTTGTGAAGCCGACCGATTTCATAACCACCGGCCGTCGGGGCCTGGTGCAGCCGGCGATGAAGTGCCGGGGCGGGGAGTACCTGCGCATCATCTACGGCCCCGAGTACACTCTGCCTGCCAACCTGGAGCGCCTGCGGGGACGCGGCCTCTCCACCAAACGGTCGCTGGCGCTGCGGGAATTCGCGCTGGGCATGGAGGGATTGCAGCGGTTCGTTGACCGGGAACCGCTGTATCGAGTCCACGAATGTGCATTCGCGGTGCTCGCGTTGGAAAGCGAACCGGTGGATCCGCGCCTGTAGATCGCCTCCCAGCAGCAAGACCTGCAGCGTATGCCAGTACAGGCACACGAAACTCAAGCGGGCACGGTACCGGACCTGCCCCGGCTGCGGCGCAAGGCACGAAAGAAACGTCAACACCGCCCTAAGCCTGTTGAATTTGTTGCCCTCCCAGGCAGGGGGGATGAGTCCGCGACGGGAAGGCTCTGGCCGGCGGCGTTGCCGCCGGTGAAACCGGCCCGAATGACCGGAGAAAAGCGCCGCCTCTTCGCGAAGGGGCAACGCTGACTGTGTGAGGGCCGAATGTCCACACGCCGTAGGAGCATCTTGTATGTAATTCCCATGAATTTGACCTCTTCATGGTGACAATGCCGCTGGACAACAACAAACGCCGGCCCGATCAACCCTAAAATTGACGCTCCCTACCACCCAGCACTGGACAACGCCATGCTTATCCTGCACGCCGCCCAGGTCAAGGGAAGCCTGGTCCTCTGGAGCGAGGACTCCGAAACCCTTCCGACGCCGCCGGAACGGCAAGGAGTTGGGGAACACCCCTTTTGCGCCCAGAGCCAACTCATTGCCGCAGCGCTCGGCCTCCAAACCGAAAAAAACGATTTCGCCAGCGCAATCGCCTGGCTACCCAGCCAGGGAGAATCTCCCGTGCCGTCCAGCCCCATGGCAGGCCCCGTACCAAGGTCGCGTGCCAAGCCGCGGATCCGACCCTGGACCGTAGAGGCGCTCCTGCTGAGGCCGGACCAGGCCATCCGGTTGCTGCAGAGATGCCACCAGAGGCATGCCCTGAAACCGGGCGTTGCCATCGGAGCGGACCTGGCCTACTGGACCCACGCCCTGCAGTTGGCGCTTTCCCTGGCGGCCCGGCAACAGTTTCTGCCCTGCCTCACCGACCGCGAAGGCCGGACCGTGGCGGCGTGGACTCCGGTGTTCATCGGCGAGGACGCGCGCCGGTTGGCCGAACTGGCCCGCCTGATGCCCGCGCCGGCCCGGGCGCTCACCGAGGAAGGGGCGACCCAGCCGCCTGCCACCGCCGCCCAGGCGGTCCTCCGGGAGTTCATAACCTCCCAGCTTGACCACCTGGCACGCACCGGCGCTGAACGCGGATTCACGGCGGAGCCGCAGTTCGATTCCGCCCACGATGCCTGGTTGTCTGCCCTGTGCCAAACCGACCCTGAAGTCCGGAGCAGTCCGGCACAACTCCGGTTGCTCCGCCGTCAGGTCGCCGAATGGCAAAGGCCCCTGGCCATCGCCGCCAACTCTCCATACCGGCTCTGCCTCAGGCTGGAGGAGCCGCCGGAACCGGGCCCGGAGGATGAGGCTTTACCGATTTTGCAAGAGGACTGGTACCTACGCTACCTGCTTCAGCCCCATGACGACCTGAGCCTGCTCCTCCCCGCCGAGGCCGTCTGGAAGAAACAGGTCAACGAACCACACCCGGACTTCAACCCTGCCGAGTTCCTGCTGAGCTCCCTGGCCCAGGCCGGCGCGGTGTTTCCACCCATCACGGAGAGCCTCCGGCGCCAGCGGCCGGCCGGCTTCCAGTTGAATACCCACGAGGCCTACGGTTTCCTGGAGAGTCAGGCCGCCGCGCTGCAACAGGCTGGATTCCGGGTGCTGCTGCCGGCCTGGTGGACCCGCCGGGGCGCCGGGAACCGGCCAGGCATCCGGGCCAGGGCCAAAACTCCGGCAATGCCGGGAGGCTCGGGCATGACCATGGCCTCCCTGATAGATCTCGACGTCGAGATGGCCCTGGGCGACGAGCCCATATCGGTGGATGAACTGGAGCAACTGGCCGAACTGAAGGTGCCACTGGTGCGGTTCCGGGGCCAGTGGGTGGAGATCAACGCCGAAGAGATACGGGCAGCCGCCGATTTCTGGCGCCGCCGCCAGCAGGTGAGCCTGCGGGAAGTGGTGGAGATCGGGCTGGGAGCCAACCAGCGGGCCCAGGAGGACAACGTCACCCTGGTGGCCGAGGACTGGCTCCGCCAGGTCTTGGAAAATCTGCAACAGAAGGACCGGATTGAACTGCTGGACGCTCCCGAGGAATTCGCCGGCCAGTTGCGCCCCTACCAGCAGATGGGCTACTCGTGGCTGGCATTCCTCAGGGAGTGGGGACTGGGAGCCTGCCTGGCCGACGACATGGGCCTGGGCAAGACCGTCCAAGCCCTGGCAGCCCTGGAACTGGACCGCCAGCGGGGAAATGACCGGCCCAACCTGCTGGTCTGCCCGACTTCCGTGATCAACAACTGGCAGCGGGAGGCCGCCAGGTTTACGCCGGACCTGCCGGTCCTGCTGCACCACGGCCCGAACCGCTCGGAAGGGCCTGCCTTTGCCAGCCTGGCCGGCGAGCACCACCTGGTTATCACCAGCTACGCTACGATGAACCGGGACCGGCAAGTGCTCGGCTCCGTCCCCTGGCGGGCGGTCATCCTTGATGAGGCCCAGAACATCAAGAATCCAGACTCCCAGCAGGCCCGGACGGCCCGGGGACTGCAGGCCGACTACCGGATAGCCCTAACCGGCACGCCGGTGGAGAACCACGTCGGCGACCTCTGGTCCATCATGCAGTTCCTGAACCCCGGTCTCCTGGGTTCCCCAACCGAGTTCAAGCGCAACTATTTCCAGCCCATCCAGGCCGACCGAGACGGGGCGGCTGCGGCCCGTCTCCAGAAGGCCACCGGGCCCTTCATCCTGCGCCGCCTGAAGACCGACCGGGCGATAATTGACGACCTGCCGGAAAAGAACGAAACCAGGCAGTACTGCAACCTCACCAGGGAGCAGGCAACGCTGTACCAGGCCGTGTTGCGGGAGGCGGACACCGATTTGGAATCGGCCGAGGGCATTAAGCGCAGGGGAACCATCCTGGCCACCCTGACCAAGCTCAAGCAGGCCTGCAACCACCCGCGCCAACTGCTGGGCGACAACTCTGCCATCGCCGGTCGCTCGGGCAAGCTGGCCCGCCTGCAGGAAATCCTGGATGAGGTACTGCCGGCCGGCGACCGGGTACTGTTGTTCAGCCAGTTTGCCGAGATGGGAGCCATCCTGCAGCAGCACGTGCAGGAAACCTGCGGTCTCGAGACCCCCTTTCTTCACGGCGGCGTCACCCGGAAACAGCGGGACCGGATGGTACGACGTTTCCAGGAGGATCCCGACGGCCCCCAAGTCTTCGTCCTGTCCCTCAAGGCCGGCGGCTCCGGTCTCAACCTGCCCCGGGCCAACCACGTGATCCACTTCGACCGGTGGTGGAACCCGGCTGTGGAGAACCAGGCCACCGACCGGGCCTTCCGAATCGGCCAGACCAGGGATGTCCACGTCCACAAACTGATTTGCGCCGGTACCCTGGAGGAACGCATTGACCTCATGATCGAAAGCAAGCGGCAAACTGCCGACCAGGTGGTGGGGGCCACGTCCGAGCGGTGGCTCACCGAGTTGTCAAACACTGAACTTCGGGAGGTGCTGGCTCTCAGCGCGAATCTTGAGGACTGAGTGAGGACAGCCCAGCCTTCACTTTAAGGCAGGACCGACCATGAATTACGACTATCTGACATACGGCAGGCCCATCGAAGTCAAAGGCGGGATCCGGGCGGGGTCGAAACGGGGCGCCTTCGGCAGCAGCTGGTGGGCCAGGCGCTGGCTCCAGACCCTGGAGGAGTTTCAAATCGGAAACCGCCTGGCACGGGGCCGCTCTTACGCCCGTCGGGGACAGGTCATGTCCATCGACGTCCAGCCCGGCGGGGTGACGGCCAGGGTGCAGGGCTCCCGCAAGCGTCCCTACAACGTCAGTATCGAGGTCCGGACCATCAGTCCACCCGACTGGGAGCGCCTTCAGGAGGCCATGGCTGAGCAGCCCATTATTGCCGCCAGTCTTCTCTCGGGCAATATGCCGGACAACATTGAGGCCACCTTCCAGGCTATCGGGCTGTCAATGTTTCCCGATCAACAGGACGACCTGGTGACGGACTGTTCGTGTCCCGACTGGTCCAATCCGTGCAAGCACGTTGCGGCCGTGTATCTGCTGCTGGGCGAAGAATTCGACCGGGATCCCTTCCTGATATTTCGAATGCGGGGCATGGACCGCGAAGACCTGCTGGGTCCGGAATTTCGCCGCTCCGCCCAGACTCTGGCGGGGCCCGCACTCCCCGATGAGGACCTGCCTCCGGAGCCAGGCGAGTTCTGGGCAAATTCCCTTACGGCGCTGCGGGAGGAGGACCATGCCGGTCCGGCCGTCGAGCCCGATCTGGCCGCAGCCCTGCCCCAGCAGCTGGGGCGATTCCCCCTCTGGCAAGGCACCCGGGAGTTCATGTCGGTCATGCAGGACACCTACCGTACGGTCTCGCAACGGGCGGTGGAGCTCTTCCTGGCGGCGGAACAGCCCCTCAAGGCAGCCGAGGAGTCCGACTCGGCAATCGCATCGGACGAGTGCCGCGCCACCACCGGGGATCCCGACCTTTAGCTGAACTAAAGCTAAGGCGGAACGTACATGTGGGGAGTTTGTAGGACAGGGAGAAATGGCCTATAAGGTCCATTATAGGACATGTTACTCATCAGAAGAACGGCAACTATCGTGCATGCTGGCCAGCGGCCGCAAGGGAGGATTTGTCAATACTTCCAGGGTCTCTTAACCTCTGGTAACCGCCATAACAACGAGGACCAACCGTGGCCAACGCTTAGATAGAAGCCCGGATGCTCTACCATTTTCGCCGAGTCGAAGCCCAGTTCGGCTAGGCCTACTCATTAACCTAGGGCGCCGATTACAGCGTGCCACTGAGTCGATGTCGTCGACCCTGGCTGACCATATCTATACCTTGGAGCAGGGCATTGGCATCGACGGTCATCTACCGGGAATACCCGGGGGCAGAGTAGCGACGGGGGGGACATCTACCGCGGGGCTGGATGGTCGCTGTCGCAGTACAAACCGCCGTAGTAGTTTCGCCCTACTACCCCTCTCCGTGATCGACGAAGCATAGGACACTCGGGCGAACCCTGCTGAAGGTCCTCGGTGCAGTCCGGGGCGGATACTTGCCCTTGCAACCTTAGAAATGAAATTGGCCCGGTTCCAGTTCGTGGCTCTGTCCGCCCCAATATCGACTTCCTTTCCAATACATATCAAGCGACGTGTAAAACCAAGAGAGTCGGAATGCCCACATAATGGTGGTTATGCGAACATCGTCGAGTCGTTTCCGGCGTGAAATATTCCACTCCAGTGAACTGGTAAATGCCGGGCCGATCCGGGTTTGCGAATCTGATTACACTAAGCCGAAGTGTTATTTGCCTGGTTTCCAGTTTCTGCTCGTGATGTTCCGTAAGCCACTTGCCGACGGAGGGATGTCTCGCGATGAGATTTTCTTAGGGTAAGTAGAGAACAAAATCCTCCGTCGAGCCCGCTACTGAAACCCGGCTAAACAGTTACCTGTATATAAGATCCCAAGCCAACCTGGCTATAACCAGA
>CAZMKQ010000166.1:8821-8945 GCA_964566955.1 uncultured Caldilineaceae bacterium | reverse complement strand
CTCCGCATTCGTCCTCCGTCAGGCCAATCTCCCCACGCGTGTGGGGGTGAACCGAGAACGTCCGCCTGATTAAGACGATCCCCACCAATCTCCCCACGCGTGTGGGGGTGAACCGGCTGTCGAG
>CAZMKQ010000166.1:0-8721 GCA_964566955.1 uncultured Caldilineaceae bacterium | reverse complement strand
GGCTGTGAGTATGTCCGCCGTGAAATCTCCCCACGCGTGTGGGGGTGAACCGTGCGGCGCAAGATCCTGCGCGGCTTCTCGGTGGAGTTCCGGGTGAATCTCCCCACGCGTGTGGGGGTGAACCGGCTGTCGAGGGCTGTGAGTATGTCCGCCGTGAAATCTCCCCACGCGTGTGGGGGTGAACCGTGCCGGACCGAACCCAATGGACCAACACGGCCAATCTTCCCACGCGTGTGGGGGTGAACCGCAGTGTGATCGGTCAGGTCGGGCATTCCGTCAAATCTCCCCACGCGTGTGGGGGTGAACCGATCCCCCAAGCTGCCTGACATCACCATCCTTGAATCTCCCCACGCGTGTGGGGGTGAACCGATGGGACCGACGGCCAACAACCTGACGGAGCTAATCTCCCCACGCGTGTGGGGGTGAACCGTCATGCACCCAAGGCCCGGCCACAATCTTCACAATCTCCCCACGCGTGTGGGGGTGAACCATCAACGCATCGGTCAATCAGGACGGCGGACTCAATCTCCCCACGCGTGTGGGGGTGAACCGCACCTGCAGAACCGAAACCAATGGCACCCAAGAATCTCCCCACGCGTGTGGGGGTGAACCGCGCAAATCGACGAGCGCGGTGGCCGTCGTCCCAATCTCCCCACGCGTGTGGGGGTGAACCGTCGCGTAAACCGGAACTGATCCGTCCGCACCCAATCTCCCCACGCGTGTGGGGGTGAACCCGACGACCCGCAGCCGCTGGGCCAGGCCAGTGCAATCTCCCCACGCGTGTGGGGGTGAACCGGCCGCCCGCACCTGGAGCAGAACGCGCCGATCAATCTCCCCACGCGTGTGGGGGTGAACGGCACTGTTTCAATCCCGTTGCTATTGGTTGTGGGCCGTCATGGGCATCCTGCGTGCCGGCGGGTGGTTGCCGAGGCCGGTTCAGGCCATGCCGCGGGCCATCAGGCCGACGAAGTGGCGGGCGCCGGCCTCGGTCTTCAACCCCCGCGTCAGACGGGCCCGGGGCTTGAAGCGGCCAAACCAGCCCTCCAGCCGGTTGGTGGAGGCAGGCACTTTCGGGTTGTGCTGGCTGCGCACCAGGTCATGCCAGCGGGCCACGAGGTGCCACAGCCGCTTGCCTACCTCCGGGTCCAGGCGCACCCGTCCCTGCGCCACCGCCTGCCACAGGGCCAGCAGGACCGGGCCGGCCTCGGGCGGTCGTTCCCGGGCCAGCCGTGGCAGGATCGGCAGCAGCACCCGGTCCAGATGGGTCAGGGTCTCCTCGTCGAGGCCCCGGATGTGGCGACCCACAGTGCGTTGCATGTGCACGGCGCACGGCTGCCGGTCCAACCCCGACGCGTCCAGGGCCGGCCCGTAGACGGGGTCGTCGTCGGTGGTCACGCCCCGCACACCGCGCGCGGCCAGGACCGTGAACCAGCGGCCCCAGTCGAAGCCGGGGCCGCTCAGGCGCAGGTCCAGCCGTTCCCCCTTGGGGCCCAGGACCACGGCCACCGGGCGCTTGGCGCCGCCGATGGACAGCCAGGTTTCGTCCCCCGCGACCCAGGGCGGCAGGGCCGCCTGCGGGTCGGGCATCCGCCCGGGGGCCACCGCCTGCACGTCCCGCCACAGGGTGGCCGCGCCCACCCCGCAGCCCAGCAGGTCCAGGATGCGGACCAGCCCCCGCAAACTGACGCTGTGCACATACAGGGATGTCACCAGCTCCCGGAAGGCCTGGGGTCGTTGGAGGGCGGTCACACCCGGCGGCAGGGGCGAGGCGCTGCCGTGGCAGGCCTTGCACTGCCAGCGCTGCACCTGCAGGCGGCCCAGGTCCACCAGGTCGCGGGCATAGGTGCCGTTGCGGCGCCAAGCGCAGGCGCCGCATTGGGGGCAGGCGGACGGGGCCGCGGGCAGGGCCCGTTGGCGCTCGGGGTCGACGGGGGTTAGGATGTAGTCCACAACGAGGGGTCCTGTTGGTTGTCTTGACAACACCATTGTAGGGACCCCTCGTCGTCTGTGCGCCCACAACCAATATCAACGGGATTGAAACAGTGCCGGGGTGAACCGTAGGGCCGGCTGTAGCCTGTGTCCAGTGCGATAATCTCTCCACGCGTGTGGGGATGAACCGATCGCCACACGGCGGGCCTTCAGCAGCTTGACAATCTCCCCACACGTGTGGGGGTGAACCGCCATGGGGCGGGCCGCCATCCAGGCCGCGGAAAATCTCCCCACGCGTGTGGGGGTGAGCTGTTAAGGGTGGAGTGCAACTGGACGGAAGATGGGGTGGCACACTGATGTACGGGGGGAGTACAGGCGCATCAAACGACGCGCGGACCGTGCCTGGAAACAGCATTGGAGTAGACTCGCATTACAGTACAAACACTGTGCCTTCGACAGTTGGGGCTCGTTGAATCCCCCGCCTTCGCATCTATGAAAGCCATCCAAATCCGGGAATTCGGGCTTAATCGCGACTCCTACCTCTATGCAGAGGGTGTGTCCGACCCCATCTGCGGCCCCGACGAGGTCGTGGTCAGGGTTCGCTACGGTGCCTTGAATCGTCTGGACGACTGGGTTCGGATCGGATGGCCCGGCATCGGCCTGGCTCTACCGCACATACCCGGCAGCGATTTCTGCGGGGAGATTGTCGAGGTGGGGTCCCAAGTTGCCGGTTGGCAGTCCGGCCAGTGGGTTACGGCCAACAACGGCATCTGGTGTGGTCGCTGTGTGCGCTGCCACGAGGGGTGCCACAATCTCTGCGATTCATTTGGCATTCTGGGGGAAAGTGTTCCCGGGGTCATGGCGGAGTACGCAGCCGTGCCCGCGCGCAACCTGATTGAGATTCCCGCCGGCTTTGACTTGCAGGCTGCCGCGGCGGCTTCGCTGACCTATCTGACGGCTTGGCACAGCCTGATTGAAGTAGGTCGGCTTCAGCCAGGCGAGCAGGTACTGGTGGTTGGCGCCGGTGGCGGTGTCAATGTCGCCGCCCAGCAGATTGCCCGGTTCCGCGGTGCCCGCGTGCTGGTGCTGGCCAGTTCCGCCGCCAAAGTGGCTCGGGCAATGGAGGAAGGAGCGGATTGGAGCTTGGACATAAGCGGGGAGCCGCGTTGGACACGCGCGGTGCGCGCGGCATCGGGCCAGGGCGGAGTGGACATGGTGGTGGACAACGTGGGTTCCGCTACACTGGCCTCGTCCATGGGGGCGCTGGTTAAGGGAGGCCGCATCGTCACGGTGGGTGGAACCAGCGGCTACGGCGCAGAGATCCCGGTCAACCGGTTGTTCATGAACCACCTTTCGTTGCGCGGCAGCACGATGGGCACGCAGGCCGACTACGAACGCGTGATGCGCCTGGTCTTCGAAGGTAGTCTGAGGCCGGTGGTCGACAGGGTATTCGGAGCCCGCGGCTATGGCGCGGCCATCCGGCATCTGTGCTCCGGAACCAGCTACGGCAAGGTTCTTGTGGACCTGCACGATTGGTAGGAGTGGATCGGTGACTGACACCTATGCCGAGGCCGCACAGGCACTGTCGGCTCGCCTTGACCAACTGAGAACGGACGCGCTGGCGGGCGGCGGCGAGGAACGGGTCGCACGCCACAAGGCACGCGGCAAGTACACGGCCCGGGAACGGCTGGAAATGTTCCTCGACCGTGCTTCTTTCCGCGAGACGGGTCGCTTTGTCATGGACGACGCGCCGCCGAAGGGGCAGACGGACACGCGCATCCCCGGGGATGGTGTTGTCACGGGATATGGGACCGTGGACGGGCGCCTGGTCTATGTCTATGCCCAGGACTTCACGGTCATGGGCGGCACCGTCAGCCATCGGCATGCAGCCAAGATCTGTCGCATTTTGGATCAGGCGATGGAGAACGGCGCGCCCGTGGTCGGCTTTGTCGAATCGGGCGGTGCCCGCATCCAGGAGGGGGTCAAGTCGCTCGCCGGCTATTCCGAGATCTTCCGGCGCAACACGCTGGCCTCCGGTGTCGTGCCCCAACTGTCCATCATCATGGGCCCCTGCGCCGGCGGTGCGGTCTACAGTCCGGCCCTGACGGATTTCATCTTTATGGTGGAACAGTCCAGTCAGATGTTTGTGACCGGTCCCGACGTGCTGCGCGCGGTGACGCAGGAGGAGGTCACGCTTGAGGAACTGGGCGGCGCCGCCGTGCACACCGGCCGTTCCGGTGTGGCCCACTTCTCTGCTGCCAGCGAAGAAGATGCGCTGTTCCTGGTCCGGCAGCTGTTGGGCTACCTGCCGGACAACAACCTGAGTGATCCCGTCATCCTGCCCAGCAAGGACGACCCGTTGCGTCAGGACACGGCCTTGGACTCCCTGGTGCCGGACAATCCCAACCGGGGTTACGACATGCTGGAGGTTGTCGAGCGCATTGTTGATGGTGGCCAGTTCATGCAGGTGCACGAGAACTGGGCGGGCAACATCCTGACCGGGTTTGCGCGTCTGCACGGCCGCGCGGTCGGCATTGTGGCGCAGCAGCCCCAGGTCCTGGCCGGAGTCCTAGATGTCAACTCCAGCCAGAAGGGAGCCCGTTTCGTGCGATTCTGCGATGCGTTCAACATTCCCCTGGTCGTATTCGAGGATGTGCCTGGTTTCCTGCCGGGGGTTGACCAGGAGCACGACGGGGTGATCCGTCACGGGGCCAAGTTGCTGTATGCCTTCTGCGAGGCTACGGTGCCCAAGGTGACGGTGATTGTGCGCAAGGCCTACGGGGGCGCCTATTGTGTGATGAACCCCCGCCAGACCGGCGCCGACCTGGTGCTGGCTTGGCCGACTGCGGAAATTGCGGTCATGGGGGCCGACGGTGCCGTCAATGTCATTTACCGGCGCGAGATACAGGCGGCCGAAGATCCGATCCGGCGCAAGGCGGAGTTGGTGGAGGAGTATCGGGACCGCTTCACCAACCCGTTCATCGCCGCCGAAAGCGGATACCTGGACGACATCATCGAGCCCCATGAAACGCGGCCCAGGCTCATCAATGCGCTGGAGATGCTGCAGAACAAACAGGCCCAGCTGCCGCCCAAGAAGCACGGCAATATCCCTCTCTGACGCCACCGGTCCGGGAGTACCCGGCCGCGTCACTCACGCATGCGTTGAACAATGTTTCGCAAGGTTCTGATTGCCAACCGCGGCGAGGTGGCGGTACGGGTCATCCGTTCCTGCCAAGAGCGCGGCATCCGCACGGTGGCCATCTTTTCGGACGCGGACCGGGCCGCCCTGCATGTCCGCTATGCCGACGAGGCCTACCACGTGGGCGGGCCGGCCAGTGCGGACAGCTATCTCCGCATGGATCGCATCGTGGATGTGGCGCGGCGGGCCGGCGTGGATGCCGTGCATCCGGGCTACGGCTTCCTGGCGGAAAACTCCGAGTTCGCCCATGCCGTGGCCGATGCCGGCATGGTGTTTGTCGGGCCTTCCCCCGATGCCATTGCCACCATGGGCGACAAGGTGGCGGCGCGCAAGGCGATTCAGGCCTTCGACGTTCCGATTCTGCCGGGCACGCCGGGCGGCCTGGACGACGCGGAACTGCGCGCCCGCGCCGACGGGATTGGGTTCCCGCTCATGATCAAGGCCTCGGCCGGCGGCGGGGGCAAGGGCATGCGCATTGTGGACCGCGCGGAGGGGTTCGATGCCGCCCTGGCCACCGCCCGGCGGGAGTCGGCAGCCAATTTCGGCAAGGACAACGTCTATCTGGAGAAGTATGTGGCGAACTCGCGCCACATCGAGATTCAGATTCTGGCGGACCGGTTCGGCGAGACCATTCACCTTGGCGAGCGCGAGTGCAGCATCCAGCGTCGGCACCAAAAGCTGATTGAGGAGGCACCCAGCGTGGTCAGCAGCCCCGAGTTGCGGGAGGCGATGGGCCGGGCTGCGATCCAGGCGGCGGTCTCGGTCGGCTACCGCAATGCCGGCACTGTGGAGTTCCTGTTCGACGGCGCGAGTGCCGAGTTCTACTTCCTGGAGATGAACACCCGTCTGCAGGTGGAACACCCGGTGACGGAACTGGTGACCGGGGTCGACATCGTACGGGAGCAGTTTGCCATTGCCGACGGCCGCCACCTGCGCCATCGCCAAGCCGACATCCAACCCAGCGGGTGGGCCATCGAGTGCCGCATCACGGCCGAGGATCCCTTCCGCAATTTCCTGCCCAACAGCGGGGTCGTGAGCTTTGTGCAGGAGCCTACGGGACCCGGTGTGCGCGTTGAGAGCAGCCTCTACCGCGGCTGTCCCGTCGATCTCTACTATGACCCCATGGTTGCCAAGCTCGTCGTGTGGGGCGAAACCCGGGCCGAGGCCATCATGCGTATGCGGCGGGCCCTGAGCGAATATCGCATCGCCGGCATTAAGACGTCGATTCCCTTTCACCTTTCGGTCATGAAGAGCACGGAATTCATGATGGGGCACTTCGACACTGGCTTCATCGATCGGCGCCAGCTGCAGGACGACGCGGAGGAGCGGCAGCAGAATGCCCGCGTGGCGGCAGTCACGGCCGCCATGGTGATCCACGCCGAACAGAGGCAGGCGGTGCACATGCGGTCCCGCGGGGACGACCAAAGCCGCCGCGACCGGTGGCGGCGCACCGGCCGCATGCGCGCAACGCGGGCCCTCTCGTGAGGTACTTCGTTCAGGTCGACGGCGAGTCCTGGGTGGTGGACATTGAGGAGGATGCCGTCCTGGTCAATGGCGAACCAGTGTCCGTCGACCTGACCCAGAGCGGCATTCCCGAACTGTACAGCGTGCTGCTGGACGGCTCCAGCCACGAGGTGCTGGTGAGCAGCGATGTGTCAGGCTGCGACGTGACCGTGGGCGGCCAGGTCCTGCGCGCCGAGGTTCAGGACGAGCCGACCAGAATCCTCATGAAGGGCCGCGGTTCCGCCGAGGCCGCGGGCGGCGACCTGCCGGTTCCGGCGCCGATTTCCGGCCTGGTCGTGTCGGTGGTCGTCGCGGACGGCGACACGGTCGAGGCCGGCCAGACCCTGGTCGTGCTCGAGGCGATGAAGATGGAGAACGACATCACGGCACCGCGGGCCGGCGTGGTGGGACAGGTCGCGGTGGCCGATGGCGACCGCGTTGAGATCAACCACGTGATGCTGGTGCTCCTGGAGGAGGAGTCTTCCGACGGGTAGCCGTCCCTGCCGGTCGTTCCGGCCCGGACCCGGTGGGTATAATCGGCTTTCTGTTTCCGCTTCCAAGCCAAGGCAGGGCCGCCGCGGCGGCCAGGAGGAATTGCACCGATGGAAACGCGCCTGTCCCAGGTTCAACTAGACGAGTTCGATGAGCAGGGCTTTCTGGTTCTGCCCGCTGTGTTCAACGACGACGAAGTCGGCCGCATGCGGGCCGTAGCCGACTACATTCTCGAACTGATCATCAACTCCTCCATCCACAACGAGCGGCGCAGCCGGCGGCTGGACATCCGACAGCGCGACGGCACCTGGACGGTGCGCAAGATCCAGCCCATCAACGATTTGTCGGCGTACCTGTCCGCCGTGTCCGAGGATCCGCGCCTGCTCGATCCCATGCGGCAACTCATGGACGACGAACCCATCCTCATGGAGGAGAAGCTCAACTACAAGCAGCCGCTGCCCGCGCCGCCGCCGAACATGACGGCCCGCGAGGCCGACGATCGCTTCCCGGTGCACAGCGACTGGGCCTACTACCGGGCCCAGAACTATCCGCAGGACATCCTGTCCTCGGCCATCACCATGGACGCGTGCACGGCCGACAGCGGCCCGATCCGGGTGTGGCCCGGCACCCACAAGGAGCATCTGGAGCACTACCAGATGGACAACGGCCTGCAGGTCCGGCCCGAGCTGGTGGACTTCAACGGCGGTCAGGATGTCCTGGCCCCGGCCGGTTCCGTGCTCCTGTTCCATGCGCTGCTCATTCACAACTCGGTGGCGAACGCCTCCGGCCGCCCGCGGCGCCTCATGATCTACAGCCATTTCCCGGAACGGGCCGCCATCGCCCACGACATCCGCAACGGCCCCACACGCCTGCGGGAGTCCCCTTGGGAGCACCAGTACCTCAGGATGCGGGTGGCCGGGCAGGCCGCGGCGCCCTTCGCGGCCCCGTAGGTTTGACGCTTCCGGCACCTGTCCTGCGCGAATCACCACGACTCGGATTTGACAGCCCGGCGGGGGTCTGGTATCGTTCTCTTCCTGTCCTCTGCGAACGCGGCCCGGGGTCGCGGGGAGGCTCGGCAGATTAACAACTGAAGAGTGGTAAGACGGATGTGAATGGAAAACCATTCCTGTCAATCACTTGAATTGGACAGGACAACTCTTCTACGGAGAGTTTGATCCTGGCTCAGGATGAACGCTGGCGGCGTGCTTAATACATGCAAGTCGAACGAGAAGGGAAGGACTTCGGTCCGACCTGGAGAGTGGCGAACGGGTGAGTAACACGTGAGTGACCTGCCCCGAGGTGGGGGACAACCGTGGGAAACCACGGCTAATACCCCGTAGTCCTGTGCGCACTGGTCGCGTACAGGTATAGCTCAGGCGCCTTGGGAGGGGCTCGCGGTCGATTAGCTAGTTGGTGGGGTAACGGCCTACCAAGGCGACGATCGATAGCTGGTCTGAGAGGACGATCAGCCACACTGGGACTGAGATACGGCCCAGACTCCTACGGGGGGCAGCAGCAAGGAATATTGGACAATGGGCGCAAGCCTGATCCAGCAACGCCGCGTGGAGGAAGAAGGCTTCGGTTGTAAACTCCTTTTG
>CAZMKQ010000165.1:0-8946 GCA_964566955.1 uncultured Caldilineaceae bacterium | reverse complement strand
CTGACCGACCTGCCTGTCGACACACAAGTAATACAAACATGATGGATTGGTATGAACCTCCCGGGTCGTTGATTGCCATGTCCGCCGCCGCATCCGGATCGGCCATGCCGACAACGTGCGCGACGGCACCTGTCTGCAGGTGGAGATTGCCGGCCGTTCGCTGAGCCTTTTCCAGGTTGGCGCGCAGTTCCGTGCGGTCCTGAATCACTGCCCCCACGAAGGAGCCCCCATTGGCCGGACCCTCTCCCTATGGTCAAGGCGTGGCTGGAAACGGTTACGATAGCTGACACCCCTTTCGTCCATCCTTTGCCCTGTCTTCAGGAGAGGTCTGCAATATGATCGTCGACTGCCATTCCCATGTGATGTGGCATCCGGACCATATATCGCCGGAGGTGGTGCAGGATGCCGCCCAGGCGTGGCAGGCCAACATGGGGTTGGCCGCCGAGACCTTTGACCGCACCATGCCTCCGCAGGATCTGTTCGATGCACGGCCGAAACGCCATTGGGCTGCGTCTGCGGAAGCGGACAAGGTGGTGGTGTTCGGCATGCAGGCCCCCGCGACCGGATTCGACATCCCCAACGAAGTCATCGCCGCCTACGTGCAGCAGCATCCGGACAAACTGGAGGGCTGGGCTTCCATCGACCCCAACCGGCCCGATGCCGTCGAGCAGCTGGAACACTGCGTGCAGACCCTGGGCCTGAAGGGCCTGAAGCTGGCGCCGGCCTACCAGTGCTTCGATCCCATGGACACGAGCCACTACCCCCTTTACCGGAAGTGTCAGGATCTGGGCCTGCCGATCCTGTGGCACCAGGGCACAACCTTTCCCCGGAAGGCGCGGATTCGCTGGAGTCTGCCCTTGCAGCTGGAAGACATCGCCCTGGCGTTTCCGGATTTGAGAATGATCTTGGCCCACCTGGGCCATCCCTGGGAGGCCGACACGATTGTGCTCATTCGCAAGGCCCCCAATCTCTTTGCCGATATTTCCGCCATCCACTTTCGCGCTTGGCGGTACTGGCAATCCCTGGTCACGGCGATGGAATATGGCGTGGGACACAAAATCCTGTTCGGTACGGACTTTCCCTTCGACACGGTGGCAGGCACAATAGAGGGCCTGAGACGCATCAACGATCTGGTGGAAGGCACCCGCCTGCCCCGTGTGCCCAAGGAAATGCAGGACATGATCATCTTCGAAAACTGGAAGCGGTTTTTCACGGAGTGGGTCTGATCCCTTCCGGTACCTTGCCATCCCTGAACCTCCCGAGACGTTGACTGCCATGGCCTCCGCCTCTGCCCTCCGGCGCCACCGGGTCGGACATGCCGACGACGTGCACGACGGCACCTGTCTGCAGGTGGAGGTTGCCGGCCGTTCGCTGGGCCTTTTCCGGGTTGGCGGGCAGTACCGGGCAGTCCTGAATCACTGTCCCCACGAAGGAGCTCCCATTTGCCGGGGCACGGTCCGGGGCACCACGCTGCCCTCGGCGCCCGGCACGTTCCTGTGGGGGCGGGAAAACGAGATCCTGGTCTGTCCCTGGCACGGCTGGGAATTCGCGCTCGACTCGGGCCGGTGCCTGACGGACCGGCGTCGTCTCGCCACGTTTCCCACCGAGGTCGCCGAGGACGGCACCCTCTACGTGCTGATGCGGGGACAGGCTCCTCCCGAGCCGGCAAACCCTTCCACGGATGCGGGCCCGGTCCCACGCCGGAATCCGGAAGCCACCGGGACAACGTCGCCATGAACGCGGAGCGCGGTTCGTTTCGTCAATTGCTGGGAACCCTGCTGCGCAACCGGGCGGCGGCCGCGAGCTCGGTTTTCCTGTTCGTCCTGATTGTCTGTGCGGTGCTCGCGCCCGTCGTCGCCCCCTACGATCCGTTGGCCATCGATGCCGACAAGGTCCTGCAACCACCCGGATCCGAACACTGGTTCGGTACGGACGACACGGGGCGCGACGTTCTAAGCCGCGTGGTCTGGGGTGCCCGGATTTCGTTGCGCGTAGGCCTGATCTCGTCGGGCATCGCCACCATCTCCGGCCTGATTCTGGGACTGCTCAGCGGCTTCTACGGCGGCGTGGTCAGCTTTGTCATCCTGCGCGCCATGGATCTGCTGCTGGCGTTTCCGGGCGTCCTGTTGGCGATCGTCATCGTGGCCATCCTGGGAGCCAGTCTGGAGAACGTGATGATCGCCGTGGGCATCAGTGCCATACCGGCCTTCACCCGCATTGTCCACGGCAGCGCGCTTGCCCAGAACCAACTGGACTTCGTCGATGCCGCGCGTCTGATCGGCAGTTCCAACGGGCGCATCGTGTTGCGCCACATCCTGCCCAACATCCTGGCGCCGGTGATTGTCCTGTCCACGCTGCAGGTCGCCAGCGCCATTTTCGGCGCCGCCTCCCTGAGCTTCATCGGGCTGGGGGCCCAGCCGCCCACCCCGGAATGGGGCGCCATGGTCAGCCGGGGACGCTACAACCTGCGGGAAGCCATGTGGCTGTCCACGTTCCCGGGGTTGGCCATTGCGCTGGTGGTGGTCGCGATCAACATCCTGGGCGACGGCTTGCGGGATGCCCTGGACCCGCGCATGCAGGTGCGTTAAGTGCCGTGGACCGGTGTTTCATGGCTGCCGACGCTTGCCATCAAGCTTGGCCACCTTGACCCCGCCCCTTGGGCGAATCGGCCCGTTGGCACGGATTCTGCACTGCTGTAAGATTGTGAATTGAGCCGCAGCAGTGCCTCTGCCCGATTGACGGGCAACAGCAACAGTCGGCGGGGTTGCTGTCGCGCGGCTTTCCTTACCGAATTTTCGGGAGAAACAACACCATGTTGAAAAACAGATTGCGTACGCCTTGGATCTGGCTGATCGCTGCCGTGGTACTGGTGGCAGGCTGCGTCGCGCCCACGGGCGATGCCCCTGCGATGGAAGAAGACGCCGCCATGGAATCCATGGGCTCCGGCACCTTGACCATTGGCATTCGCAACGTGGACTACGACACGTTCGATCCGCACGCCAGTGCCTTCACCCAGGCCGCCTACGTGTTCCGGAACATCTTCGACCGCCTGATTTACCTGGATGACGATGCCAACTACGTGGCCGGGCTGGCCACGGCTTGGGAAGCATCCGACGATGCGACGGAGTGGACCCTGACGTTGCGCGACAACGTGACGTTCCATGACGGCAGTGCGCTCACGGCCGGTGTGGTCAAGTTCAATTTCGACCGCATGAAGGATCCGGCGACCGAGTCGAAGCAGGCCGGTCCCCTGCTGGGTTCCTACACGGGGTCCGAGGTCATTGACGACACCACCCTGAAGGTAACCTTCGAAACCCCCTACGCGCTCTTCCCGTTTGCGCTGTCGTCACCGTTCATGGGCATTGTTTCCCAGCAGGCGGTGGAGGAACACGGCGACAACTTCGGCGATGCCCTGATTGGTTCGGGGCCGTTCAAGTTCGTCAGCGAGATCCCGGGCAACGAGGTCGTGCTGGAACGGAACGACGACTACAACTGGGGCCCCTCGATCTTCCATGAAGGTCCGGCCCACCTGGAGTCGGTGGTGTTCCGTTTCATCCTGGAAGAGGAAGCGCGCCTCTCCGCCCTGGAGACCGGCGAAATCCTGATCATCGACGAAGTGCCGCCCGCGGCCGTGGACCGCGTGCAGGGGAACCCGGACACTTCGGTGCTGGGCGCCCCCAAGGTGGGCCTGGCCCGGGGCATTCACTTCAACACCACCTACCCGCCCACGGATGACATTCGCATGCGGCAGGCCTTCATGCATGCCATCGACCGCGAGGAAATCGACCAGATCGTGTTCAAGGGCGTGTATCCGGTGGCGTATCAGCTGCTCACGCGGGGCGTGAAGTTCTACGATGCCAGCGCTGAGAACATGTTTCCCTACGACCCGGACCGGACCATCGAGCTGCTGGAGGAGATGGGTTACACCGAAGTCAACGACGACGGCTACCGCACCAAGGACGGTGAGGTCCTGTCCCTCTTCCACGCCACGTTCCCAGGCTATGTTGCCGAACTGCCCGCCGAGGTGATCCAGGCGCAGCTCAAGCGCGTGGGCATCGATTTCCAGGTCAACGTCATGACGGGCACGGCCATGATGGACGGCATGGCCTCCATGGACAGCACCTTCAACACGGCCTTGATTGGCACCTACAGTCCCGATCCGGGCCTGTTCCTGGACCGCATGTACCACTCCAGCACCCTGGGCACCCGCAACTGGTCCCACTGGGCCACCGACGAGTTGGATGCCCTGTTGCGCCGGGGCCTGGAAACCGGGGATGAAGCGGAACGGGCCGAAATCTATGCGGAAGTCCAGCGCATCATCAACGAGAACGCCCTGGGCGCCGGCATTTATGCCAACGTTTCGATCTTCGGCGTCAGTTCCAAGGTGGAGGGCTTCCGGTTCGACCCGTATGCCCATCCGGAAATCTTCGACGTCTCCCTGTCCGAGTAGTTGTACCGTCTTTGACACGGAGCGGGGGCCTCCCCGCTCCGTGTCCTCCTCCGCCACAGCCTGCGCGGCATCGCGCCCGGAGCTTCAGCATGAAATATCAAATCAGCGATCAGGAACTGGATCGGCGCGTCGGCCAAATGCGCGCCCATATGGAACAGCAGAACCTGGAAGGCCTGGTGGTGTTCGGCGCCACGCGCACGTTCTATCTCAGCGGCTTCCACCATCTGGCCACGGAGCGTCCGGTGGTGCTGGTGGTGCCCCTGCGGGGGGAACTGGCCCTGTTGGTGCCCCACTTGGAGGAAGAGAACATTCCGGTGCGCAACCCCAACATCAAGGAGATGAAGGTCTACCGGGAATACCCGGGCCTGAAGCATCCCATGGTGTACCTGGCCGAACTGCTGGGCGACAAGGGGCTGGCTGAAAGCCGTCTGGGCGTCGACAGCTCGGGCTGGGGCGGCGGCATGGGCTACCGGGGCCCGGATCTGTCAGAGGTCCTGCCCAAGGCCACCCTGGTCAATGTGGGGGACGTGATTGACGACATGCGCGCGGTCAAGTCGGCCGAGGAGATTGAACTGATTCGGCTGAGCGCCATGTTCGGGAACGTGACCCACGGTTTCCTGCAGGACTACATCGAACCCGGCGCCGTGGAGGTGGATGTCGGCCAGCGGGCCAGCCGCGACGGCACCGCGTTCATGATCAAGGCACTGCCCGAGGCATGGGAGCCCTTTGGCCGGACCGAAGGCGCCCACGCCAGTTTCACCTCGGGCCCCAAGACCGCGTTCAACCACCGCCGGGCGGGCGGACGCCGCCTGAAGCCGGGGGATGTCATCCTGACCTACGCCGGCGCGGAAGTGGGCGGCTATACCAGCGAACTGGAACGCACGCTGATGATCGAACCCCTCACGGACGATCATCGGAAGTACTTCGATCTCGAGGTGCAGGCGCAGAACGTGGCCTTCGACGCCATCCGGCCCGGTGCCAGGATGTGCGACGTGGAGAAGGCGGTCAATGCGTTTCTGGAAGAGAACGGTCTCTACAGCCTGACGCGCACCCATATCGGCCACGCCATCGGCATCGAAGGCCATGAAGGACCGTTCCTGGATCTCGGGGACCAGACGGAAATCCAGGTGGGCTTCTGTCTGACGGTCGAACCCTGCCTGTTCCTTCCCGGATTCGCCGGTTTCCGCCATTCGGACACCGTCGTGGTCACGGAGGACGGCATCGACATGATCACCTACTACCCCCGGGACATCGAGAGCCTGACGATTCCCGCATAATCGGCTCTCCCGCAACCGGACACGGAAACGGACCCATGGCCAACGGCCTTGTCATCCTGCAAGCGCAGGTGGGGCTCACGGATCCCCACGTGGTCAATGACAATGCCGACAGCCTCAACATCCTGAACAACCTGTTCGAGCCCCTGGTCCGACGGACCCGCGACGGGTTCCGGCCATGCCTGGCCCGGTCGTGGCAGGTGGGGGAGGATGCCCGAACCTGGGAATTCACCCTGCGCGACGGAGTGAAGTTCCATGACGGCACAACCCTCACCGTCGAAGATGTAGTCGCCAGCCTTGAACGGGCCCGTTCCCCGGATGTGGGCGGGGTGCTGGGCACGGAAGGCCTCTTTCACGGCTATCTCGGGGCTGCAGTCATTGCGATTGGCGATCGCCATACCGTGCGCCTGGTTACCGCTGAGCCGATGGCCGATGTGTTGGACCTGATCGCAAACATCCCGGTCCTGTCGGCGGGCGCCATGGATGCCGTCCTGGAGGATCCCATCGGCACCGGTCCCTACCGGTTGCTCAATGTTTCGGAACAGGCAGCCACGATGGTTGCCCATGGGGAGCATTGGCAGAGTCGGCCACCCGCGTTCGATCGCCTTGCCTGGAAGGTTGAATCCGACCCCGAGCAGGGGTTGCGGCAACTACAGCTCGGCGAAGCGGACATTGTCACGGGCGTGTCCCATGAGACAGGTCTCTGCATGGAGGCCGACGAACGAACCCGGCTGCGGACGACTCCCAGCAATGTCTGCACCGTCTTCATGTGCAATCTGCTGCAAGGAGTCTGCACCGATACCCGCGTGCGGCAGGCGCTCAACTACGGCTTCGACCAGGCGCTTCTGATTGATCAGGTTACACAGGGGTCCGCCCTGCCCCTGGCCGGTCCCTTGACCGTCAAGCACACGGGGCATGATCCAGCCATCGCGCCCTATCCCCACGATCCGAGCAGGGCGCGCGAGTTGCTGGCGGAGGCAGGATGGGACCAGGGCCTGTCGCTGGTCCTGGATGTTCCCTTGGAATTGCCGGACGAGGCCGTGGAACTGGCATCGTTCCTGGCGGAGCAGTACACGCACATCGGTATCGAGACGGAGATTGCAACCCACGCGGATCGGCCGGCCTATGCCCAGCAGGTGAAGACCAAGGCCATTCACGACGCCTGCTGTTTCGACTCGTCCCCCATCAGTACGTTTCGTGCCCTGCGGGAGAAGTTCCACGGAGGTCTGAAGGGTCCCTGGTGGCTGGGCTATGGCAACGAAAGTCTGGACCGGATCCTGGATTCAGCCCAGGCCACCGTGGACCCCGACCGGCGCCGGCAGCTGTACCGGTCCGCCTACCGCACGCTGCACGCGGATGCTCCTTGGATTTACCTTTACAACCAGCTGGATCGATGGGGTCTTTCACCGAGGCTGGCGGATTGGCAGCCCACCGTGGACGGACTGATATCCGTCGCGTGATCCCCATGCCGGACGGATATCGGCCGGAGAGGCCGGAAGCGGCACTTGTGACCGACACTGCCGACTGCACACACGCCGGGGCCCGGTGATGTACGTTTTCATCCTGCAACGGGTGGTGGCCCTGTTTCCGCTGTTGCTGGGGGTTTCGCTCCTGGTGTTCCTGATGACCCAGCTCGTGCCCGGCGATCCGGTCATGATGATGCTGGGCGAGTACAGCGTGGCCTCCGCCGAAGACATCGAGAAGCTGCGGACCCAACTGGGGTTCAACGATCCGCTGCATGTGCAGTACGGCCGCTATCTGAGTGGTCTGGTGCAGGGCGATTTGGGCGATTCCATGCGGTCGCGCAAGCCCGTGGCCCAGCTCATCCTGCAACGCCTGCCCCGGACCATCGAACTGACGGTCAGCGCGTTGCTGTTTGCCATCCTGTTCGGTACGGTCATGGGCATCACGGCCGCGCTGCACCACAACAGCTGGCTCGACTACCTCACGGTCACCATCGCGTTGCTGGGGGTGTCCGTACCGGGCTTCTGGCTGGCCCTGCTCTTGATCCTGTTCTTTTCCGTTTACCTGGGGTGGTTGCCGGTTCTCAGTGATCCCGGCATCAAGGGCCTGATCCTGCCCATGCTGGCCCTGGGCCTGTGGGCGGGCGGCACCATTGCCCGTCTGGTGCGGTCGGGCATGCTGGAAGTCATACGCCAGGACTACATCCGCACGGCCTATGCCAAGGGACTGGCGGATCGGTCCGTGGTGTACCGGCATGCCCTGCGCAACGCGCTCCTGCCCGTCGTTACGGTGGTGGGGCTGCAGTTCGGCCAGATCCTGGCCGGCACGGTGATCATCGAGGCGGTGTTTTCCCGTCCCGGCCTGGGCTTGATGCTGGTCAACGCCATCATTGCCAAGGACTTTCCCCTGGTGCAGGGCATCATCATGTTCGTGGCGGCGGCCTACATCATCGTCAATTCACTGGTTGAGATTCTTTACGTGTGGGTTGACCCGCGCATTCGCTATGGATGAAGTCCGCGGCCCAAACGGTTTCCTCGATTCATCATGTGTGACTGTTTCGATGCCCCGGTCTTGGTTCCCTGACCGACCGGAGTGATACGAGGCCGACAGCACGGCATTGTCGTACCCAACAGTCTGAGGAGTGGTTGCCGGAAATGCCCTCCATCCGGGAAGTCCTATATCCACTGCGGCATCTCCGGGAGGCGGGACCAACAGGCCTGCGCTCCTCGTGGTGTGGGGCAGCGGCCCGCGGGACTCTATGGTTTTGCCTCTGTCAGCTACTTCTCTTGTCTCCGGTTCTAGCCCAGAGCGATGATTCGGCATCCGCAACCGAGACGACGGGGACCTATCTGAACCTGGCGGAGAATCATGCGGGAGAGTTCCATTTGCGGCGCGACGAACGGGCCGTGTACGTGTCGTTCAGCAGCGCGCGTTCCCCGGTCCAGTACCTTGCGCGCGGACAACCGGAAGTGTTGTTCACCATTCCGGAGGGTTTCCGTCCCACCACCGACATTACTTGGGACGTCACCGCCCGGCATGTGCAGTCCGATGGCACTCCGCACCCCACCCGCCGCGGTCCCCACGCCTTCCGAATGACCGTGGACACGGAAGGCAGTGTACGCTACGTGGACGATCCGGGAGTGGAGGGCGTGGGCTACCTCCGCTACCACACGGCACTGGCATGGCCCCTGGCGGGTACGGACCCCCAGGGTAAACGCAAAGTCGCGATTAGGGCAGGGCGGCGGCCAGGAGCCAGGG
>CAZMKQ010000164.1:0-8956 GCA_964566955.1 uncultured Caldilineaceae bacterium | reverse complement strand
TTCATTCTGCGCGGCTTCCCCTTTTTTGGTCAACTCCCAATTCCACATTAGGCGTGTACAAGTAATATGTTGTCCCCATTGGGCATGCCGTGCGTTGCGGCGGCCCTGCCGCAGGTCAGGATTCATCCGATGACGCCTTCCCTTCAGTTTCAGACCGAGTGCCAAAGCGGCTTCGGCGCGCTTCCCTCCGCGGAAAGTCCGGGTGCGAAAGCATGAGAGCCCTCGTTTGTGGAGCAGCTGGATTCGTAGGCAGCCACTTGGTGGCGCGCCTATTGGACAATGGCTGGCACGTCCTGGGTGTGGACTCCTTTCTTACCGGCAACCTGGAGCGCAATCTGGGTCCGGTGCTGGACAGGTCCGGGTTCGAATTCCTGGAAGCGGACATCGTTCGGTCATTGGCGGTCGATGGTCCCCTGGAGGCAGTTTTGCATCTGGCCAGTCCGGCCAGTCCGGTCGACTTCTCCTCCCTGCAGTTGGAAATCCTCCGGGCCCACAGCCACGGCATGTGGAATCTGTTGGAACTGGCCCGGGCCAAGGGCGCGCGGTTCCTGTACACCAGTTCCTCGGAGGTGTACGGTGATCCGGAGGTCCACCCGCAGCAGGAGGACTATGTGGGCCACGTCGATCCGATTGGCATCCGTTCCTGCTACGACGAGGGCAAGCGGTTTGGCGAGGCCCTGGTCATGGCATACCATCGGCGGTATGGACTACAGACGTCGATTGCCCGCATCTTCAACACCTACGGGCCCCACATGCGGCCGGACGACGGACGCGTCATCCCCAGTTTCGTGTCCTCCGCCCTGCGTGGCGAACCGGCTCGGATTCACGGCGACGGTTCACAGACCCGCAGCTTCTGCTATGTGGACGACACTGTGGATGGCCTGTGCCGACTGCTGAACAGCGACCTGCGGGAGCCCGTCAATCTGGGCAACCCGGACGAGCGCACGATTCTGGAGTTGGCGGAGATCATCAACGACTTGGCCGGCAACGAGACGGATTGCGTATTCCGCGAACTGCCGCATGCAGACGACCCGAAACGCCGGCAACCCGACATAACCAGAGCCCGTCGTCACTTGGGCTGGGAACCTCGGATCTCCCTGCTGGACGGACTGGAGCGGACAGTCGGCTGGTTCCGGCAGGTATTGGACAAGGGACCCGATGAATCAGTCTGACATCCGCAACTTCTGCATCATTGCCCACATCGACCATGGCAAGAGCACCCTGGCCGACTGCCTGCTCGAATACACCGGTGCGGTTGCCAACCGGGAGATGCAGGCCCAACATCTCGATTCCATGGATCTGGAACGCGAAAAGGGCGTCACCATCAAGGCCAGTGCCGTGCGCATGCCCTGGTCGGACGGGGAGCGAACCTGGCAGCTGAACCTAATCGACACGCCGGGCCACGTGGACTTTTCCTATGAGGTGACCCGTGCCTTGACAGCCTGTGAAGGGGCGGTGCTGGTGGTCGATGCGACCCAGGGCATTCAGGCGCAGACCCTGGCCCACCTGTACACCGCGATCGATCTCGATCTCGAGATCGTGCCGGTCATCAACAAAATCGACCTGCCCTCCGCGTGGCCCGATCGGGTTGCCGAGGAGCTTGAAAGTCTCCTGGGTGTCGATGCGGATGCCATTCCCCGCATCAGCGCCAAGAACCATGTCAACATTGACAGCGTCCTGCATGCCATTATCAGGGAAGTGCCGCCCCCGGCGGGCGACCCCGCCGGTCCCTTGCGCAGCCTGGTCTTCGACTGTCACTACGACTCCTACAAGGGGGTCATCGCCCATGTGCGCGTGGTGGACGGGGTGTTGCAGTCCCGGCAACCCCTGCGCGCGGTCAACACCGAAGTCAAGGTGGAGCCGGTGGAGATCGGGTGCCTGACCCCGGCCCCGGCTCCGAGATCCGCGTTGGCAACGGGTGAAGTGGGGTATGTGGCCACCGGCCTCAAGAGCGTCAGGGACCTGGAGGTCGGGGAAACCCTGACGCTGGCCCAGGCCGCCGCGGTGGAATCCCTGCCGGGCTACCAGGCCACCAAGCCCATGGTCTTTTCCGGCCTGTACCCGGTGCGGGCCGAGGACTACGACGATCTGCGGGACTCCCTGGAGAAGCTGCAGCTCAACGACGCGGCCCTGTCCATCCAACAGGAAGTCAGCCACGCCCTGGGGTTCGGGTTCCGGGTGGGCTACCTTGGCCTCTTCCACATGGAGATCATCCAGGAACGTCTGGAACGCGAGTACGAAATGGACGTGATCTTCACCTCGCCCTCGGTGCAGTACGAGGTGGGACTGACGGACGGTACGCGCTTGTTCATCGACAGCCCGGTGGACATGCCGGAGCCGACCCGCATCGACTACATCGCGGAACCGTGGTGCGACGTCAGCATCTACACGCCGTCGGAGTTCATCGGCGCCGTGATGAACATCACCACCGGCCGCCGCGCGGAAGTGAAGTCGCAGGAGTGGCTGGACACGGAACGGGTGGAGCTCACCTATCGCATGCCGCTGTCCGAAATCATCGTCGACTTCTACAACGAGCTGAAGTCGGCCACCCGCGGGTTTGCCAGCCTGGACTACCAGTTCGACAGCTATCGCCCCTCGGACATGGTGCGGATGGACATTCTCGTCAACCAGCAGCCGGTGGATGCCATGAGTGTGATTGTCCATCGGGACAAGGCCCATCCCTGGGGCCAGAAACTGGTCAGCAAGATGAAGGAGCTCATTCCGCGGCAGATGTTCCAGGTTCCCATTCAGGCGGCGTTGGGCAACAAGGTGATTGCCCGGGCCAACGTGCGGGCCCTGCGCAAGGACGTGCTGGCCAAGTGCTATGGAGGCGATGTCACGCGCAAGCGCAAGTTGCTGGAACGCCAGAAGGAAGGGAAGAAGCGCATGAAGATGGTGGGGCAGGTGGAAATCCCCCAGGAGGCCTTCATGTCGATCTTCAGCCTGGCGGATGACTGAGAGCCGTCAACTGGCTCTGCTGCGCAGGCACGGGATTCGACCGAAGCGGTCGCTTTCGCAGAACTTTCTCGTCGACGAGTCCTGGCTTGGGCGCATTGCCGACGCCGCCCGCCTGGACCCGGATGCGCTGGTCCTGGAGATTGGGGCCGGCCTGGGTGGTCTGACGCATTACCTGGCCGCAGCGGCCCGCCAGGTCATCGCCGTCGAACTGGATGATGTCCTGGCCGCAATTCTGGAAGGCGAGTTCGCCGATCACCCCAACGTGCGGATCCTGCACGCGGACGCCACCGTTGTGGACCCGTCCGCCCTGGCCTGGGACGGGGATGTGCGGACCTTGGGGTTTGTGGCCGTGGGCAATCTGCCCTACCACGCCGGCAACCGCATACTCCGTCACCTGTACACCGGATCGGCCCTCCGCCCGAAGCGGATTGTGGTTCTGGTTCAGTCCGATGTGGCCGACCGCATCTGTGCCCGGCCGGGCGACATGTCCCTGCTGGCCGTTGGTTGCCAGATGCATGCGGACGTCAAGCCCCTGCTGCGTTTGCCGGCGGGGGCGTTTCTCCCGCGGCCCAGGGTAAGGAGCACCCTGCTGGAGTTGACGACGCGTCCGGATTTGCCATGTCCGTCCGATACCGAGGACGTGATGCGGGCGGCCCGCGCCGCGTTCGGTCAGCGGCGCAAGCAGTTGGCCAAGACCCTGGCCGCCGCCTTGGCCGTGCCCCGGCAGCGGTTGGCGGAGAACCTGCGCGGGACCGGGATTGATCCGACGCGCAGGCCCGAAACCCTGTCGGTTGACGAGTGGAAGGCGGCGGCCTCCGCCGTAGCCGCGGTGCGCAGCCCTAAATGAGTGTGTGCAACCTGACGCGGGTGTTGCGCCAGGCCACCGGGGACAGGCCCAGCTTGTGGCGCAGGGCTTCCGGATCGACTCCTACGCGCAGATCGCCCACCGCTGCGGTCCAACGCAGCACCTCGAAGCCGACCTTGCAACTGACAGGGCCGGCTTGCCTGCCCAAGTCCTCCAACTGGTATTCCAGGTTGCGCGCCGTGCAGTCGAATACCGGCGCGTCGTCGTCCTTGTCGGCGGCGTACTGGCTGCGGTAGGCCTCCAGGATTGAGCCGAAGTTGCGACTGAGGGGCAGGCGCCGGTCCCGGTAGGCCGGTTGGCCGGCCCCGCTCCGCACATGGACCAGGGCCCGGCTGCCGAAGGTGAAATCCGAAAAGCGCAGGTTGGTGACCTCCTTCTTCTTCATGCCGGTTTGCAGCAGAAGCTGAAGCAGCAACAACGGTCTGGCGTCCGGATTCTGGCCTTTCCAGAAGATGTCGCTGGCCTTCTGGTTAAGCCGCTTGATGTCGCCCGTATTGAGGATGGTCGGCACATGCGGATCCGCTGCAACCCGTTTGAGACCCTGGGTCGGATCCTCCTGCAGGTGTCCCTCCTGGATCAGCCAGCCGAAGAAGGACCGTGTCGACGTGATGCGGCGGGACAGGGTCTTGTTGTTGCAGGGCGCCTTGCGCTCCTTCTGCATCCAGTCGAAGTAGGCCTCCAGTTTCCCAAGTGTCAAACTGCCGACGCTCAGGTGCTCCGGGAAGTACTCGGTCAGGATTTGGATGTCGCTGGCAAAGGCCCGTTTGGTGTTCTCTGCCAGGTCGGAGGCGGCCAGGTGGGTGCCGTACCGGACCAGCTGTTCGCCCAGCGCGTCCTGTTGGCTTGCGGGAGGCGCGGGCGGAACGGCCACCGGACGGCTTTCGTTCCGCACACGCCGCGCTCGTTTGTCGTTAACGTCGATTTCGATCAGGTCAGTGTCTTTGCCTGTCATTGCGGTTCGTGTACTGTTGCACCGGAATTCCCCCGAGGGGAGAGGAGTTCGGACCACAGGGCCGCAGGTGCAGCGTTCTCTTGTCGGGGGCCGGGAGTCCTCCGTGTTGGAGGGAGGGCACGCGGTCGAACCTCCATGAGTATACCGTTATAACCAATCGCGCCCAAGTTGATTGCGCGTAGGAAAAGGGTGTGGGGCGCGCCGGGGACGGAATCAGTATTCGCGGCACTCGGCATTCAGCCATCCCGACCTGAAGTCCGCAACCGAATTGGCATCGGGGTTGTACTGATGACGCCACGTGCAGCCGTTGTCGTTGCCCAGGAGGTGTAGCGACACGGATGTTTCGGCCGATGTGGTCCGTACCTTGTGAATATCGTTATCGGGTGTCAGCCGATAGTGGTCACCAGGTGTCAGATGCAGCACCTCGGCCAGGGCCAGGGGCGCACTGCCGTCCGCGAGGGGCCCCGCGACCCGGTACACCGTTTCCTCCTGCGTGCCCTGGTAGATCCCTACCAGCCCCCAGGTCAGGTGATCGTGGACCGGTGTTTCGCTACCGGCCGGCACCACCAGCGACGAAAAGGCCAGATCGCCATCCGCCGAACGGTACAGGAGCCACATGCCGATGCCGCCGCCCATGCCGCTGTGCGCCGCAGGGTGCATGAACCGTGCGGGCAGCCAGGAGTCATCCGCCAACAGTTCCTCGAAGGACGGCTCCAGGCGGTCCAGCAGTTCAGGAAGGGAACCGGCCGAGGATCGTGCCTGCTGTACGGACGTGATGAACCGCCTCATTTCCGGGCAGTCAAGAATCCATTGCTCTTGGTTTGCTTCAGTGTTCATAAAGGAAATTTATGATTGGAACAGGCGCGGGCCGGGCCCCGAAAGGCCCCACCCTCGCCCTTCACTGTAGATCAAGCGCCAATCCTGGCCGCATCCGAGCAGCGTGCGCTCTTCCGGGGTGCGGTTCGGGGATCGGGGACACGCGGACCGTGACCTGCAACGGGGAGTCGGCGTCCGCGCAACCGCGTGAAGATTTCCCTGTTGCAATTGGCCAGCAGGCCGGCCGGCCGCGGACTGGCGGTTGTCCATGCCGTTTCAGGGCCTTTCTGGTGCTACAATCCGGCCGGTCGGCGCGAGGGTGACGATGCCTCGCGAAGTTCCCGTACTGAGGCCCCTGCAAGGATGCGCAGCAACTATCGAAGACATTTCCTGTACGCGGGGATTCTTGTAGTCGTCTTCACACTGGTCATCCAGTGGATTTTGGACTTGTCGCTGCCGTTGCCCGCCATCCAGGGCAGTGCCCAGTCGGCCGCCATCGACAACCTGATCGGCCAGCATGTCTGGCTTATCGCCGGCGCCGGCGCGCTGGTTCTGGTGATCATGGGCTACTCGATCGTTGCCTTCCGGGCGCGTCCGGACGAGGAGGACGAGGAAGGGGACTATTTCCATGGCCACTCCGGCCTCGAGATTGCCTGGACCATCATCCCCCTCATTGTCGTGACGATTTACGGGGTTATCGGAACCCAGGTTCTGGCCCAGGTCACCGCGCCGCAGGACAATGAAATGACGGTGGAGGTGGAGGGTCTGCAGTGGAGCTGGCGGTTCGCCTACCCGGACCATGGGGAATTCCAGACCGTGGAGATGGTGGTCCCGGTCAACCAGCCGCTCCTGCTTTCGATGTCGTCCGTGGATGTTCTCCATTCCTTCTGGGTGGTGGAGTGGCGCGTCAAGCAGGATCTTGTGCCCGGCATCACCACGGAACTGAGGGTTACCCCCACGGAGGTGGGCGAGTTCCAGCTGCGCTGCGCCGAATTGTGCGGCCTGCGCCATGCCTACATGCTGGCGGATGTGCGGGTGGTGTCACAGGAAGACTTCGATGCCTGGATTGACGAGCAGCTGGAGTAAATCGGCAACGGGGCCGTGAACGCGGTCCGGTTATTGCGGAGAGCACTATGTTGATGCAGTTGGGTCTCACCCGTGGCCTCATCTACCAGGCGGCCGGCACCGTCCTGGGCATGGTGGTGGCGATGGTTTGGCGCCTTTTGGCCGGGATGGAACTGTGGGACCAGGAAGTGGTCTTTGTGGTCGGCGGCCTGGTGGGTGGCTTTGCGTTCATGTGGGGCGTGGGGTCTATTGACGACTGGCTGGAATGGTGCCGCGGCAAGGCAACGCCCCTGGTGCATGGTCCGCCCCGGGACAAGCCGGCGTGGACCCGGTATTTCTCCACCGACTACAACCACAAGGTCATCGGCATCCAGTATTCCGTGACCTCCTTGCTGATGCTGATGATTGGCGGTTCCTTCGCCCTGATTTTCCGGGCGGAACTGGCACAGGCCGATCTGCAGTTTCTCGGCATAGGCATGTACAACAAGCTGATTGGCCTCCACGGCTGGGCCGTGATCGCTGCCATCCTGCTGGGAGTGGGCGGCATGGCCAACTATCTGGTGCCGCTGATGATCGGGGCCGAGGACATGGCCTTTCCGCGGCTCAACGCCTTCGCCTTCTGGATCAACGTGCCCGGAGCCCTGCTGTTGCTGGCCAGCGCCTTCCTGGGCGGCTTCGACGCCGGCTGGACCGCCTACCCCCCGCTCAGCACCCAGGGGCCGGTCGGCTACCAGTTCCTGTTCCTGGCCATCTACTTCGTGGGCCTGTCCTCCATCCTGGGTTCCATCAACCTGCTCGTGACCATCCTGACGATGCGGCCCAAGGGCATGGATCTCTTCCGCATCCCGATCTTCTGCTGGGCCGTGCTGGCCACCAGCCTGATCCAGCTGACGGCCACGCAGGCCATCGGCACCGCCTTCCTCATGGGATTGTCGGAACGGGCCCTGGGCATGGGTTTCTTTGATCCGGAAGGCGGCGGCAACCCCATCCTCTTCCAGCACATCTTCTGGTTCTACTCCCATCCGGCGGTCTACGTGTTCGTGCTGCCGGGCCTGGGCATCATCAGCGAACTGTTGCCGGTGTTCTCGCGCAAGCCCCTGTTCGGCTACCGGTGGATTGCCCTGTCCAGCCTTGCGATCGCCCTGGTCGGATTCCTGGTCTGGGGCCACCACATGTTCACATCGGGCTATTCGCAGTACCTGCGGATCCCCTTCATGATCGCCACCCTCCTGGTCGCGGTTCCCACCGGGGTCAAGTTCTTCAGCTGGGTTGCAACCATGTGGGGCGGCCGCCTCCGCTTCCCGACGCCCATGCTCTTCACCCTGGGTGCCATTTCGGTCTTTTTGCTGGGTGGCCTGACCGGACCCATTCTGGCTACGGTCGCCTCCGACCTGTACCTCCACGACACCTACTTCGTGGTTGGCCACTTCCATGCCACGCTGTTCGGCGGCTTCGTGTTCCCGTTCTGCGCCGCGATCTACTTCTGGTTTCCCAAGATCACCGGCAGGATGTACAACGAGGCCCTGGGCAAGCTTCACTTCTACATCATGACGCCGGCCTTCTGGTTGATGAGCATCGGCCAGATGACGGTCGGCACGATGGGCATGCGGCGTCGCATCGTGGACTACGACCCGACGCTGGGCGGCGGCTTGATTGAGGCGCGGCACCTGGAGACCACGATTGCCGCCTTCCTGATCGGCCTCTCCATCCTGATCATGATCTACAACCTGGTGACCAGCGCGGAAATCGGTGTCCGGGCCCCCGCCAATCCGTGGCGTTCCCGTTCGCCGGAATGGCAAATCCCCTCGCCGGTGCCGGAGCATAGTTTCGCCGCCCCGCTGCAGGTGGTGGGCGAACCGTACGACTACGGCCTGGAGGAGGAATACGTCGTCATGGACGAATCCCAAGCCGGCCACGCGCAGGCACACTGAGGCTGCGCGCGTTCCCAGTCACCCCTGAACCGATCCCACCCCTGAAGCGTTCATGAAGAATTCATCCCCGTTCCGGCAAGGCATTGTGGTCGGGATTGCCCTGTTCATCCTGACGGTGATCGAGTACGTGGTCGCACTGCAGACCGGCAGCGCGACGATTCTGCTGCTGCTCGGCGCGGCCAAGGGCGTGCTGGTGGTCTACTACTTCATGCACATTACCAGCCTCTGGCGGGAAGACGAGGGACATTAGGCGATGAGTGCACTGGCGGCCGATGCCATCGAGGTCTACCGCACTGCCACCCGGAACAACCGGATGGGCATGTGGTTGTTCTTCTTTTCCGAACTGTTCCTCTTCGGGGGCCTGCTGAT
>CAZMKQ010000163.1:0-9027 GCA_964566955.1 uncultured Caldilineaceae bacterium | reverse complement strand
CCGTGCGCCATTGGCTGCAAAACCCCTTTGCCCGCTAATGTCCACACGCCCTAGGAACCCGGGAGGCAGCACCGGAATGTGTTTGGCCTGAAGACGGACCGTCTCCAACCGTGGATGGTGGGCCAGGAAGTCGGTTGGCAGCGCCGTCACACCGTTGGCATCCAGGTTCAGATGCCGGAGTTGCGGGGACTGAGCCAGGAACCCTGGCGGGAATTCGGCGACAAGTCCCGATTGCAGATTGAGAGACCGTAGTCGGGGAGCACGGATCAGGAAATGCACGGGGAGGGAGGTGATTGGGGTTACGTGTTTCACCAGGCCAAGGACGTTGCTGTCTAGGTATGAATGTTCGTACGCTGAATATGCCAGTTCCAGTTTCTCCAGGCGGGGGGCATGGACCAGAAATACCGACGGCAACATTCTCAGTTCCGGTACATACAGATTAAGTTCGACCAGCCGTGGTACATGGGTCAGAAACCCCTCCGGAAGAAACTTCAGGGCTTCGGCGTCCAGGTGTAGGACTTCCAGGCGTGGTGCATGGGCCAGAAAAGCCGATGGCAAGATCTCCGGCACCGGTACACGCAGATGGAGTTCGGCCAACCGCGGCGCATGGGTCAGAAAGTTCGCCGGCAAGGATTCCTGGAAATGGGCATTCAGGTGCAGGGCTTCCAGGTGCGGTGCGTGCATCAGGAAATCCGCGGGCAGGTTGGTCCAGCTACCCTCCATCCGCAACTCGATCAGCTGCGGCACTGGGTCCAGAAACCCGGCGGGCAGGGATATCCTCGATGTGTCGATCTGCAGCTGCCGCAGGCCAGGCACGGGTGCCAGCAGGTCGAACGGGAGGTTGTGGAGATGGTCTATCTGCAGGGACAGGGCCGTCAGGCGGGGCGTGTGCACCAGGAACTCGGCTGGAAGGGTCGCATTGTGGCCCTGCAAGGTGAGGTGGGTTAGCTCGGGAACTTGGGCCAGCAGTGGTTCAGGCAGGGATGTCAAGCCGACCACGTCCAGGGTCAGGTGGCTCAAGCGGGGCAGGCTTGGCAGCATCCCGGCATTCAGGTCCTGCCAGTCATGGAGCTCGATTTCCAGCCGGTCCAGGGCCGGTGCGTACCGGCGCAGACTATCGGCCAGGCAGTCCAGGGCTTGGGCATCTGCGTTCATCCGTACTGCGACATGCCGCAAACGGGGGACTGAAGCCAGCAGTTGCGGAATATCGCAGGGCTCAAGTCCGTCCCCGACCGTCAGATGGGTGAGTTGGGGTAGGGTCGCCAGGAACGTCTCGGGCAAGGGGGTGGACGGCATCACGGTCAAGCGGGCCAGACGGGGTGCATGGGCCAGCAGTTGAACCAGTCCCGCCGAAGGATGCCTGCCCTCCACATGCAGGGCTTCCAAATGAGGGGTGTGCGCCAGCAGTTCACCCGGCAAGTCCAGTTCCTGGTGGGGATTGTTCCGAATGGACAGCTGGACCAGCAACGGGGTGTACCGCAGCAGATCGGCCGACACATTCCAACTGTCCCCATCGATCCGCAGGGTCTGTAGCCGGGGGGTGTGGGCCAGTAGCTTGGTGAGGTGGTTGACCTCGGGCACAGTCCTTCCGGCCCAGGACTGCACCTGCAACGTGGTGAGGTTGGTCAACCCCAACAGGACATGCCGCTCGGAGTCCGCGGCGAGGGGAATCGGTAGAAACAGGGAAAGGGTCTGGATGCGTGCCAGATGGGTCCAGTCCACCAGCGAGCAGGGCAGCGCGGCGTCGTCCAGGGCCTGCACGGCTGCCAGAATGGCCTCTCTGATGTACCGGGGACGTGCGCATACCTGCGGCTTGCTGCCGGCCAGGGGCCAGGCCAGGGCCGTGTCGTACCCGAGATACCCCACCCCGTCCACGCCGGCATCGTCCACGTAGCGCACCTGGCCCGCGGTGTCCACGCGCATCCGGAACACCCGGCGCTCGGGCTGATCAGGATGGAGGGTGCCATCCGGCAGGACCGGATCGGCACTGACCTCCCAGGTTACGGGCAGGACCGGTCGGAAGCCCTCGGGCACGGTGAACAACACCTCCGGTTGGTCCCGGGCCAGGAACTGCACCGGGGAGCGGTCGGTTTGGAAGGTCGCGTACACTACTCCCTCCTCTCGCCGCAGGTGGAAGGTGCCGTTGTGGTTCTCTGCCAGGTTGCGGTAGGGACCCGTGGTCTCCACCGCCCGCGGTGGAGGAACCTGGTCCTGGGCGGCGACCGGGGTGGCGCCCCACAGCCACCCCAGACACAGCAACAGCGGCAGCAGCCGTCTGGCCCAAAGGCATTTCCCCGCAGTCCGGCCTGGCAGGGCCTGAAGGCGACATAGGGGTTTGCTTATGGCTGACATGGGGATCTGATCCGTCTCCTCCCGGGACACCAGGGTCCAATCCCGCCTATTCCAGGGCGGGGAACCGCCGCCAAGCCGTTCCACGATGGGCTCGTTCACTCCCGTACCCGGTGGTGGGATGGACCCGCGGCCAGCCGGCCGCGCCGGTGGATCCGCGGTGCCTCAGTCGGAAAGCAGTGTGGGCGTGCAGGTCAGGAAGTAGCCGCATTTGTTGGCTATTAGCGACTGGGGATCATCCTCCGTCAGTTGCCGGCGCAGGTTGGCGACCGTCATGCGTACGGCAGACTCACTGGTGAAAACACCCCGTTCCTTGTGTATGTGTTGTGCCAGCCGGGCTGCGGTGAGAGGCTGGGGATGATGCCGTGCCAGGGTCACCAGCAGATCCATGCGTTGTTCGGACACCGTGTATCGGCAGCCCTGCACTTCCACCCAACTGTGGTCCGGGTCCAGGACGATCCCGGGATGCATCTCCGGCAGCAGTTTGTCCACCAGCGGGAGCAGGCAGCTGGGTTCAACGGGCTTGGGCTGGAAGTACGCGGCCCTGTTCAGATAGGGTGTCCTGAGACCGGGCGTGGTGGCCATCGGTTCGCCGGCCACTATCAGGATGGGGCTGGCTTTGTGCTGCCAAGGATTGTTCTCCAGGGAACCGGTTGGCCGATAGGGATCCACCAGGGGCAGCCGGACGTGGACGAAGGTTTCATAAGGCATGGCCCCAGGGGTGTAGTCCAGCAACAGCAGGTGGGGGACCAGGTGTCTATCTCCTCCAGTGCCGCTTCAAAGCTGTCCACAAAGCGCAGGTCCAAATGGTGTGCCCGGAGAAAACGTCCGGCGTGGTCCAGGGTGGATGGTTGGGCATCCACCCACAAGAGTCTGCGTGGGTGGAACCGGGCTGCGGTAGTGGTCATAGAAATTCTTTCACGGAAAAAACAGACTGACGGTTTGGGTTCACGTCCACTGCCTGATGGGACAGATTGCCGGTGGGACATGAGATAGGTCACGACTACAGATGTAATCGGCCATTTTGACTGCATGGGATCAGGCAAACCATAACGTGTTCGTCATCAAAGTGTCTCGTGCGCGTCAATTGGTTGACGCGGGACCGTGTGCTGCGGATCGCCGCGACCGACCGGCACAGCAGGCCTTGTGCGCCGGGGCTTGGGGCAGTAGGAGAGGGTGTTGGACCGGGCTCGACCGCTTGGGGACCGAAAACCTCGGGTCCGTTGCTCGGCTGGGTGTAGTGGCGGAGACCATTGCACAGGAGAGGGTGCAGAATAATCATGTTCTCTGGGATGGTCAGTAGGCAGCGACAAGCAAGCTGTATGAAACGGTGTCAACCCGGTGGGGCAGTCACAACGTCGTGGTTGGGGGTGTTGACCACGGTTGAACTGCACGCGTGCAAACCAACGGGGCTGGTTCAGTGGGGCAACAAGGTTGCCGACGTGGGTTCAAAATGCAAGAAGTCCAAGTGTATACCGTACCGCTGGCCAAACCGCAATTTCCCCATGGGGCGAGCAAAACGTGATGCATTTATGGTCAAGTCTCCTCATTATGTTATGCCGTGGCCGGCAAGGCATGTTGGCCGAAACTCCGTAGGGGCTCGCGGCCATATGCTGGCCTGGGAGTTCAGCTGTGTCCATACCGGCGGCGTATCCGCTGCGTACCTGCGACCAGGAAACAACACTGTTTGCCGTGTCGGTTCGCCCCGGGTTCCGGAGAGGGCGGTCCCGCCGCAGCGACTTTCTACTCAGCCAGGCATTTGACGCCCTGCTCCCGGATCTGCTTCCTCCACAGAACATGAATGAGGGGAAGTCCCCGATGAGGCAAGTAGCGGAAACCCTTGCAAACAGATGTGGGCAATGATCAATCTCACCAGACCCTCCGCCAGGCCGCGCCATACTTTCTCCGGGGCCCATTTGGAACAGCCCTGGCCTCATCACGCAGTAGCCAATACCGGAGTCGGCAGATCCCGCTGCCGTTGCATTTCCCGGTCCGTGACAGGCAGCACCGCATTCACGGTCCGCCGCGGGAAGATCCAAACGGGGCACGCCGAAGTCCGGGTGGAGGGATAGCCGGACGCCTCCGGGCAGATGGGGAGAGGGCAGGACATGAGGGGACATGGCCGCGCCGGATGCGGAGGGGGCTCGGAACTCCAAGGCCCCTTCTCGTGCTTAAGTCTCTCGTCGTGGCGGTGGGCTAGGTTCAGGGACCAGCAACTTGAGCAGCTGGGCCTCGCGCTGTTGCGCGGCGGCCTGGTACTGCTCCACGCGGGTCTCGACCCGTTGCAAATCCGCCTGATGCTGGTCCCGCAGGTGGTTCAGTTCCGCCAGCAGGCTGGCGAGACGCTTCTCGCTGCCGGCGATTACCTGCTCGATAAGTGCGCGCGAATGCTCCATCTGCTCCTTGCGGCTGCGCTGGCAACGGCGATCGGCCGCGGCCAATGCCTTCAGGTGTTGGCGGTAGCCATGGATCAGTGCGGCGCTCAGCAGGACCACGGCGGCGCTTTGTTCCAGCAGCCAGGCTGTGAGTTCGTGTGGCATCGCGGGTTCCGGCTCGGTAGGACATGCCAGGACAGGTCTTCCAGGTGTCCCGGGCAGCACGTCCTTATCCGGCGATGGGCAGGGGCTTCAGGCCCTGGTCCGTGATCCAGCCGGCGGGGGTCTGCAGGAGATACCAGCCATCCTGCCGGTCCAGGACACAGACGGGCGTGCCGGGTCGAAGCACGGCCACAACATCCGCGGTCAGGTCGGGTTGGACCCGCACGTGATACCACGCGCTCGTCACCGTCTGCCGGGGATGGCATACCGGATTCGGAGACCGGTCGGCCACGGGTGTAGGGGTTGGGAAGACGGTGAGGGGCTTTGTCTCCCCGCCGGGTCCTGTCCGTGCCGTTTGTTCCAGCGTCGTCAGGCGTGTCTCCAGGGCTGAGAGACTCCGGTCCAGGCGTCCGGCCACGGGGTCGGTCTGCGTGGTGACGAGGGGTACCACGGCTTCCTCCAGCAGGCCCACAATCTGAGCCGGGGTAATCACCTGGGTCTGCCAGAGGGTGAAGCCCAGGGAGAGGATCACCAGGGCTCGGCGCAGCAGGCGGTTGCCCTCGTAGCGCAACCCCTGCAAGGCCGGCCGCACCGTGGCCGGTGGCCGGAGCCGTTGCTTGAGGGTTGCCGCCTTCGAACTCTGCGGCAGCGTTGGCCCGGGATGCCGGGGGAGGGTCTCAGACCGGGACTCTGGATTCATCATCGGAGGTACGACGGGTTCCGGTGGGGGCGAGGTGGGAATTACCGGGGTCTCAACCTCCCCTACCCGTTGCCAGGCGTTCTGGAAATTGGGCAGCCATTGGGGATGACCGCCGTTGTAGAGATACGCCAACTGTGCCCAATCCCGGGCCTGGATGGCATCTGCCACGCCGGGTTTGGCCAGGCAGAAGTGCACCAGGGCCTCGTATTCGTGGGCGGGGTTGGCCTGCAGCCAATCCCGAAAGGCTCGGGCGTTGGCGCAGCCAAAGGTGGCGTGGGCCCAGCCCATGATTTGGCCCACCCCCCAGGAGGTGACGTAACACTTCTCCGGGGTCCAGGTGGCGGGCGGATCCCCCAGCGTATTCCGGAAGAGGCGATCCCACTGCCGGGGTTCAAAGCGGCATACCAGTTCCCCGCCGTTGTCGCGTGCCGTGCGGGCTCCGCTCTCGCAGAGGGCGACGGCCATCAGGGCCCGGGTGTGGGCGGCCAGGGGCGTGCCCTGCACCGCCGCCATCAGTTCGGGCGCCACGGCCACTGTGCCTTCGGGATCGGGACGCACATAGCGTTCCGCCAGCAGTTCCCGGGCGATGTAGGCGGTGTGGTCAGCGTGGCGGATGGGCAGCCAGTGGTAGCCGTCTGCGGCCAGGGTCGCATCCGTGTCCGCGGTTACCGCCTGACCGCGTGCCAGTTGGGTGAGCACGGGATGTTGCAGGCCGGGGCCGGACCGTACGCGGACCCCCGGTTCCCGTACCCAGTACAGGCGTCCGCCTCGTGTCGTGTCGTGTATGGGATGCCGGTCCTCCCTGCGTTCTCCTCTCGTTGTGTTCGTTTCCTGATACATGATTGCTTCTTCTGAATCTTTGTCGTGGCCCTTGGTTTGGGCTTCCTGGGTACAGCATGACGAACGGAGAAGGGGTTGACCATGTCCGATGCGTAACGACCATGTGTCGGCAATGTGACCTCGTCCGGGAGGCTGCCCTCTCCGTGGTTGAGGTGCCTACGACTGTGCTGCAAACCGGTTCCCGATCCGAGCGTTGGTCGTAGGCAGTCATGTGTGAAGGGCAGCCACTCGGGTTGTTCCAGTGCCGGTTCACCACTGAGGCATGGCGGCGAGGGCAGTCTTATTCCGCGGTGCGCTTGGATCGAGGCAGCGAATGGTGATGCCGCTCAGATGGCCGTGGGTCTGCACGCATTCCCGTGGCATCGAGGTGGAATGGACTTGCAGATGTCCCGTCGAGACGGGACATCCGCAGTGCCTCATTCGGAAATCAGCGTGGGGGGACGGGTTAGGAAATAGCCGTTGCCCTGGTTGTCCACCAGTGATGGGAGGCCATCCCCCTCCAGTTGCCGACGCAGCGAGGAGACCGCCGTGCGCACAGCGGTCTCGCTGGTGAGCACACCCCTTTCCCGTGACAAATGCTGAACCAACTGAGCCGCGGTAAGGGGCCTGGGATGGTGCCGCGTCAGGGTTACCAACAGGTCCATGCGACGTTCGGACACCGCCCGTCGGATGCCCTGCACCTCCACACAGCCCTGATCCGGGTCAAGGATGATCCCTGGATGGCGCTCCGGCAGTAGCTCCTCCACCAGCAGGAGCAAGTGGCTGGGTTCAAAGGGCTTGGGTACGAAGTGCGCGACCCGGTGCAGGTGGGGTGCCACGAAACCGGGAATGGTAACGGGCGGTCCGCCAGACACCAGCAGGATGGGAATGGCTGTGTGCTGCCAGGGATTGTCTGCCAGTGGACCGGTTATCCGATAGGGGTCCACGAGGGGCAACCGGATGTGGACGAAGGTCTCGTAGGCCATGGTGCTGGTCGGCATGTCATAGTCCAGCAACAGCAGGTGGGGGGACCAGGTGTCTACCTCCACCAGTGCCTCTTCGAAGTTGTCCGCGAAGCGCACGGCCAGATGATGTGCCTGGAAGTAGCGTCCGGCTTGGTCCAGGACGGACGGTTGGGCATCGACCCACAAGAGTCGGCGCGGAAGGAACTTGGTTGCGGTCATGAAAGTCCTTTTCACATTGACAACGGAACTGAAAGTCGGGGTGCAGTCTCGGTACCTGTTCGGATGGATGGTCCGTGGTTCCCGAGACAGGTCCCCCACTGCAGCGCATGTCTTTCCTGATCTTCATTCGCATGCGCTGCAGGCGTGAGCGCCATCATGACGGCGGAGTGTCAGCAAGTCCATACCCGCCGCGTATCCGGCGCGTAAACGCCGCGTCGGTCGGCCGGTGCCGAACCGATTGTGGCGCGGATTGCAGCAACCGCCTGGTGCAGCAGGCCTCGGAATGTCGCCGTCGAGGTTTGGAACAGTGTTCTGGGATGTTGGACCTGGTTCGGTCGTATCCGGTGGGAAAGGAGAAACCAGACACCTCTGCTCCGCCGGATCTGGTGGCGGAGACCAGTGCGCAGGAAGGCCGGCAGGGCCGGGCTCTCCTGGACGATCGGCAGGCACCGAGGTTGGTGGCACTGGCAGCCATCTCGAGCAAATTAAGGTCATATCCATGACAATCGCCTGTTTCGGGTCGGATGGTTGCATGCATTCTTTCTTTCGTCGCAGCCTCAGGCCACATCCAACCCTGAAACCAATCACCCAGTGGATTGCGCATGCCAAGTGGAGGCCGGTTCATGGACCAGCGCACTCCACATCCCAGGGCCGCGAGTACCGCCGACATCCCCGGTAGTTGACAGACTACACGTACCGCTGGGCCACCAGCTGCCGGAAGGCCTCCGGGCACTGATGGGAGGTCACATCGGGCGGCAGGGACAAGGTGCCGAAGAGGTAGGCCTTGCACTATCAGTGCTGTATCCGAAGCCGGCCGCGGACGACCGAGTGGCGGGGGCATCGGGCCCGTTGGCGTTTAGGATGGGCAGGGGCTGGGCCTGAAGTCCACGACGAGGGGCCCTCTTTGGTTGTTGAAGCAAACCAATGATCAAGGGCCCCTCATCCCTGTCCAGGCTTGGAACCAATATCAACGAGCTTGAAACAGTACCGATCCTCTGGCTGTCCACGGCGGGAATGAAAGCCGATATGCCCTTGGTCCTGAGCATGTTCGGCGAAACATGGCAGCTTGAAAGGAGACTGGCCATGTCCGTTGCATTAGGTCCGCGTCAGTGCTGCGTTGCTGCAACTCCAACCCGGGATCTGTCTACGCTGGTGTTGCGGCCAATCTGCTTGATGCCCGCCTCTCTGCGGTAAGCTGCATTCGACCCAGCGACGCGATTCAGAAAGCCGCGGGGGACATTGCTGCCCCCCGCCTTGTATGTCAAAGTTCGATTTCAGCGGATGGGTACACCGCTGACGTCACCATGGGTCTGGATTAAGTTGGCATAGACCCAGCCAATCACTGTATCGCTGAACTGGATCTGGTACCAGGTGGCCGTGGCGGCATCCTTGCCCAGGATGTTGTAGCGGGTGGTGGAACCACCGGTGATGCTGCCCA
>CAZMKQ010000162.1:0-9061 GCA_964566955.1 uncultured Caldilineaceae bacterium | reverse complement strand
GCGTCTCGACCTTCACCACGGCCCATGTCTTGGCTATCGCACAGGTGGCCTGGTGATGATGATCGCGGCGCACGTGACGCACGCGGGCATGTTGACGGTGGCGCAGTTCGTACAGACGATCGCGCCGCTGGGAGGATCGATTCCTGCCGTGCACATTGCGCGAGCGCGCAATGGCCCGGTCCAGCCTTCGCAGTTCGGCCAGTGCCGCGGCCAACGCCTTCGGATTCGCAATGGGATCGCCGTCCGACGGTGTGGCCAACACGGTCAGGCCCATATCGATGCCGACGGTTCCGCCTGCGCGCTTGGCCGGTTCCGGTTCGCCGGTGTCGACCGTGAACGCGGCATACCAGCGACCGCCGTACAGGCTGATCGTGACTTCCGTAATGTCACCGTCAAAGCGCAGCGCCTCGCGCATCCTGATGGTGCCAACCTTGGGCAGGTGCACGCGCCGGCCGTCCGGCCGGATGGTGTTGCGACCATTGGACGCGGTGTAGGACATGTGCCGGCCGCGCTTGCGGTACTTCGGAAAGCCTACGCGCCGCGCCGGCTTTCCGGCCTTCCGCGCCCGGCAGTACGCGCCCCACTGCCTGAGACCGTCACCGGTGTTGATGATGGCGTTCTTGGCGGCGATCTGCGACAGGTCGCAGGACCACGGAAACAGGTCGCGCTTGACCTGGTTGAATCGCTTCCGCAGGTCGACATCCGTCAGCCACGCGTTCGGTTCGCCTGCACCGGTGAACCAGGCGGCCGCAAAGGCCGCGATGGCCCAATTGGACGCGGTGCGCGCCCAACCGCAATGCTGCATCAGCAAACCGGCCTGCCGGTCGTTCGGATCCAAGGCGATTTTGTGTGACCGGTTCACGTTTCGGAGGCTGCCTTGAGACTGTCCATCAGCTTGCGCGACGGGTGCGACCGGCTGCCGTCCAGCCGCGCACGGAAGACCGTGATGATCTCCAACACGTCTTGCGCCAGTTCCTCTTCAAAGGCGGGCGGATCGCCTTGATGGATGATCACGATCTCAATGCCTTGCAGTTCGCACAGGGCAAACACCAACTCCGCACCCAAGCGCAGCAACCGGTCCTCGTGCGTAAGCACCAATCGCCGAATCTGCCGCTTGAGGATCAGATCCAACAGCCGCTGCAGGCCCTGCTTCCGGTAGTGCAGGCCGGATCCCAGATCGCGGATCGTCTCGGTCCGCCAGCCTTGGGCCGCGCAGTAGGCTTCCAGCGCGGCTTGCTGCCGGTCCCAATCCGCCTTTTGAGCGTGACGGGACACACGCGCATGGCACAGGGTCGGCGCGGCTTCGTTGGCCACGCCCAACAGGTCCGACACCGCGTAGTAGCGCGTGCCGGCACGCGACTTCCGCGCCGGCAGCAACTCACCGGTGCGCTCCCACTTCCGCAGCGTGACCGGCTTGGTGCCGAGCAGCCGCGCCGCTTCGCCGATCTTGACCAACCTGCCCTGTTCACGCATGACGGTTAGGTTGGCACGGATAAGGTTGGATCAGGTTTTAGCGCACTGCATCTACCCCCTGGCATGCGACACGGATGATGGACACCTACGCAGTTCCAGTCCTACCTCGGCGAGATGCCAATCGTACAGCCCCCGTATACGGCAGGAACTGGAGGGATCTTCTTCATTCAGGTTGATACAACGGACAGGAGACGTACTCTACGCCAAACCTTTTGTTCTCGGTGCGGGGCACGAAGTTGAGGCCCAGCGCGACCACCTTGCGGGGTCCACCGCGGTGCCGGCGGCCGTAGTCGTGCGACAGGATCTGGTTCAGGGCTGCCTCTGCCGACTCCCCATATTTGAATTCCATAACCCAGACGTGTTTGGAGAAGCGGACTTCCATGTCGGAGCGGCCGCCCCCCTGGTGCACTTCCGACTGGAACTCCACCTGCATTAGCTGGCACAGCACGTGCAGGACGAGGTGGCAGTCCGTCTCGCGGCGCAGCTTCTCGCTGGGGATGCCGGCCAGGAAGGTGTGGAGGAGATCACAGAATCCCTTGTCGTTCTTGTCGGCCAGCGCGCGGTGCATGGCCCGCAGGGTCCGCGGGTCGGGCGGTCGTCGGTAGGTCTCGAGTAGTTCATGACCGTAGGTCCGGCGCACCTCGTCGTTGGGGTAGTCCAGGTACAGGTCCCCGTCCTTGTCCTGGCGCAGGGTGTAGTAGCCGGTCTGGAACATGAGGGAGACGAAGTCGACCGTGTCCAGGCTGTAGGTCGTGTTCATCAAGTTGTCCCAGGGAGGCGGATCCGTAGGCAGAGGATACTGACCTTCCTTCATGAGCCGGATGAGAAACATGGGTGTGCCGGAGACGGCCCAGTGATTGGGCCATCCAGTGATCTCCCATCTCCGGACATGGTTTCGGTCCTGCATGTCCCGAAGACAACAGGCCAGGGTGAAGGGGTTGTAGACGCGCTCGCTGTCCTCGGGGAAGCCGAAGCAATAGCCGTTGTAGTGGCGGCGTACCTTGTCCATCAACTCCTTAAGCGATACGTTGAGGTGGGCCGCACCGGTGGTGAGATGGGGGTGCAGTGCGGTTCGAACCTCCCGTTCAGTGAAGCCGCACAGGGTTGCGTAGGTGGGTTCCCAAGAGATATCCCACAGATTGTTGAACGCCGAGAACAGGCTGACTCGGGCGAAACGAGTGATGCCGGTAACGAAGACGAAGTGCAGGTCGGGTTCGAGGCTCTTGAGCTTGACGTAGAAGTTGCGCAAGATGTCCAGGATTGGTTCGGGGTCTACTTTCTTGCCGAGCAGATACACTAGGGGCGCATCGTACTCGTCGACCAAGACGACGGGATTGGTCCCGTAGCGCGCCTTGAGTCGGCCCACCAGATCCTCCAGGCGTTGGGCCGGGCTGACAGCCGGGACAGAGGGGAAGGTGATGGTGCCCGATTCATCCTCGGGTTCCAAGCCGACATCGATGCCGCGGCGCTTCCACAGGGTGTACTGGCTGCCCAGCATCTCCAACAGGTTGGCCTTCAGTTCCTCCGGTGCGTCGGCAGGGGTGTTGACCATGTTCAGGCGTACGACCGGATGGAACCCACGGCCCTCAACGGTGCCTGCCGCAACTGTTCCGCGGAACAGTTCAACCTTGCTCCGGGTCTGCGGTGGACTGTGGTCATTCAGGTAGCGGGGAGCAATCGGTACTTCGCCCTGGAAGAAGGCCTCCAGGGTTGTTACCAAGAGTGACTTGCCGAAGCGCCGGGGGCGAGCCAGGAACACATAGGGGTTCCGGAGTGTGGAGATATCCTCCGGTTCGTGCGCCAGAAGGGATTGGAAGTGGTGGGTCTTGTCGATGTAAAGACCACCGCCGCGCTGGATCCGTAGGAACTCGGACCGCCCCGGGTTAAGGGAAGGCTGAGGTTGTTCAGAGGACATGACCCTGTTCGTTTCGTCAACGGACCGAATGACTCAATCCTACACTGATCAACGGAGGGTGACCGGAATACTCAAGAGCCAGCCACCCGCGCTTCTTGGCGGGGTCGGAATACCTCTTTCCAAGTTTCCCCGGGGGGCTGCACGCCAGGGGAGGTACAACCGGGAGTACTTGCCGATGGATAGGGGCATCCGGGATGCCGTACCGGCGGCACGGCCAACAACCGACCACCCATCAAGCGGCGAACTGCCCCGTGGGCGGGTTGCACCGCGCCGTTGAAGCGCGGGCGCGGTTTGGGAGATTGGTCATGTCCGCCTGCCAGGACACCTGGAACCGGAGGCCATCAGAGAAGGGGTTCCAGGAACAGCTTGGTCCGGTCGGTCCTCGGGGTTGTCGAAGAAGGTGTCGGGGGCGGCCACCTCTACAATCTCGCCGGTGTCCAAGAACACGAGGCGGTCCGCCCCTTCGCGGGCGAATCCTCTCGCGTGCGTCACGACCAGCAGGGTCATCTCGGACCGCGCCAAGTCCAGCATCACGTCCGGAACCTCCTTGATCATTTCCGGATCAAGGGCCGACCCGGGTTCGTCGAACGGCATGCTCCTGGGCTTCATGGCGAGGGCCGCGCAATGACCACGCGCTGGTGCTGGCTGCCGACAGCTGCAAGGGTACTTGTCGGCCGTTTCCAGCAACGCCATGGCCTGCATAATGGCGTCGGCCCTGGCCAAGCGGCCGCTTCGAAGGTGTGGCCCCCCGCCCCGACGCGACTTTGTCAATGCCCTGCGGACATGGTAATCATGCGCAACCTGGTGCCGGGGTGTGCATGGAAGCGACTACAGTGGACCGGGAAACCGCCTTCCCGCCTACGCCAGGATTTGGGAGAGGAACAGTTTTGTCCTGTCTTCCTGTGGATTGTCGAAAAATTCTGCCGTGGTGCCCTCTTCGATGATTTGTCCGTGATCGAACATGAGAACCCGGTCGGCTACTTCCCTGGTGAATCCGATTTCATGGGAGACGACGATCATCGTCATGCCCGAACCGGCCAATTCACGCATCACATCCAGGACTTCCTTGATCATCTCCGGGTCCAGGGCCGAGGTCGGCTCGTCGAACAGCATGATTTTGGGCTGCATTGCCAGGGCGCGGGCAATGGCGACCCGTTGCTGCTGGCCACCGGATAGCTCGCCCGGATACTTGCCTGCCTGCTCGGCGATCCCCACCCGCTCCAGGAGTTGCTCGGCAATTTCCTCGGCCTGACGGGCCGGCAGCTTGCGCACTTTCATGGGCGCGAGGGTGATGTTGTCCATAGCCGTCAGGTGGGGGAAGAGATTGAAGGACTGGAAGACCATGCCTACGTCGCGTCGGATGGCATCGATGTTGCGCACGTCGTTGGAAAGCTCAATGCCGTCGACGATGATGTCCCCGCGCTGGTGTTCCTCCAGCCGGTTGATGGTACGGATGAAGGTGGATTTGCCCGACCCGGACGGCCCCACGACTACCACGACCTCGCGTTCGCGTACCGAGGTGGTCACGCCTCGCAAGGCGTGGAAGTTGCCATACCATTTGTGTACATCCCTGCACACGATCATGTCGGAAGTATCGATTGTTGATTCGCTCGCGGCCATGTTGCTAAGGCTCCGACTGGTTCCAGCTTCCTTGAAGGCATCTACAAATCGGTGTGGCGTTCACTCGCTTTGCCTGCTTCCGCCCGCACTCCCACTTCTACCCGTCTTGCCCGCGCAAGCGGGCATCCAAGTGCCAGCTGAGTGACAACGTCAAAATCGAGTATGTTGGTCCGATGTCCTATCTTTGCCCGACTCGGAGATGTTGCTCGACTCTTCGGCTGACGTAGGACATGGTGTAGGTGAAAATCCAGAAGACCAAGGCCAGGAACAGGAACAGTTCCTTGGCGCTGGCCAGGTACTCCGCGTTGCCCTGTATAAACGCCCGGCTGAACTCAACCACGTCCAACATGCCAATGATGTACACCAGGAGGGTGTCCTTGAACAGGGAGATGAACTGCCCCACGATGGCGGGTATGACGTTGCGGATGGCCTGGGGCAGGGAGATTAGCAGGGTGGTCTGCCAGCCGGCCAGCCCCAATGCCCGCGCCGCCTCCACCTGGCCGGGGTGAAGCGCCTGCAAGCCTCCCCGGATATTCTCCGCCATGTACGCCGAACTGAAAAGGGTGAGAATCACCCCGGCCCGGAACAGGGAGTTGGTGGAGAAGTCCTGCGGGAAGGCCAAAGGCACCAATACCTGGGACATGAATAGGAGCGTAATCAGCGGCATGCCCCGCATGACCTCGATGAACACCACGCACAGCAGCTTGACTAATGGCAAACGGCTGCGCCGTCCCAGGGCCAGGGCAATGCCGATGGGCAGGCTGAGGATGATGCCGGTCACCGCCAGCAGCAGGTTCAGCATCAGGCCACCCCAGTAAGTGGTCGACACGGGTTGCAGGCCCGGAATCCCCGGCAGACCCCGCACCAGGACCAGGGTGACCAGGTAAACCAGGACTCCCAGGATGGCTATCCAGCGGACTGTGCCCAGCGGCGTGTACCGGGCCAGCGCCCTGCCCACCGCCACTGCGGGCAGGTTCGCCGCCAGCAGCAGCCGCACGTCCAGGCCCATCTGCTCCATGCTGTAGGGGAGAAAAGCGAAGGCGGCCGTTACGGCCGCCACGCCGATGGCGATGCGTTTGGCAGCTGTGTCCTTGGACACAGCCCACGCCATGCCCAACAGCACCGACACCAACAGCAGGGAGACCTGCGGTCTCCAGAAGCAGTTCTGGCCGGGGCAGGCGAATTCCGTGTTGTACTGACCAATGATGAGCCGACCGCCCAGGGTTGCGATGACCTGCCAGTCGGCTTCCACGAAGATCCAGCGCAACCCAAACCAAAGGGCCAGGACCAGAAAAGCGGCGAATATGAAGGTCAGGACGGTGTTGTACCAGGAGCTGAACAGGTTGGCATAGGCCCAGCCCACGCCGCCGCGTTCCGTGATGGGAGGAGGGAGTGACACGCCCGGCGGCGTGCCCGTTGCAGATGCCATTCGCCTAATTCCCCACCAACCGAATGCTCCGGTTGTACAGGTTGCCGATCAAGGAATAGGTCAGACTCATGGCGAGGTAGGCCGCTGCAAGCAGGACGTAGATGGACACTGCCGGAGCCGTCTGCGTCATGGTCTTGGCGACGTTGGCCAGATCCGAGTAGCCTATGGCTCCGGCCAGGCTGCTGTTCTTGGTCAGGTTAAGGAATTGGCTGATCAGCGGCGGAATGATAACCCTCAGTGCCTGGGGAAAGGTAACATGGCGCAGGGCTGCCATGGGCGCAAGGCCCAGGGACCGGGCTGCTTCCGTCTGACCCCGGCCTACCGACTGGATGCCGGCCCGGACAATCTCCGCGATGAACGAAGATGTGTAAATCACCAGCCCGGTCAAGAGTGCCATGAGCCCGCCGGAGATCGTGAAGCCCCCCGCAATGCGTCCGAAAGTTCCCTGTGGGGCCGGGACCGAGATGACAAAGGGAGAGTCGCCAAACGCCGCGCCGACGAACAGCCACCCGACAACCGCGGTGGCAACGGCTGTGACGCTGCCTGCAACAAAGGGGTAGGTCGGCCTTCCAGTGAGGGCCTCGCGTCGGGTCAATGCGCGGTGCAACACCACTGCGGCAATGATCGAGGCTAGGACTACAGCCAGCCATACCCAGGCAGCGTCCCGACTGGCCGGCCATGGCCACGGCAACGACAAGCCCGCGTTGTTGATGTATATCCTGTCCGCGATGACGTATCCCTGACGGACCGGAGGCAGCTCCAGCACCACATAGAACCAGAAGAACAGTTGCACCAAAAGGGGAACGTTGCGGAAGACCTCGATGTAGATCAGAGCGGTCCTGGACACCAGCCAGTTGCCTGATATGCGGGCCACCCCCACCACGATCCCCAAGGCCGTGGCCAGGATGACGCCCACAATGGAGACGACAATGGTGTTGGTGGCGGCAACGCCAAAGGCGTAGCGGAAGGTGTCCGAGGACTTGTAGGGGAGGAAGTGCTGCCCGATGGGGGTCTGGTACTCGCGGGACAGGAAGCTGAACCCGTGGGGAATCTCCCGTTCTTGGATGGTGTTGGTGATGTTGGTGAAAAAGGTGATGACCAAGGCCACCACCAGGACGCCCGATATTATCTGCAGTGCCCACTGTAGGACAAGGGCGTGCCGCCAGAGTGGCACGCCCTTGTAGTGGGTAAGTCCTCGCAGCGCCTCGATCATGGCCATGGCGCAGAGGATTGCCGCAGAGGAGCGAGCGGGTTACCGCAAAGGAGCGGAGTAAATCTGGCCGCCCTTGGGACAGTCCGAACAAGCAGCATCGGCCCACAGGGCATTGCGGCCTCCCTCACGGGGGAGATTGATGCCGCCAGAGCCGAGGTTGCGGTCGTAGATTTCACCGTAGTTGCCCACGCTCCCGATTACGTCCTGGGCCATGGTCTGACTGAGGCCCAGGGTTTCCTGGCCGAAGGAGCCTGCCAGTCCGAAGAGACGGTCAACCTTGGTGTCCCCGGTACTTTCGGTCGGTACGGCATCGGAAGTAACGCTGTATGCCTCGGCGTAGATTAGGATGGCCATGACGGTCTTCACGATGTCGAACCACTGCTCGTCACCGTGAGGGACCACCGGACCGAGCGGCTCCTCCGAGATGGTCTCGGGAAGGATTGTGTGGGCATCCCGGTCCTCGAAGGCACTGCCAATGGCAGCCAACTGGGAGCGGTCGTTGGTGAAGGCGTCGCACTGCTGGCTCTGATATGCCGCCACCACCGCGTCGGTGTCCTCGAAGGTGAGCGCATTGATGTTCAGGTCGTTCTGGTTGGAGAAGTCCTGCAGATTCAACTCGGTGGTCGTACCCTGGGTCACGCAGACGGTGGCGTCCCTAAGCTCCAGGGAACTGGAGATGCCCAGGTCCTTCTGCACCATAAACCCCTGTCCGTCGTAGAACATGGTCTGGGTGTAGTTGCCCCACTGGGCGTCCCGGGACGTGGTCCAAGTGACGGTGCGAACCAACAGATCCACCTCGCCGGACTGGATGGTGGGTCCGCGTTCGGCAGCGGTGATCAGCCGAATCTCGAAGGCATTGGCATCGCCCAGGACGGCGGCGGCCACCGCGCGGCAAAGGTCGATATCGAAACCGACATTGTTGCCGGCATCGTCCAGGAAGCCGTAGCCCGGCACGTCGTTGCGGCTGGCACAGATGAGCTTGCCTCGGTCCTGGACTGTTTGGAGACGGGAACCAGCCATCTCGGCCGGCATCTCGCCCGTCGCCTCAAGGTCCATCACCATGGCTTCCAGTTCGGCGATTTTGGCGTCACGTTCGCTTATCTGGTTTTCCAGGGCTGACGTGTCGACAGTCTCACAACCGGTTACAACCAAGGAGATGGCCATCAAGACCCCTACCAGAATTAGCCACTTTCGAAACATGGTAAACGTACCTCCTGAAGTAATGATTTGTCACTATACAACAGCGCGGGATTGTTGCAACGAGCGTGGGGATGGCGACGCGCCATTGCCATGGCTGCCGGCCCGGAGGAAACTGCGCGCCGGGAAGCCGGGGCTTCACCTGCCCCAAGCATCATTTTACGTCTAATGTGGAATTACACGGCCACGGTGAAGGTCTGGACATCAATCCCGG
>CAZMKQ010000161.1:0-9189 GCA_964566955.1 uncultured Caldilineaceae bacterium | reverse complement strand
GATCGGCCCAGGTCCAGGTTTCGTCCGGATAGGGGACACCGACCTCGTCAAAGATGTCCTTGTTGTAGTACAGGACCTCAAGGCCAATGTCGCGCGGGAAGCCGTATACGTCGCCGTCGTACTTCGCGGACTCAAGGAGATCGGGCCAGTAGTCGTCCAGGTTATAGCCGTCCCGCTCGATGTAGGGCTGGAGATTCTCCAGCACGCCTTCGGCCGCATAGGAGGGGGTCGGCCATAGGAACAGGATGTCCGGAATGACGGAGCCATCGCCGCCAGCCCACAGGGCCTGCATCTTGGTGAAGTAGTCACCCCACGGCTCGGACAAAATCTCAATGGTCACGTCGGGGTTTTCTTCCATGTATGCGTCGGCCACCGACTGGTGGGTCGCAAGTTCGGCCGGACTGCCCCACATGGCCCACGTGACGACGGTTTCTCCGGGTGCGGCGGCATCCGGTGGTGCGGCGGTGCACCCGGTCATGGCAATTGCCAGTATGCCCAGCAACGCCAGAACGGTAAGGAATCGGGTTCGCATCAGGGCCTCCTCGCAAGGACGAACAACAACAATTTAAACGGAACGGTGTCCATGGATGCGCAGATTATAGAACAGGCCGGATCTCCGCCCCGGACAGGGCCGGGATTATTCGCGGATCACCGTGACCAGGTTGCCCGGAGCCACGCCGCCGACGGTCGTTTGCTCGCCGTCCGGCCACTCGATGGCCACTTGCACATCCTGCTGCCGGTTGCCCAACCCAAAGTGCAGCCGGGGAGCGCGGCCGGACAGGTAGCTGTCGGCCACGTGCACGGTTCGGACCCACCGGTTGTCATCTGCAGCCACGATTACCCTCGCGCCCACCGCATGGCTGTTGCCCCCCGTTGCCTGTCGCAGGTCCAGCTGCAGGCCGACGCCTCCGCACAACCGGTTTTCGAACAGGGCCGCCGGACTGCGCAGGTTGTTGACCGCAATGTCGAGGTCGCCGTCCCGGTCCAGATCGGCCATTACCATGCCCCGGCCGCTGGCCCGATCGCCGAGGTCCCATTCCGGAGCGGGAACGAAGGAACCATCCGCGCCGCTGCGAAAGGCATGGTTTCGCTCCACCAATTCGTGGTCGGGCAGATGGGCGAAGAGCGTGGCCTCGATCATGCCGTTGACCACATACAGGTCCAGCCAGCCGTCGTTGTCCAGATCGCCGAAGCTGCCGGCCCAACTCCAGCCGGTGGCCGCCAACGGGTGCGCGCCCGCGGCCGCGGCCCAGCCGCCATCGTCGTCCGCGGCGACCTGCAGCACGTTCTGCATGAGCTGGCGTTCATCGTGGAGCTCCATTTCCGTTGCCATCATGGCCTCCATGACCGGCTGCCAGGCCGCAAGCGCGTCCTGATCGTCGGGCACGGGTTTCATGTCGGTGGCAAAGAGATCGAACCGCCCGTCATTGTTGATGTCCCCGGCCGACAGGCTCATCGTGGAGTGGGTGGTCACAGCGAATGGTTCGATAGGGTGCCAGCCGTCGGCCTTCTGCTGGAAAATGAAGTCCGGCGTGGCGAAGTCGTTGCCGATCAGCAGTTCCGCCGTTCCGTCACCGGTGACATCCAGAAACAGGGTTGCCAGACCCTGCGCCTGCAAGGCCAGCTGCTGCAGGCGATATCGGCCGTTCTCCCTGCTGAAGAGATAGACGCCCCCCGCTTGGTTCATCAGAAACTCGCTGCCGAACAGGTCCTTGAGTTCCGCGTCGTACGTTGCCGCGCCCAGATCCAAATCCCCGTCGGCGTCCACGTCCAGCCAATCCATGGAGTAGAAGGGCCGATCGATCCCGGGCAACACCATGGGTACGAACATGGCATCCCGTTCGTCCGCGCCCGTGTTGCGCCAAACCGCCGGCCCGGAGCCCCTGCGCGTGGTGGCAATGTCGAGCAGGCCGTCGCCATCCACGTCCACCAGCTGGACTTCGCGGGTCAGTCCCTTTCCCAGTGGTTGGGGTTCGAAGGACAGGCTGCCGTCACTCCAAAGAATGGTGTTGGCTTGCGCATAGCCCCCCAATACGAGATCCAGCCAACCGTCGCCGTCCAAGTCCCCGGCCGCGATGCCGGAGCCGTTGGCATCGAACCCGGCCACGGTCCATTCCGGCGCCGTCGTCTCGTGAAGCAGCGTATGTCGGTGGAATGAGTTGTCGCAGGCCGTCCCGTCGCGCTCGGTCGCGACCTGAACCTCGACCGGAACCGACGATGCGACCGGTCGCGTCTCCGGGAGTGGAGGGATCTGGGGCAGGACGCAGCCTGCCAATGCCAGGGCGATCAGGCATGTCAATCCGGCCCTGAAACGATTACGATTTTTGGCAGACATGGTCGTTGGCACCCTGATGTCTGTAATATGAAAGGACAGCGGCCTGTGTCCGACCAAGTGGACTCCGCCCGGGCCGCATTGTAGGTTCAATGCGGCACAGAGCCGCGAACCGCCTGTCCGAGTACGGGCCGCACACCCGGCCTGTCAGCACGAGAGCCAATGACCAAACTCATTATTGTTGAATCCCCCACCAAGGCCCGGACGATTCAGCGGTTCCTGCCGAGCGGGTACACCGTACTCGACAGCCGCGGCCATATCCGGGGCATGCCGAGGTCGGCCAGCGAAATTCCGGCCAAGTACAAACAGGAGCCCTGGTCCAACCTGGGCATCAATGTCGACCGGGACTTCGAGCCCATCTACATCGTGTTTCCGGAAAGCCGGGAAACCGTGCGCGAGCTCAAGCAGGCGTTGCGGTCGGCGGACGAGCTGCTAATCGCAACCGATGAGGACCGGGAGGGCGAGAGCATTGGTTGGCACCTTTGCGACGAACTGCAACCCAAGGTTCCGGTGCGACGGGTTGTCTTCCATGAAATCACGCGTGCGGCGGTCGAAGAGGCCTTGGCCCATCCGCGCGGACTGGATGCCAATCTGATCAATGCCCAGAAGGCCCGGCAAATCCTGGATCGATTGATTGGCTACTCGGTTTCGCCCCTGTTGTGGAAGAAGATTGCCAGCAAGTTGTCGGCGGGACGTGTTCAGAGTGTGGCCGTTCGCATTCTGGTGGACCGCGAACGCGAGCGCGCGAAATTCATGCAGGGCGGTTTCTGGACCTTGGAGGCCACTCTGGCGCGTGTCTCGGGGACGGATGCCGATGGGGAATTCCGGACCCAACTGAGAAAGCTGAATGACCGGCGTCTGGCAACTTCGAGCGACTTCGACGACAACACCGGTCAAATCCGGGAGGGCCTGGATCGGCTGGTACTGGGGGAGGTTGGGGCCGGCGAGGCGGCCCGCCAGTTGGAGGCGATGAACTGGAGGGTTCAACGGGTCGCGGAACGGGAAGGCAGGCGGCAACCCAGTCCGCCCTTCACCACAAGTGCCCTGCAGATCGAGGCGAATCGCCGCTTTGGCATGTCGGCCGAACAGACCATGCGAACGGCGCAGAGCCTGTACGAGAACGGCCACATCACCTATATGCGGACCGATTCCGTCAGCCTGGCCCCCGAGGCGGTGCGGGCCGCCCGCAAGAGGGTGGCCGTCCAGTTCGGGGCGGACCAGCTCACCGACAAGCCGCGCGTGTTCAGGTCCAGGCAGCAGAATGCCCAGGAGGCCCACGAAGCCATCAGACCCGCGGGCGAACGCATGCTGGCGGCTGGGGAGAAGGGCTTGACCGGGCGTGAAAGGGATCTGTATGACCTGATTTGGCGGCGCACGGTCGCCACCCAGATGATCGATGCCCGGATTCGCAACGTGACGGTGGACGTCGCGGTCACCACCGACCAATCTCCCAGTCCGACACCGACCGCCGAATCCTTGACAGTCCAGTCCGCCGAGTTCCGTGCCACGGGCCTCACCGTGCTCGTTCCCGGCTTCCTGCTCGCGAACCCGGACATGGTGGTCTCCAAGTCGCTGCCCGACCTGGTCGAGGGGGATGCCTTGGCCGTGCGCAAGCTCGAAGGCCAAGGACACGAAACCCGGCCGCCGGCCCGGTATACCGACGCCTCGTTGATCAAGACCTTGACGGACAACGGCATCGGCCGGCCAAGCACCTATGCGACTATCATCGAGACCGTGCAAAGTCGAGGATACTGTTTCAAGCGGGAACAGCGGATGGTGCCCACCTTCATGGCGTTTGCGGTGGTCAAGCTGCTGGAGGAGTCGCTCAACGATTTGGTCGACTTCGAGTTCACGGCCCGGATGGAGACCAAACTGGACCACATCGCAGCCGGCGACGCCGTTTGGCTCGCGTACATGCAGGACTACTATCTGGGCGACCAGGGTTTGGAAGTGCAGATCGCCGAGTACGAGGCCAACATCGATCCGGGCATCTACCGGACCGTGGAGCTACCCCGGTGCCGCTATCCCGTGGTCATCGGACGGTACGGTCCGTTCATCGAAAAACCGGCCGCGGGCAACGGTGCATCCACGGGTGCCCCCGCCGACAGTCCGGAGCGGCGCGTGATTGTTTCGGTGCCCGAGGACCTGGCCCCTGCCGATTTGACCACGGAACTGGCGGACGAACTGTTTCGCCGCAAGGAAGCCGGCCCCGCCGTGCTGGGCCGCGATGCCATGGATTCGGCGGACATCCAGCTGCGGCATGGGAGATTCGGCCCGTATCTTGAACTTGGCCTGCCGGATGGGGCGGACGGACGGCCCAAGCGCGTGTCGCTGCCCGACGGGTTGTCCCCCGAACAGGTCACGCTCGAACAGGCGCGGGAACTGCTGGCCCTGCCCGCCGTGCTTGGCTCCCATTCGGAGAATGGCATGGAGGTCATGAAGCATATGGGCCGCTATGGTCCGTATGTGTCGTGGAACGGGAAGTCGGCATCGCTCAAGGGGGACGACACCATCTTCAACATCTCCCTCGCCCGGGCCGAGGAACTGCTGGCCGCGGCCCGATCGGGCCGGACAACCCAAGCGCGTGTTCTGGCGGATTTGGGCCCGGCTCCGGGCAGCGATGACGACGAACCGGTACAAATCCTGGATGGCCGGTACGGGCCCTACATCAAGTACCAGAAAGTCAACGCGTCCCTGCCCAGGGACACCCCAGTCGAGTCGGTGGACATGCAGCTGGCATTGGATCTGATCGAGAAGAGGCGCAACGCACCCAAGCGCCGACGGTCCGGAGGAACGTCCCGATCCAAGTCCGGAACCAAATCCGGGAGGCGTTCCGCCCGGACTACGAAACGCACCGGCTAGCTGTATTCACCCGCAACTGGGAGAGCGTGTCCGCGAATCTCTTGTGCACCCGGTACAAGGGGGCGGGCTGTACCGCCCTTAGCTTGACATAAGTTCCTCGGCCGCGAGCCAGGCAGGAAATGCCTGGCTCGCGGGTCGGTGGGTGTCCGCACCGGACTTGGATGCGCGGATGTGCGCCTGTGTCTGGATCAGTCCGCCCAGCTGGGCGGGGGGGGTGCCAATTCCACCTTGATTAGCAGGTAGTTCAGCGCGTAGTTCGACAACACGGTTGAGAATGCGGGCCCGAACAGGAACAGGGGAATAAAGGCCGGCAGCGAGAAAAGGACGAGAATCGTGATCTTGAACAAGGTGACCAGGACGCAGAACAAGGGGTGTTGCAGTACCAGAATCAATGCATTCTTGTAAATCAAGGCCAGGGAGACCTCGTCCTGTTCCCAAAGGAGGGGAAACACGAACTGGGTGACCAGGAGGAAGAGGAACGCGACCCAGATCAGCGGGATCACCAGAAGCTGCACAAACGGGGACTGGATACTGCCGTAGAACCAAATGCTGACCAGTATCACCACCGAGCCGAGGAAGTTGCCCCAGTACATCAGGTAGGCCAGCCCCTTGTGCATGCGCAGGCCTTCGTAGAAGAAGTCGCTGTCGATGCGCCGGTAGGTTGCCGTACGGTGAGCCACGCGGTGCATCGCCGTGTGCGCGAGGGGCGCCAGGATGACCGTCAACGTCCCCACCCACCACAGGACGCTCATCCACACATACGGGAACAGGTCCCCGTAGACCGATTTGATCGTCTTCCACAACACCGTCCCGGAGCGGACGACCGAATCGTTGATGCCTTGCAGGAAGCTCATGGGGTCAAGCCTGGCGGAGAGTGGATGACCGGGACCTGTTTCGGGCCGCGTTGGGTTGCCGGGAATGGCCGATCGCTGCCGATTATATGCCCTGCCCCGAAGGGACAGGCTAGAATGCAGGCAGGTTCCGGTCACGGAACGGGCCGCCGGATGGCGCGCCAGGCATGCCAGGCACGGGTGTGGGCCCGGGCCGCGGCATGCCCCGGAAGTCGTCGCAAGACAGGACAGGACATGGCTAAGAACAGGGTTCTGGTCGGTGTGGCCTGGCCATACTCCAATGGCCAGCAGCACATCGGACACATTGCCGGAGCATACCTGCCTCCGGATGTGTTCTCGCGCTTCCATCGCATGCGGGGCAACGAGGTGTTGATGGTCAGCGGGTCGGACACGCACGGCACGCCGATTACCGTCCTGGCCCAGCAGGAAGGCATCGAGCCCGGCGCGGTGGTGGAACGCTACCACCCGATGTTCATTGATGCCTATATGAAACTGGGCTTGACGTTCGATCTCTTCACCCACACGGATACCCAGGTCCATTGGGACGTGACCCAGGAGATGTTCCTGGTGCACCGCGAGAAGGGCTACATCTACGCCGACACCCAGGAACAGCTCTACGACCCCGCTGCCGGGCAGTTCCTGCCCGACCGGTACGTCGTCGGCATCTGTCCCTTTTGCAGTAGCCCCGAGGCACGGGGCGACCAGTGCGACAACTGCGGGAAGTTGTACAACGCCACCGAGTTGCGCAGACCAAGGTCGACCATTTCGGGTTCCACCGAACTGGAAGTGCGGGCAACCGAACACTTCTTTCTGGCTCTGGACAAGCTGAACGCGGACCTGCTGGCGTGGTTGAAGGACGGCAAGGAGGAGTACTGGCGGCCGCAGGTCTATCGCCTCACCCTGTCGGAACTGGAGCGCGGCGAACTGCGCGGCCGACCCATTACGCGGGACATCGACTGGGGCGTCAATGTCCCTGTGGAAGGCTGGGAGGACAAGCGGATATACGTTTGGTACGACGCTGTGATCGGGTATCTGAGCGCAGTCGTGGAGCATGCTCTTCTGACTGGCGATCCGGATGGCTGGCAGACTTGGTGGAAAACCGATGCCGGTCAGGGCAGTCGGGTGTACAACTTCATTGGCAAGGACAACATCGTGTTCCATGCCATCATCTGGCCGGCCATGTTGTTGGGCCGCGACGGCTTCTGCCTCCCGTACGACGTGCCGGCCAACGAGTACCTCAACATGAAGGGGCGGAAGTTCAGCAAGAGCCGCGGGCTTAGCATCTCCATCAACGACATGATGGAACGGTACCAACCCGACGCCTGGCGCTATGCCTTGACGGCCATGGCTCCGGAAACCTCCGATGTTGATTTCACATGGGACGACTTCATCGAAAGGGTCAACAACGAGCTGGTTGCCAATTGGGGCAACCTGGTCAATCGCGTAACGGGGTTTGCCTATCGGGCCTGCGACGGAATGGTGCCGGAACCGGGCGAACCGGAACCGGCCGATGCGACGCTGTTGGCGGAAGTCCGCAAGGGATTCATGGAGGTCGGCGCCCTGTACGAAGGTGTGCACCTCAAGGCAGCCCTGGAAGCCTGCCGCCGACTTAGCCAGAAGGTCAATCAGTACCTGAACGCCCGCGAACCGTGGCAGGTCATCAAGTCCGACCGGCAACAGGCCCACACCATCATCTACACCGCATTGCAAGCCGTGGACTGGCTCAAGATCATGTGGGCGCCGATACTGCCGTTTTCGTCCCAGATGTTGCACGAGGACCTGGGACACGAGGGCCGGTTGTTTGGCCGACAGTACACTGAAACAGTGCAGGATGCCCGTGGCGAGCACCTTGTCCTGCGCTACGACCATGCCGATGCGCGCGGTGAATGGGTCGCAACCGATTTGCCCGCCGGCCAACCGATGCGCAAGCCGCGGGTCCTGTTCACAAAACTGGATGCCGACGAGGTCCTGGCCAGGGAGACGTAGCCGGGTGTTTGCCGTCCCAGTCCCAACCCTGCGGCCCGGGCCTTCCGTCCACGGGCCGGTCAGGTCGCGTATTGGACACGGCGCGGCCGTGGAGATCCGTTGACTGTGGCACCTCCCCGGTTCCAGCCCGTAGGCGAGCCCGAAAAGGCGTCGATGCGGGGAATCCCGCGCGGCCGTGGCCTGGTGGCCTCGCTGTTGCTGTGGCCGTTGCTGCTCCTGGCGTTGGCCATCTCGGTCGGTGCCGTTTATGCCTTGTGGTTCACCGATCGGATCTACCCCGGGGTGTATGTTGCGGAGGTCCCGTTGGGCGGCCTCACCGTGACCGAGGCGCGGGCTGTTTTGGCCGGTTTGGAGCCAAGGGACGGGCTGGAACCCGTCCTGGTCGAACTGGACGCCCGCCAGTTTGCCTTGGGCGGCACGTGGGATGCGTCCGGTCAGGCGTTGAATCTGCTGACACACCGGGCTTGGCTTCAGGGGCGCGACAGGTCGCCCGTGGCCAATCAGATCGCCAGATGGCGTCTGGCGCTGCGGGGCGCCTACCTGGAGCCGCCGATGGTCTACGACCCCGTGAAAGCCGCCGAGCTGGTGGCGCATGTCGAGCGTTCCCTTGAACGGCCCGGTCGGCCTTCCGTGAGCGTGGGCTCGGTTCAGGTGCCGGCGATTGAGGGGTTGGAGGTGGATACCGAGCGGTTGGCGGCGGATATCGCGGCCGCGGCGGACGGCGGCCCAGCCGATTCGATCCAGGTTGTGGCCGACAGCTCGACCGCCGGCATGCCGGAATTCCTGCCGACGGATTTCAACCGAAGCACGGTGGTGGTTGAAGATGCCGCCCGGGGACTGAGGTTGGCCCTGGATCCGTTCCAGCTTTCACTGGCAATGCAAGGACCAGGCTCCCGAGAGCTTGATCCTGAGGTCCTGGAGGCCTTTGTTGCGCGATGGGAACCACTGCTGGCCAGGCCCCCCCGCGAAGGCCGGTTGGCTTTTGAGCGCAGCACCGGAGGATTGCAGGTGGTGGTCCCGAGCCAGACGGGACTGGCCTTGGATGTGGAGGGTACGGCCCGCGCCGTCGCGGAGGCCGTGGCTCTCGGCCGCAACCGGGTCCCGGCACAGTTCAAGGTGGTTGAGCCGGTGGTGGGCACCGACAATCCCGAGGCCTAC
>CAZMKQ010000160.1:0-9235 GCA_964566955.1 uncultured Caldilineaceae bacterium | reverse complement strand
GCACGGAACGCCGCGGCGGCGGCCGGCGGCAGCGCGCCGTGCGCTACTACATCTCAAGCCTGTCTGGGGACGCCGAGGCCCTGCTGGCCCTGGTCCGCGGGCCCGCCGTGATGGGCATTCTCCGACGCGCCGCCTTGAACATGGTGCGCACGGTTCAACAGAATCTTAGCGCGGATGTGTCCATTGGGCTGCTGCGCGACAAGATTGGGCGTCACCCCTGGATCCTGGCCGCTGCCCTGCCCTAATCGCGACTTTGCGTTTACCCTGTTTTCCAAACACCCTCTAATACCAATCCAGTATGCCTGATGTGCTATTGGTTGAGCCTCGGACAAGCACTCCGAAGGTGGTCCAGTGTCGGTTGCTCAGACAGCCGCTGTCTTGCAGGCCATGGGAGCCTCGCCTCCGGGCAGGTGTTATGTATCGGTACCAATATGGACTGGTATAAAACACAAGACAGCCACCCATAACGGGTGGCTGTCTTTACATTACTGCGACAACAACCTTAGATGGTCCTAGGCTTTACGGTTCCCGTCCCACTTCAGGTTGGCCTAAGGTTTGAACTAAGCTGTCCGAAATCTCTTACTTGTCCACCGTGAACTGAGTGGTGACGAGGCCGGTTACAGTACCCGCCGCTGCAAGCTGATAGTCTTGGAAGTCTGTGAGATCACCGTGATCAGTGTCAACTGGCCGAACTTCTAGCGTGGCAATTGGGCTGATGACTTCATCATCTTCGTTGACAGCCCAAGCCTGAATGGTATAGGACGTGTCACTGTCGAAGACAGTCATAGCGAAATCCCGATGTTCATCCGGCGGTGCCGCATACACAGTACCAACGGCGGGGGCAGCTATGTCTGTATCCGGTGTAGCAGTGTCTTGATGGTCGGTGAGGGAAGCCACCCGGATAAGTGACAGTGGCACTGTGTTCGGATTCGGTATTCCTGTCCCTCTTGCCACTGCACTGCTGTTGTGCATCGCGACAGTGATGTTGCCGCCTTCAACGATCCTGACGTTGCTCAGGGCATATCCGGGGGTGCCGACAGTTCCATCGGCATTGAATGTAAGGGCTGCATCCACGCCGTACACCACAAGTTGCCTGTCGTATGTGTCCGTCCGCGCAGTGCTGCCGGCTGGGGTGTGAGTGTGCCTCACGGTCCCGTAATTGCTCTCGAAGGTGGACACGTCGTTACCCACCTCATCGCCATCCTCGTCCATGATGCGAATGATGTAGGCTTCGAAGTCAACGTCGTCACGCTCGCCATCGGTCTCGTGGGCGGAGTGCGCAAGACCAATCCTCAACCGCGGAGTGGTGGGAGTGGTTATCAAACCAGACTCCGCCTTGTAGTTCGCGAAGTTCTCGTTGTAACCGATGTAGTACATCATGCCCGCATCAACAGCCTCAGTCGAAATTTGGAAGCCGTTGAACAAATCTGCTGTCGTAGCAGGATCATTATCATCATCATCGTCTGTTGCCACATCGACTCTACGCCAACCGGTGGAGAAGGAAGGCTCGGTCAGGCTCTGGTTGATGATCGTCTCCAGGATGTCGCTGATGAGGTATTTGCCGTCCGCGGTATCGACCACGATCGCCATCTGGACCTTCACCACCTTGCCGGTCTCAACACCCTCAAAAGTGGTCTTCTTCGAACCCAGCGACAAGGACTTGTCATTGGGATCGCCGTCGTCCAGAATCACTACGAGGGACGTGCGGTAGGCGTTGGACCCCAAACCCCAGGTCGCGGGATCGGTGGCCGTCCACGCAACGTTGACGTGATCCTCGTCATCGGAGTCGCGGTTCACGGACAAGTCAGCAATCTGGCCGTCCCGCAAGCGGGTCTTGTGGGGGCAGTCCTTGTAGCCGTCGTCGAACAGGTCGCCAGCTGCCAAGCTGCCGCCACTGATCACGGCCAACGCCAGAAGCGCCAGCAAGGCACTCCTGAGCAAGTGAGTTCCTTTGGTCACAGTGCGTCTCCTCGTGTTACAGGTCATGCGGACGCGTCTCGGCGCCTCCTCTAGGGTAATTGTAGCGCATTGGCCCCTCACTGCCAACTGAATCGGCGTGAGGGAAATGGGCAGGTCAAGCCCCGAATCCCTCTGCGCTCTTGGGCACATCGTACACCAAGGGCACGGCCTGTTTCGGAACGCAGACGCTCGGCAAAACCGGTAGAGGCGTCGCAGTGGTTTTGGGGAGTTATCAACCCCTCAGCCTCCACCTCCCCATCCCTGATTTGGTTCAGCCCCAGAGCTGGGTTGGCACACCGTGTATGCCGGCTTCGGAGCTTCCCCAAAGCAAGCGTCGCAATGTCCAGAACCCCCTCCAACACACACCATCCACCTAATCACCCCAGGCACCTGCGACCGCCAAGAGGGCATCCCGTCCAACCCCGGATCACCCCCATCCTGGAACTCCCCCATACCTCCGTCCCCGGTTCAGACCGCCCCATGGCTGCTGTAGGTTGGCCAGTCCCAAGCCCTCGGTTCCACCCACACCAAGGCACCCTGTCCAGACAGCCAACCCGGCCGCGGCCAGCACACGGCCTGGTCGAACCTCATTCCTTGCAGCCGTCTCCCCGGATGGCCACACAGCACCCCCAACGGCAGGGGCCGTCGTACTGTCCACACCCCACGCCACTGCCACGGATCTCCCCCTCTCCTGGAACCTCCAACAGCCGTGAATACAGCCCCGTCAGCCCCTCGTCCGTGAAAACATCCGAAGTTCCAACAACGTACACAACTTCAACGGAGACCCCGTCAATACCCTGAAATAGCCGTAAATCAGTCGTGGAATCGGTACAAACAAGCCTATTTCAACGGTTGAGTGCAGATTCCGGGCTGTGGGCTCGACACCGGGCCGAACAGCCTGTTCCCGTCACATCCAATGTCAACCGGGACCGTGGCGAGGGTCCCGCGACCTTGGCTTTTCAACCTTCCTGCCCTGGCCTGGCTCCCTGCATCCGCACCGTCGGTTCAAGGCCTTCCGGCACCGCCCCCAGGCGGGCGGACCAGGCCCGCCCGGTCATTGCCTGGACCGGCGCGCAGCGACGTTGAATCCTTCTCCGCGACATCATCGCCTTTGCCGGATCACATCTCCCTCACCGCCCCCAACGACAGCTGCCGGAAACCGTCGTCCTGCAGGTCTGCCGCGCATCCCCGTCCACCGGTGGGGCCTGCTCCACCCGGAACCCCCAACCCCCCGCCAGGGACAACGCCCGGCACCGTGTTCCCCATGGCCCGTCAGGCACAGGGATTCCAGCGGAAGCCGACCCCAATCCTGGCACCGGTCACGACCTCGTTGCGGAAGGATTCCACTGTGTCGGCATGGGGCGCGCTTCCCTTCCCACAGGCCCCCTGCAACGGCAACCGGGAAACCCTCCCCGCGCCCGGCCGGACTCCCCTCCCCGTACCGGCTGACAGCCCGGATTCGCCCATTTGGCCTTCCATACAGGGCCAATTTTGATTCGGTCTCAATTCGGACTGCAAACTACCAAAACAGCGGGATTTTCCGATTCGACCCGGAATCCCCCTTCCACACGGACGCGCCGGCTCCCAATGCCGGGCCCCTGGCGTCGCGCCGCATCGGCCGGTGTCTGCACCCCAAACCGGAGGCGACTCCGGCTCCTGGACAAGGACCGGTACCGACACCCCCCAACCATGGCTTGGACATGCGACTCGCTACGGGACGCGCGGGGACAACGGCCGCCCGGCTTGACGGAACCGACATCCAGCCAGGCCCTGCGTCATCCCGTCGTTACCGGTCTCCGTTGCATTCCCATTGGGCCTTGCATGCGAGGGTTGACATCGCGCCTATCCGGTTCACGGGTCGCGGGAGTCCCTGTGGTCGGCCTTGCGGTCGCCCGGGGCGGGAGCGCTCCTCGCCGTGCGGCAGCCCCGGTCCCGCGGGCTGGAACACCGCCTGCGACGGTCGGTTTGACTGGACAGTGCATCCGCACCGGCTGCAGGCCTGCGCAGTGTGGGCCGGGTCCGCAAACATCGCCTGGCCGGCCTTGTACGCGGGCTTGCACTCCCGCGGTCCCCGGCCGGACGCCGGGATGGCACGGTTGAGGCCGGCCTTCTGCTGCATGTTCCGGCCGGGCTTCTCGACCGTGCCCTGCGCACTCTGCGTTATGGCTTTGGTGTTCAGGTCTTCCCTGACGACCATGTGGGCGGTGTCCCGCCGCGTTGCGGCGGATTGGATGTATGGCCGTGTCCCGACACCGGGCGCGCTGGCGGTGCAGCTTGCGCAGTGGGCCGGCCGTGCCGCGCCGGCGGTGGGAGCCCTTCTGCTGCCGGGACATCCTGCGCTGGTACCGCTTGCTCTGCGCGTCCTCGACGGTCGTGTCGGGGAGGGCGTGTACTGCTCCGGTGCTGTCGGTGGCCTGCCCCGCGTTGCGGTCAACACCGACCGCTCCGGACTCCGCGGGCCGGCATGCGTCCGGGGGGCTTCCGGCACCTGGGCCACGATGCAGGCATGCCCCTTCGGCTGCTTGCCTTCGGACTCCTGCCGGACGCGCACGGTCCGCGGCTGGCCGTCGGCATGCCGATGGATGGGACCGGGACACGTCCAGCCCATCTTGGGGCTGGACAGACTCCTGTCCCGGATGCGCACGCGGGACGGGATGGTGAAGGCAGGTTGTGTGCAGTGCCTGGCCTGGTATTGCGGATGCCCGTGGTCCGGACGGGTCCGGGTCGCGGAACGCGGCATGGGTGTCGCCCGGGTACTGGCAGGCGTCCCGGACGATTTCACAGCTGCTGTCCTGCCGCCACGCGTGGTCGGGCGCGTTCCGCAACTGCGGGAACCGCTTGCCCGGCGTGATGCCGACGGTATACAACATGTTATTAAGGCAGCTTCTTCCGGTGCGCTGCGAACGGGCTGCCTGTGGAGAGCTCGAGTCCAACCTGATGTTCCGTTGGTTCTTGGACATGGACTGGCTGGCGCGCAGCTTGGAGCTGGCCAGGGAGAAGGGCTTGTTGAAGGGCAAGGCCCTGCGACTGGTCTTGGACACAACTCCGATCCTGGGACGGGGTGTCGTGGCAAACGGAACCCTTGTCAACGGTGGCCCCTGCTTGATAAACGACACAGTATCCGTGTTCGATGTCAAGACATGGAAGGTTCCGATGGCCACTTCTCCTGTGGCAACCAAGGTGTCCCTCGGCGAGCCACCGCCTTCAGGTGCAGGAGCAGGATGTGAGCCGCTGGGCCGAGCAGGAGGGGTAGCTGCAGTGCGCTAAAACCTGATCCAACCTTGTCCGTGCCAACCTAACCGTCATGAGTGAACAGGGCAGGTTGGTCAAGATCGGCGAAGCGGCGCGACTGCTCGGTACCAAGCCGGTCACGCTGCGGAAGTGGGAGCGCACCGGTGAGTTGCTGCCGGCGCGGAAGTCGCGTGCCGGCACGCGCTACTACGCGGTGTCGGACCTGTTGGGCGTGGCCAACGAAGCCGCGCCGACCCTGTGCCATGCGCGTGTGTCCCGTCACGCTCAAAAGGCGGATTGGGACCGGCAGCAAGCCGCGCTGGAAGCCTACTGCGCGGCCCAAGGCTGGCGGACCGAGACGATCCGCGATCTGGGATCCGGCCTGCACTACCGGAAGCAGGGCCTGCAGCGGCTGTTGGATCTGATCCTCAAGCGGCAGATTCGGCGATTGGTGCTTACGCACGAGGACCGGTTGCTGCGCTTGGGTGCGGAGTTGGTGTTTGCCCTGTGCGAACTGCAAGGCATTGAGATCGTGATCATCCATCAAGGCGATCCGCCCGCCTTTGAAGAGGAACTGGCGCAAGACGTGTTGGAGATCATCACGGTCTTCCGTGCGCGGCTGGACGGCAGCCGGTCGCACCCGTCGCGCAAGCTGATGGACAGTCTCAAGGCAGCATCCGAAACGTGATCCGGTCGCACAAAATCGCCTTGGACCCGAACGACCGGCAGGCCGGTTTGCTGATGCAGCATTGCGGCTGGGCGCGCACCGCGTCCAACTGGGCCATCGACACGTTTGCGGCCGCCTGGTTCACCGGTGAAGGCGAGGACAACGAGTGGCTGACGGACAGGGATCTGCGGCCGCTGTTCAATGCCGTCAAGCGCGACCTGTTTCCGTGGTCCTGCGCGCTGTCGCAGGCACCGGCCAAGAACGCCACCATCCACACCGGCCAAGCGCTCAAGAACTGGGGTGCGTACTGCCGGGCGCGGAAGGCCGGAAAGCCGGCGCGGCGCGTAGGCTTTCCGAAGTACCGCAAGCGCGGCCGGCACATGTCCTACACCGCGTCCAACGGTCGCAACACCGTACGGCCGGACGGCCGGCGCGTGCACCTGCCCAAGGTGGGCCCCGTCAGGATGCGCGAGGCGCTGCGCTTTGCCGGCGACATTACGGAAGTCACGATCAGCCTGTACGGCGGTCGCTGGCAGGCCGCGTTCACGGTCGATACCGGCGAACCGGAACCGGCCCGGCGTGCAGGCGAAACCGTCGGCATCGATATGGGCCTGACCGTGTTGGTCACACCGTCGGACGGCGATCCCATAGAGAATCCGAAGGTGCTGGCCGCGGAGATCGCCAAGCTGCGGACGCTGGACAAAGCCATTGCGCGCTCGCGCAATGTGCATGGCAGACAGCCACCGTCCCAGCGGCGGAACCGTCTGTACGAACTGCGCAACCGTCAACATGCCCGCGTGCGTCACTTGCGCCGCGACCATCACCACAAGGCCACCTGTGCGATAGCCAAGACATGGGCCGTGGTGAAGGTCGAGACGCTGAACGTGGCAGGCATGGCGAAGAACAAGCGGCTGGCGCGCTCCATCTCGGATGCCGGCATGGCCGAGTTTGTGCGGATGCCCGAATACAAGTGCGCGTGGTACGGCGCGCACTTTGTGAAGGTGGATCCGTGGTTTGCCAGCAGCAAGACCTGCAGCGCGTGCGGGGCCGTGAAGGCCGCCCTGTCGCTGTCGGAACGAACCTATCGCTGCGACCGCTGCGGATTCGAGTGCGACCGGGACCTGAACGCCGCCCGGAACATCAAGGCGTATCCGGTGGCCAGCTCGGCTGCCGTCAACAGCGCGCGGAGACCTGGTAGGACGGCCGGAGACGGTCGCGCAGGTCGTTGAGGTGCGTAGCCAAGCGGCCCGGATCAATCGGTACAGATTGGATCCGGTAAGTGTAAGGCTTGGAGAGCGGCTACAACCGCTACTTGGAACCCAGCATCCGGGGGAGCACTGAGGTGGACTGGAACACCCCGAGGCACGGCGCGCGTTCCTGGCGGCGATCGTGGCCGCCGCCTACGGGGATGGCGAGAGTTGCCGGCAGTTGGCCGAAGCCGAACGGATCCTGGTCGCCAAGGTGCCCAAACCACCCCGCAGCCGGTACTTCACCAAGCAGGCTTTCCCCATCGACCTGGAGGCTGGCCGCTGCACCTGTCCGGCCGGAGAAGTCATGACTCGTCTCCACCGCCAGGGGCACGACCGCGACGGATACGGGCAGCGGGTTCCGCGCTGGGCCATGTGTCTTCGCGGGGGCAGTCTGTGACGGCTGTTCCTTGCAACCGCAGTGTTTGCAGGCCGCACCCGGACGCGGCACCGCGTCAGCCTGCATCCCCGGGAAGGTCTGCTGCAGGAGGCCTGGGCCTGGCAGGCCAGCGCGGCCTTTGCACCCTATCGGACCGAACATCGCCTGGCCCGTCTGGTGCAGTTGGGCCTGCGCCAGGCGCGCTATCGGGAGTGTGTACCAGGACCGAAGCCCAACTCCTGCTGACGGCCACTGTGGCTCATCTCACCCACCCATGGGCCTGGGTTCCTGCCTGAGGGGCCTGGAGCGCATGGCTGAGCCCGGGCCTGCCGGACGACTAGCGGTGTGCCGGGGAGGCCACCGCCATCGATTCGGAACGGACGCGCCGTTCCTGCAACAATTTACCTGCAACAATGGTTTGTGCGCACACAGCCTGCTCCCCACATCAGGCTGTGTGCGCGGTTTCGTTAGTGCACCACAAAGGCAAGTACCGCGCATGACATCCGAACAAGCCTGCCCGATTTGGGACGGACCGCCTTCCGCGCAGGACGTCGCCGAAGTTGGCTGGCCCTGCGACTCGCCGCGGGCCGGCGGCCGCTTCGTGCTGATGCCGGACGGCGCAGCCTGCCTGCAGAAGAGACTCCTGACCGACCGGCAGCGGGCCAACCTCAGCTACCGGATCTACCGCCACAACCTCGACTACCGGCTGTTCGACGACCGGACATCGGGCGAGAGACCGATTGTCGTCGACCAGGAGTGGGTGGAGAACAACCTGGACCGCACGCCCTCGGCCTCGGAGCGCATGCTGACCTTCCTACGGGAATTGATCCGCTGTGACGATGCCGGCCGGGAATCCCATGAAGAGTTGCAATGGGCGGCCGGTGGTTGCCGGAACGGCAATGACTTGAAAGAGCTGCGGCTGTACGCACTGGACAGGGGATGGTTGCGGGGAGGAGGATTAGATCCGGATACCGCCTCTTTCCCTCACCCTGGCCTCATCGAACTTGACCTTGGCGCACGCCTCCTTGTGGAGGAACACCTCGGCGCGCAGGACCACAAAAAACAGGCGTTTGTGGCCATGTGGTTCGCACCGTTCATGGAAGAGGTCTACGACCTTGCATTCGCTCCCGCCATTGAGGCCGCCGGCTATGAACCCGTACGCATCGACCGCAAGGAATTCCTGGGCAAGGTGGACGACGAAATCCTGGCCGAAATCCGCAAGTCGAAGTTCGTCGTGGCGGACTTCACTACCGACAAGGAAGCCGGTATCCGGGGGGTGTCTACTACGAGGCAGGGTTCGCCCAGGGTCTGGGTCTTCCGGTAATCCACACTTGTCTCAGTGGCTTGTGCGAAGTCCTGCACTTTGACACGAGTCACATCAACCATCTTTTCTGGGAGAATACGGAGGACCTGCGGCGCAGACTCCAAACCCGTATCGAGGCCACCGTGGGACGCGGTCCTTACGGCGACAGGACCGACTAAACATTTCGCAAGACTTAATCTGAAGGTGTCAGCTGTGTGTTGACTTGCCGGAAGGCGGTTTGTCACGCCCTGTCAGTAGCCACCGGCGGCCGCCGGTGGCTACTGAATTTGACTAACAAGGCGGTCGCCACCAAGTAGCCGGCCAACCTGGTACGGTCCACGCCTCGGTAGCGGGTACGCCGCAGGCCGCCCACCGTCTTCATCCAGCCGAAGATCTCCTCCACCCGCTTGCGGATGCGCAGGCTCACCCCATAGCCGGCATGGCGCGTC
>CAZMKQ010000159.1:0-9244 GCA_964566955.1 uncultured Caldilineaceae bacterium | reverse complement strand
GCCGGGATTGACGTCCAGACCTTCACCGTGGCCGTGTAATTCCACATTAGACGTTATGTGGATTTTGGGATGCCTGACCGTTGCCCTGCTGGGGGTGGTGGCCTGTGTCGCGCCGACACCGGACGCCGCGGAGCCCATGGCCGACGCAGAGCCCGAGATGGTGGAAATCGAGTACTGGCAGTACAACTTCGAGGCCCGGGTCCTGGCCATGGACCGCCTTATTGAAATGTTCGAGGCGGAGAACCCCAACATCAAGGTGGTGCACAACTCCGACGTGCCCTATGCCGAGTACCGGGACAAGATCGCCGCCAGCGTGCCCGCCGGCGTGGGACCCGACGTGGCCACCCTGTTCTACGGTTGGCAGACGGTTTGGCTGGACGCGGACTACCTGGTGCCTCTGCCCGAGGACGCCTTCCCCAAGGCCATGATTGACGACGAGTTCAGTCCGCTGGTGCAGGCCAGTTTCGTGGACGGGACCCTGTACACGATCCCGACCGCCGTGCGCGCGCTGGCCATGTTCTACAACAAGGACCTGATGGCCGACGCGGGCCTGGATCCCGAATCGCCGCCCACGACCCTGGACGAGCTGGCCTCCCAGGCGGCGGCCTGTACGGTGCGGGCGGACAACGGGGACTACGAGGTGCAGGGGTTTGTCGTGGATTTGGCGGCCCAGGACCACCACTGGTTCCGGGAAGTGCTTGTGCGTCAGTTTGGTGGCGAGCCCTTCTCCGCGGATGGCCAGTCCGTAACCTGGAATTCCGAGGCCGGACAGCAGGCTTGGGACTACCTGCTGAAGTTCAAGACGGAGCTGGAAACGGGTGACCGCGATCTGTTCGACGGCAGCACCCAGGCCTTCCTGGCGGGCCGGGCCTGCTTCCACATCGACGGGTCGTTCCGGCTGGGCACGATTGCGAACAATGCTCCCGACCTGAACTTCGGTGTGGTCGAACTGCCCTCCCACAACGGGGTGCAGAGCACGTTCGGCAGCTACTGGACCCACGGCATCACGCAGAAGGGCGCCAGCGACCCCGCGCGCCTGGATGCCGCCGTCAAGTTCCTCCAGTTCGTCACGTCGGACGAAGCCGGCTCGATCTGGGTGGACATGGTGGGCGAACTGCCCGCGCGTCTCAACGCCGGATCCGATCCCGAACTGCTGGCGGATCCGAAGCTCGGTGCCTTCGCGGCGGGTTTGGGCTATGCCCAGGCCACCTTCTTCGTGAACGAGTCGGAGCAGCGCCAGGCCCTCATTGACGCCTACGACATGGTCGTGCTGAGCGGGGAGGATCCGAACGCGGCGCTTGAGATCGCGGCGGAAACCGTCCAGGACATCCTGGACGCCCATTACAGTCAGTAGCGGAATCGATCCCCTTGGGAGGCACAGGGACGGGATGCAACCTGCGTCCCGTCCCCTCCCGACCGGAGCCGCGGAACCATGAGACTGACGCTGAGGCAACGGCAGGTGCTATGGGCCTATGCGTTTCTGAGCATCGCGTTGGTGTTCTTCGTCATCATTCGGTGGTATCCGGCCCTGCTGTCCTTCAACATCGCGTTTCGGGACTGGAACACCTTCAAGGGTGCCGGTCCCTGGGTGGGCCTGGAGAACTATGCGGCCATCTGGGATGACATGTGGAAGCCCCGCAGCGATGTCCGGGCCGCATTCACCAATACGCTTGGCTATGTCCTCTACGGGGTGCCGGCCCAGATGGTGCTGGCCCTGGCCGTGGCCCTGCTGCTGGACCGCATCCGGGTGCTCTCCACCCTGTTCCGGGTGGCCTACTTCGCCCCCTACGTAACCTCGGCCGTGGCGGTGGCCTTCGTCTGGAACTGGCTGTACCTGCCCCAGACCGGCCTGTTGGCCCAGGTGTTCGATCTGCTGCGCATTCCGGAGCAGCCCTTCACCAAGAGTCCCGACCAGGCGCTGGCTTCGATCGCCGCGGTGGCGGTCTGGCAGACCCTGGGCTACTCGGTGATCATCTACCTGGCCGGCATCAAGCAGATCCCCGCCACGTACTACGAGGCGGCGCGCATTGACGGTGCTGCTGGCGTACGGCTGTTCCGGCACATCACGCTGCCCCTGCTCAACCCCGTCATCGTCTACCTCACGGTCCTCTCCACGATCTCGTTTCTGCGGCTCTTTGCCCTGGTGCAGAACATGAGCCCCCAGGGCACGGGGGGACCGCTGAAGAGCACGACCACCGTCGTGCTGGAGGTGTACCGGAAGGGGTTTTCGAGCTATGACATGGGCTATGCGGCCGCGCTCACCGTGGTTCTGTTCTTCGTGATCCTGTTGATCACGGTAGTGCAGCTGCGGTTCCTCACGCGGCGGTTCGAGTACTGAAGTCGGCGAAGTACGGTGGCCTGTATGTATTCCCAGGGTGATGTCGGTCAAGACCGATGGGCAGGGATGTTGTCTGTGGCTACCGATGAATCTTCACGTGTACGCCGTCTGCCGGATGGTTGCGTGACATAGAAGCATGTCAACGCTGGTTTCATCGGGCGGCACCCTTGCCGCTTCAGGTTCCGGACGGTTGGGTCGTTGGGGCATCCAGGGGGTGACCTACGCCCTTTTGTCGGTGGGCGCCCTGATGATGGTCACGCCCTTCCTGTGGATGTTGATTACCAGCTTCAAACCGGCTCCGGAACTGGTGGAGTTTGCTTGGTTGCCCAAATCTCCCACCCTGGCCAACTACCAGCGTGTGCTGACCACCTCCAACTTCGTGCGCTGGTACTTCAACAGCATTGTGGTGGCTCTGTTCTCCACAACCTGCGTTGTGCTCTTCGACTCGCTGGTGGGCTATACGCTGTGCAAGTTCGAGTTTCCCGGCAAGAATCTGATCTTCCTCGGGATGCTGGCCACGCTGATGGTGCCCACCGAGATGCTGATCATCCCGTGGTTCGACATGAGCGTGCGGTGGAGCTGGAACACGGGTCTGGCCCAGTACTGGGGCATTGCGTTTCCCGGGGTCATCACGGCCGCCGGCGTGTTCCTGATGCGCCAGTTCTTCAACGGTGTGCCCAACGACCTGTTGGACGCCGCCCGCATGGACGGCATGAGCGAGTTCGGCATCTGGGCCAAGATTGGCGTGCCACTGACCCTGGCCGCCATGGCGGCCCTGGCCATCTTCAATTTCATCGGCAACTGGAATGCCTACCTCTGGCCCCTGATTGTGGCCAGCGAACGGGCGTATTACACCCTGCCCGTGGGTTTGTCCTTCTTCCGAGGCGAGTCGACCACCGAGTGGGAGAAGATCATGACGGCGGCGAGTTTGGCCAGCGTGCCACTGCTCTGCGTCTTCCTCGTGTTTCAGCGGTACATCATCGCCGGGGTGGCATTGACGGGGCTGAAGGGTTGAGGCCAGCTGGGCAGTCCAACGATGCCCTGAGCCTGGAGTTGCTGTCAACCGACGGTGGTGGCAGCGGGTTCTGTGTAGGCGCGCGGCGGTTCCAACCACGACCGGGGGGAGCTGCGGTGGTTGGGATGAGCAATGGTGGCAGTTGACAAGCAGCCTCGGCCCTGTCCTAACCTTGCCAATGATCATTGGCATTGGTTGAATTGCAGCGATAGTCCAGGGGGTGCAGGATGTCAACCCAAATCACTGTGCGTTTGTCGAACGAACAGGTTGCAGCCTTGGATGCGGCGGCCAAGGCTCTCAAGCGCAGCCGGGCCGAAGTGGTCCGCTAGGCCGTAGAGCAGTACCTGGAGAATTTCGACGACCTGTCGGTGACAGTGGAGCGATTGCTTGACCCTTCCGATCCGGTTTTGGATTGGGATGAGGTTCGACGTGAACTGCTCAGTTCAGGCCAATGCAGCGCGGCAAAGGAATTGGCCTGTTGACTACTGGATGTCAGGACGCGCCTCATTGAGGTTCTCAACAGGTTTGGAGAGGGTGATCCGGGTTTCCTTCCGTGGTGCTAACTCTCCGGCAGTACCGCCTCGTACTCATAGACCGGTGTCTCGATTGTGCGGGCGGGATGACCTGCTTCCCGCACGATTTGGTGCAGACGTTCAACCGTCTCCGGGGAGAAGTGCCGTTCTCCGGTCTCCAGGTTGATCCGCGCAGGGACGTGTTCAATGAGGAACAGACGGCCCCGAAATTCGATGTGGTACGTAACCTTCCTCTCCACCAGGGTTTCCTGCCACGGTTTGCACTCAGTCATGGCGTCCTTTCCTTGTCTTGAAGTCGATCCATCGGGTTGGTTGAGGTTCGTACAGGGTGATGATCTTGATGAGCGGTCTTGATGGGTAGCTGCAATGAATGTGGAGGGGCCTACCCGCGCGTGTGTATCCGAGTATCAAACAACTCGGTCCGTACTTATCCGCTGGATAGTCCTCGATGATTTCGCACTCTGTAATGGCATCACGGATCTCCTGCACACTGATCTCTCGGAGGATACTCTGGTCAACCGCGTGCTCCGAGAACTCGATCCTTCCGGCTTGGAACTTCCCCCGAATGGCGGCAAGAGTATCCATGGCACAGTCATCCAGTTCCCTTTACAAGCTCCGCCATTTGATGAGGTCGTGCTGCTCCTGAATGGCGGTCAGGTTGAACTTGGCCATGTCGGCGACGAAAGTACTGGCGCGGATTACGAGGCATTGTCGTTGGCGGAAGCAAGCCATTGATACCGGTGGGTGGTGCCGAGAACCATCAGCCCGATCACATCTCGGGCACTCGGTCCCAGCTGACACCGCCTCCCATGCGTTCCGGGGTACAACCAGGTCGCGCCTTCACCAGTAGCCCGTTGGCACATCTCCCCACGAATCCGAATACCGCTTGGCTTCCTGGGCATCCGGTTGGGCTTCCACCGCGTCTCTCAAGGCTTGGAGCTTGTCCGTGGTCTCCTCGGATCCGCTATCGGCAGATTGGGCCTTGAAGTCGGCTTCCTTCGGCAAGGGCACCGGTACCGGGTCGTAAATCGGATTTTCCCAGTCCGATTCGCCCATCTCCTGCCAAAGGGTGCGGATGAAATCCACGGCAAGGTCCAGGCCGGGGGCCTCCCGCCTATGGCTGCTGGGGTACATCTCTGTGACATACCGGCGGTAGGCATCACGGCACACATCCTGTTGGGACAGGGCATCGAGTGTGGGCACCAGGCCGTCCAGCAGGTTGCCCATGTGGCCTTGAACGAGGGCTTGCCGCACCATGCGGGGAAGGTGTCGCTTGTCTGTCCACTTCCCCAAGTCGTGAACATGACGCATGTCCTGGTGGTTGCGGCCGGGGTGCATGAGTGTCAGCGCATGCAACTTGCCCAGCATTGTGACCCAGGCAGCCACACACGGATACCGAGGGATTAGGACTTCCAACCGATCCGCCACGACGGGCAGGGAATGAATGGGGCGTGCTTCCCAGACGGGTGTGAATCTGGCAAACATCACTTCGACCTTCAAACGTTCGGTGTGCTCCTGTGACACTTGAGATGGATATTCCACAATGGCGCGCTGTACCGGCGGCCCAATGCGAAACTGTGACAATTCGGGCACGATACGGGCTCCCGGAATGTCGGGCAACACCCACTGTTGGAGGGTTTGCAACAGGTGGTTGTGCACTTCCTGTTGTTTCTCCATCGAGGTATCCGGAGGGAACGCATCCCCTAGGAACCAGAAGTCCACGTCTTCCGAAAATCGGGGGGACTGTTGCCACGCCTTCACCAAGCTTGTGCCGCCCGCGAATAGGAGACATCCGTTTTGCGGCCAGGGCGCGAGCCCCAGACCCTGCAACACGGAGTTGACACGGACATCCTTTTCGACACGGAGGGGAGACAGGTCCAGTTGCTCGGCCCTGCGACACAACTTCTGTGGATCGTGTATCGCCGTGGCCGTGAAGCCAACGTCCGTTGTGTGCTCCATCAGGTCCCCTTGGTACTCCGTATAGGTGCCTCCGTGATTCCACAGGAGGGAAAGGTGCACAGGCTCCTCAACCCCGACGGCTTCAAAATTGGGCACACCCCAAACCCCCTCGCGTCCCTGTGTCTCATGGAAGCGGAAGTGGTCGCGCTCCTGGCGGCTGACACAGGTGGGCACCCCCTCGCGTTGCAACAGGGACAGTGTCAGCCGTCGCAGTGAAGCGTAGGGCAAAGGGTAGTCGAACCCGTCAACGTAATGGATGGGGAACCAAATTCCTTCCGCGGGGGAACCCACCCGGCGCTCTCTGGCCAGGCGGTCCAAGGCCCGATCCACATCGATTGCCGCACCGAACCGCTCCAGTTCGCTGCGCCGAAAGATGCGCTCTTCCGGGCGGGCGGATTCCATGAAGGTCAGGATTTCTTCTTCCAGACCAGGCACCGTATCACCACCAGCATCAAGGAAGGCTTCGCCGAATTCAGTGTACACAACCCGCGACACCTCAGTCTGCAAAGGATTTCCCCGGCGACCGTTGCGGCTCGGACCGAACATCCTGTAGGCCGCTGTAGACGGTCTGACTCAACTGAAAGTGTCGAAGATGGATGGTTCGAACCAACATCAGTGAAACCGTGCCGGAGTCCATCACGGTTGACAAGTGCCATAGACACTTTACAGTGTGTGAATGACACGGAGTTACCGACATCCTGGTCTCAAGTGCTTCTACGAACGAGATATCCGGGCGCGGGTTGAAGCGGACCCGGACCACCACGGGAAGATCGTCTCCATTGACATGGACAGTGGCACCTGGGCCGTCGGAGAAGATATTCTTGATGCAGTGGACCGCCTGCGAGCGCAGCGTCCCGAGGCAATCGATGTCTGGTCCCTGCGGGTAGGCTGCCGGGCGGCGCACAAGTTTGGCGGCAGGTCCTTGGGGATCGCCCGGTGATGCTGGAGGCGGTCAATGGGCTTTTCGGACTCGGACGGGCTGTGCCGCTCGATGGAGGGGCAGGCGTTCTCTACAACATCTGCTGGATTCGGTCCACCCGCGGGCGGACCCCCTTCGACCGCGCCGCCAATGAACAACCCGCCGCACCCCGGAAAGGTGGTTCGGGTGTCCTGCCTGGAACCGCTCGGCCTCAGTGTCACCGAAGGCGCGCGGGTCTTGGGCGTGAGCCGTCAGGCCCTCTCGAACCTGGTCAACGGCCATGCGCGGATTTCCAGCGACATGGCGATTCGTCTGGCCAAGGCCTTCGGCTCGACCACGGCATCATGGATACGTCTGCAGGCGGCCTATGATGTTGCTCAGGCCCAGGCACGGGAGCATGAAGTCGAGGTCGACCGCTACGAGCCACAGGTTGCCTTATGACTGTTCAGCCACTGTGTGGAAAGTCAAGCCTTGATGGTTGCAGTTCGGGTGGCGGCGGTATCGGTACTGCCTCAAGCCAGTCGAGTGACCGGGTTGTATCCCATTAGCTAACGGAGCCGGACCATGATTCAGCAGTTCGCCATCAGCCGGGACGATGCCATCTATGAAGCCTGGCCCGATGTGGTCCTGATCCCTTCGGGCAGACTGCTCTGTGTCTTCGCTGAGTGTACGCATCATCATGATCGGTCCTACACGCGCATCATGCTGACCGAGTCCGATGATCGTGGTCGAACCTGGACCCCCAAACGCCCTCTGACCGACGGTACGCAAGGGTTGCCCTACTACAACTGCGGTCGCATCATGCGTTTGAGTGATGGCCGCTACGTGATCATCGTTGACAAGGTGTACGAGCGCGGCGAAGGCGGGGGCCACATATTGCTGTACTTCAGTGAGGACGACGGCCAAACTTGGAGTGATCCCGTCGAAACCCCCGCCCGCGGCATCGTGCCGGACAAACTGCTTGAACTGGATTCGGGCCGCTGGATTCTGTCCTGTCACGACAAGGAGGATGGTTTCGGCTTTCTGGTGCAGCGGCTGTGGTATTCGGATGATCAGGGTGCAACCTGGTCCGAGCCGGTGGTTGTCGGACGACAGGAGGGACTGAACCTTTGCGAGGTGTCAATCCTTCCTTTTGACAATCAGGTGTTGGTTGCCTTCATGCGCGAGAACTCCTTCCAGGGCTGGGACTGTTTCAAGGCTATCTCCCGTGACAACGGCGAAACCTGGGGTGAACTGATCAAGTTTCCCCTGCCGGCCTGCCATCGTCCTGTTGCCGGCTGGCTTCAGAATGGACAGATCATGATCACGCACCGTTTCATCCAAGGCGGCAGGCGCGGCTTCTTCGGCGGACATCAGAACTTCTTCGCCGCCTTGACCGATGCGGAGTCGGCGTTGGCCCCCACCCGTGACGAGGCGCAAACCCGCATTTTGCCCATCGACTTTGACCGCTCGTCCGAGAGCGATACCGGTTATTCCGGCTGGGTGCAGTTTGACGACGGCGAGATTTACATTGCCAATTACGTCGTTGACGATGCACCGAAGGGGCAGATACGGGGGTATGCGCTGCGGATGGAGGACTTCCTTCTCTGAAACCACATTGGTAGATGATGTTGTTGACTGAATTGGCGTTGCTTGTGGCAACGCAGTGCCTACCACGGGCAGGGCTGATGCCAGCAGGACCAGGCCAGGATGCCAGGGCAATCGCATTCTAATTTGACAGGACCTTGAGCAGGTAGCTGTCGTTCCAGCCGGCCTGCTTGCGCTTGGCGGCGATACCGCCCTTGGCCGTGGTCTCGCGGCGCAGCAGGTTGAGGGCCAGTCGGCGCAGGATCGACATGTTGTGGGCGGCGTGGCCGGTGCGGATGCGGCATTCGTCCTCCCGGAAGGCCATGTCCAGGACCCAGTGCAGGGCATTCTCGATGCCCCAGTGGCTGCGCACGCCCTGCAACAGGAGCTGTGCATCTGCCGGCAGGCTGGAGATGTAGTAGCGGGTCTCCGAGACGACCCGGTTCCCCTGTCGCCGCTGGGCCTCGATCAGGACCAGGCTGCGCAGGTCGGGCCAGAGCCCGTCGGGGTCCACGTACCGGATGTACGCCGGCGTGCCGATAACCCAGCCGCGGCGCGTCTCGATGCGGCCGTGGTTCTTGTTCACGGTCTTGTGGAAGTCGTGGTCGCAGCCCTCGAAACCCTCGGCCTGCTCGACCGCGAAGGTCTCGACCACCGCCGCGTGCAATTGCGGCTGGTTGTCCTTGAGCGCCAGCACATAGTCGGCCCCCGGTCGCGGAGGGTCTGCGCAATCCGCGTGTAGCAGCCCATGGCGTCGATGGTCACGATGCCGCCCTCGAGCACCAGCATCTCGAGCAGTGCCGGAATGGCCGTGATCTCGTTGGACTTGTCGTCCACCCGACACTGACCCAGGACCAGACGCGCCGCGTCCGCCCAGGCACTCACCAGATGCAGGGCCGGCACCCCCCGGACGG
>CAZMKQ010000158.1:0-9532 GCA_964566955.1 uncultured Caldilineaceae bacterium | reverse complement strand
AGGCGGAATCCGTATCCCACCTTGCGCCAGGGCATGAACAGCAGACCCACGGTCAACAGGACGCCTGTGACCCCCAGCGCCCCCAGCATTGGCGGCCCCCAGGCGAAGGCGTTGATCGAATTAATAATCGAATTCAGTCTGTCCATCGTGTTCTCCCGTTTCCCCTCTTGTGATCAAGGGTGGCAACTGGCCGGCCCTTCAGGGGGCACTGATTGCAGCATGCACGGTATCCGACAGGGGAATCTGCGTCCACGCTATGCTACTCGAAGGGGCTTGCTCTGTGGCAATCCTCGACGTCAGCTGGCGTGGCACCATCCGTCGCGAGAGGGATCAACCGGATTCGGGCGGAATTCGACTGCGCACCAGTTGGGCTTTGCACTCTTCGACGCAGACGACTGCCAGACCCATTATCACCGCTATGGCGAGATAGATCCAAGTCGTCATCTGGCAAGGTCCAAGGATGGTGCGGTGCTTGAGAGCGGCGGTCTGCTCGAGGGCGGGGGCGACGCGGTCATCGGTCAGGTCGCCAAGGGCCCGCCGGTGCGCCGAGGATCGGGAAGTTTCTCGACATCGGACCAGGAAAACAGTAGGGGAGTATGTCGTCATGGCACGGGTCACGCCTCCTTCGCAGTGTGCTGTGATCAACTCCGACCCTGGGCCATGACGACATTGTATTCCCACAGTTAATCCGCATTTTCGGTGATCGCCTGGGACTCCAGGAGGCTTGGAATGGGCTCCTCGCTTCCAGAAGCAGAGTGATCGGCAATATCACGTCCTTTCAGACGGTTGGAGGACGTCTGTTGGGCAATGAAGTCTCGGAGGCCAGGTTGCTCCGAGGAACTCACAGTGGGTTGCAAACAGATCTGGACTCTCACTGCAGCGGGGGATGATTCGACGTGCCGGGCGCTCTGTGGGACTGGCAAGATGTGCGGATGCCGTCCCGGCGTGTCCAGTCCATGCGTCAGCTGGATCGGGCAGCGATCAGGACAAGGGTCTTCAGGGAGGCAAGCAAGGCGTCGAGGTGATCCCTGTCCCGTGCCTTGTGCCTGATGCCGTACCATGACCTCTGAATGAGATCGCAGAGCTGTCCCACGGTCATCCCGACCGAAGACAGGTTGTCGGCACACGGCGCGAGCATCGTTTCCAGCATGGCTTCGTAGCGGGAGTCGGCCAGAGCCACCTCCTGGCGGGCCACGTCGCGAACACCGGAGAGGATTTCGTCGCCGTGCGGTGTCGCGTGGACCAGCACCCAGGGAACGACAACCAGGCAGTCGAAGACGATGTCAAGCTTGTCCCCAAGATCTCGGACTCCGGCGCACCTGGCTTCAATGGTGGCAATGGAACGGTCGGCATGCAGCCGAATGGTGGCCCGCAGCAGTTCATCCTTGTTGGCAAAGAGGTTGTATAGGGTCTGGCGCGTGACACCGGCCTCTTCGGCGATATCGTGCATCGTCGTGCGTTTCAGTCCATAGCGCGAAAACACCTGGAAGGCAGCCTTGACGATGGCCTCTTTGCGTTCCGACATGATCTGTGTCAGTTGTCCGGATGTCCTGTTGACAATACGACAGAGTTTGCCTAAATGTCCAATTTCCGACGGATGGTCATGACGAGCCGTCTGCCCGGGCTGCCATTCGAATGACGGAGGAATGGGGTATGCGGACGACGTTGAAGGTCAACGGCCAGTCTGTTGAGGTCGATGTGGCGGACGGTATGCCACTGCTGTGGGTTCTGCGCGATGAACTGAAGCTGACCGGCACCAAGTATGGCTGCGGCGTTGCATCCTGCGGAGCCTGCACGGTCCAGGTGGACGGTGTACCTGTCCGGTCTTGCGTGACATATCCCGAGGATATCGAGGATGCCGAGGTCACGACCATCGAGGGACTTGCCACACGGGAAGGGCGGGCCGTACAGCAGGCTTGGGCCGAGCTCGATGTTGTGCAGTGCGGCTACTGCCAGTCGGGACAGATCATGTCGGCAGCGGCGCTCCTTGCGGAGAATGACCATCCGGCCCCGGACGAGATCGACGGGCACATGGAAGGAAACGTGTGCCGCTGCGCCACCTATCAGAGAATTCGGGCGGCCGTGGCGCGAGCCGCCAAAATCCTGGAGGACGACAGCTGATGACCTTGACCCTGTCACGCCGAACCCTTCTCAAGACGGCTTCCGCGGCTGCGCTGGTGGTCGGATTCTCTTCGCGCGGCGCATTGGCATCGGCATCAGGCGATGCCGGCCACTTCAACCCCTTCGTGAAGATCGATGCGGACGGTCGCGTCACGGCGATCGTCAAGCACTTCGAGATGGGCCAGGGCACGACCACCGGCCTTCCCACCCTCATAGCCGAGGAACTCGGTGTCGGCCTCGACGAGGTGGCCGTGGAGTTCGCACCGTCGGACGCCGCGCGCTATGCCAACCTTTTCTTTGGTGGCGCTCAGGGGACGGGTGGCTCGACCTCGATGGCGAACTCCTACATGCAGTACCGGCAGGCGGGGGCGGCGGCGCGGCAGATGCTGCTTGCCGCTGCCGCCGAAGAGTGGGACGTCGACCCATCAACGCTCGATCTGTCGGACGGCAGGATCACGGGCGCCGGACGCAGTGAGCCCATCGCCCGATTCGTTGCCGCGGCCACGGCCTTGGAGGTGCCGGGCGAACCGGTACTCAAGGACCCTCAATCCTTCACGCTTATCGGCAACCCGCGGATCTCGCGGCGGGATACCGGGCCCAAGATCGACGGATCGGCCCGGTTCGCGATGGATGTGCAGCTCGACAACCAGCTCGTCGCGGTCATCAAGCGCAGTCCCCACTTCGGCGGAACAGTGGCGTCCATGGACGCCTCGGCGGCCGGCGATGTTCCAGGCTTCGTCAACGCCGTGATCCTGCCCACCAACGCCGGAATCCTGGTGTACGCCCACGATACCTGGGCGGCGTTCCAGGCGCGCGAGGCCGTCGCGGTCGACTGGGACTTCTCGGCTGCGGAAAACCGAAGTTCCGACGAGATCAGATCGGCACTTCTGGATGCCGTGGCGGCGGCACCCGAGTTTGTCGCCAAGGAAGGTCCGGGAATGGACGGGGCCGCGGCACTCCTTGACAGCGCAACACAGATCATCGAGGCCGACTTCTTCCTGCCCTGGCTCTGCCATGCGCCCATGGAACCCCTGACTTGCACCATCGAGCCGACAGCGGACGGGGTCACGCTCCATGATGGATGCCAGTTTCAGACAGGTGCGCACCAGGCAGTCGCAGCCGTTCTCGGGATGCCAATGGAGAGCATCAGGATCAACACGCTCTATGCCGGCGGCTCGTTCGGACGCCGCGCCACCATGACGGCGGACTACATCGTCGAGGCGGCACTCGCCTTTGCCATGACCGACCGCACCCGACCGATCAAGCTGGTCTGGTCTCGCGAGGACGATCTTGCCGGTGGCGCCTACCGGCCCGCGTTTGCCCACAGGGTGCGCGTTGGTCTCGATGGAGATGGAGACATCGTCGCCTGGGATCATCGCATTGCCGGCAAGCCCGTGTTCAAGGGAACTCCGTTCGAGCAGTGGCTTGTCAGAGACGGCGTCGACCATACGTCCGTTGAAGGCGTGGCGGATACCCTCTACAGCGTACCGGGCCAGTTTGTCGGTCTGACCGACCTGGCATCGCCCATCACTGTCAACTGGTGGCGTTCGGTCGGTCACAGTCACACGGCCTTCGTCATGGAGTCCATGATGGACATGGCGGCAAGGGCCGCCGGCCGTGATCCCGTGTCCTGGCGGCTTGACCATCTCCGGAATGGCTCGCCGGACCAGCAGCGTCTTGCCGATGTCCTGCGTCTGGCGGCACAGGAGTCCGGCTGGGATCAGCCTCTGGAGCCGGGCCGGGCGCGTGGCGTTGCTGCTCACAAGTCATTCGGTACCTATGTCGCCCAGGTGGTCGAGGTGTCGCGCGATGCCGAGGGGACCACGAGAATCGAGAGGGTAACCTGTGCCGTCGACTGCGGCGTGGCGGTCAACCCCGACATCGTCAAGGCCCAGATGGAAGGCGGTATCGGTTACGGAATCGGCCATGTGATGCGCAACGAGATCACCTTCGATGAGGGTGAGGTCGTGCAGTGGAACTTCCCAGACTACGAGCCCTTACGGATATCGGACGTGGGCCGCATCGACGTGCATATCGTACCGTCCGCCGAGCCACCGACCGGAGTTGGAGAACCCGGTGTACCGCCGGCCGGCCCCGCACTCGCCAACGCCATCGCCGTCAATGGCCCACGGGTGACTATGCTTCCCATGACACAAAACGGTGTCCGCTTCGCCTGAGCGGTTCCCTCCGTGGCCGTGGAAATGTCGGGCTGCAGAAGCAGGCGCCTGAAGCCGGCCACTGTTGCCTGCGCCGATCTCGCGGGCCACGAAGTTGAAGGGATTTGTGCTGTGGCGAATGTCGGATTGCGCCCGCCCTGGATCACCTGCGGCGTGAACTTGCCTCACGTTCCGGACGCCCTCGGCGGGACGGGAAATCCTGTACACTCCAGCTCACGAGATTGACACGCTACAGATGGCAACCGTACTGTCACCGACCACGAGACGGAAGGATTATTGATTTATGTGGAAAAAAGTCAGGAAAATTCTCTATGGAGAAGACGACGATATGTCAGTAGAAGAACGACGCGATGATCGGCGAAGTCGAGTGCGGGTGGCGGTCACCTATTGGGCTGCGGCGTACATATTCGGTGGCAGTGCAATTCTTATCGTCCTTGCCTTGTTTGGCAGTTTGACCGACGCGAAATTCAGCATTATACGCGAAGTGTTCACAATGGTGCTGCCGATTGCGACGGGTGTTGTGACGTACTGGTTCGCCACACGGCAATCAGCGGCAACTAGGCAAATGCAATCCAACGGAGTGGAAGAGCAACAATTGGCACCACAAGCTCCAACCTCCAAATGACATTGGTTGAATCGATCGTTTGCGTTTCCCTTCACCTCCGAAGTTGCTCGACATTTCACCCGGCACATCTCTCGTGAAGGCATCCAGATCGGCTCGTTGTTCAAGCTGTTTCCGCATAGGCAATCTGCCGTAGATTGGATTGGGACTTATGAGCCAAACTTGCCAGCGGGCATATGATCTACTCGCGTAGGGGCTGTTAGGGGCGGACACCTTGGAAGCGCCCGCCCCTGGTGCTATCACTTCCGCGTGATACGGATCGGGAATGCCCGCAACCCATACTGCGATGCATAGATCACCCGACCATCACGGGTCGTGATTGACGCCCGCCAGATGATCTCGGTGCGGTCGTCGTTGTTTGCTGCTGTCATGTGGAGTTCACCTCCCTTCGTGGTCAGCAGTGAAACGCTGACTTGACGGAGAGGTGATGGGGCCATATTGTGTGTGACCCATCGCTTCTGCCGGTCAAAGCCAAGCGATACAAGGCCCTCGCCACTACCAATGGCGGGGGCCAACTTCTTTCTACAACATGCGGTATGGCGTGTCGAGTCATAGGGATGTACCGGCGATTTGCCGGATGCCGGTTTTGTGCCACAATGCTTGCCAACAACAACCGGGGGAAATGCCATGGGGAAGGGAGGTCCTGGGCGGTCCTACCGTGAAGGGCTGTCCATCATAGAGTTGTTCAAGATGTTTCCTGATGATGACGCTGCGGAGGCGTGGTTCGAGGATCAGCGTTGGCCGGGTGGGATGAGGTATTGCCCGACATGCGGGAGCGAGGACTACTCGATAACCGCTACCGGGAAGCCCATGCCCTACCGCTGCCGCGACTGCCGACAGTATTTCTCCGTGCGCAAGGGTACGGTGATGCAGTCCAGCAAGCTCGGGTTGCAGGCGTGGGCCATCGCCATCTACATGATGACGACTGGCATCAAGGGCACGTCGAGCATGAAGCTCCACCGGGAGCTTGGCATCAGGCAGGCCACGGCGTGGCACCTGATGCAGCGCATCCGTGAGGGTTTCCTGGAGGGGATTGGTCAGCCGTTCCCCGGCCCCGTCGAGGTGGACGAGACCTACATCGGCGGCAAGGAGAAGAACAAGCACGCCAGCAAGAGGCTGAAAGCTGGCCGTGGCCCTGTTGGCAAGATCGCCGTGGCTGGTGTGCGGGATCGGTCATCGTCTCTTGTCAGCGCCGCCGTGGTCGAGCGCACGGACAAGCCGACCCTACAGGGGTTCGTGAAGGCGCATACCGCCAAGGGTGCGACAGTCTACACAGACCAGGCCAAAGCCTATCAGGGGTTGCCGTTCATTCACCGCACCGTAAAGCACTCGGTTGGTGAGTATGTGGATGGACAGGCCAGCACGAACGGCATGGAGTCGTTCTGGGCCTTGCTCAAGCGGGGGTATCATGGTACATTCCACCACCTGAGCGAGAAACACTTGAAGCGGTATGTCAAGGAGTTCGCCGGACGGCACAACATCCGGGATCTCGATACCGTTGAACAAATGTCCCTGTTGGCGCAGGGACTTGTAGGCAAGCAGCTCAGGTACAAGGACTTGGTGGCAGACTAGGCCATCGGGGAGTTGAGAAAACCACCCCAGCTAGATCAGAGTCTAGCCGGTGTGGGTTGCGATGTCTACTCAAAATCCAGAGTCAGAGGCCTTTCAGGGCGTTCCTCCACAGTGCGAGTCAGTAGACGAGCCAGCTCCCTCATCTCAGGAAGGGGAAGCTCAAGCGTCAGGTGACAATCCTTCTCCCCCGCGTTTAGTTGGTAGTCAAAGTGAAGAATGGCGAGTGGTGGGTGTCGTGACGTTTGACTGGGATGGAATACCACCGCTCTGCACGGACGAATAGCGTCATGAAGCAGGCGGTCAATGTCGTAGGTACGCTCGTCGGACATGAGTTCTCCTTGGTCTGATAGTGTGTTTGTGAGGCACATCTAGTTCATGTGCTGCTCCCACTTCTCGAAGCGCAGAACGATCTCAACGCAGTTCATCGCCATCTGCACATAGACGGCTTCCCACTTGGGATTCGCAATGCCACGGCCCTTGAAGATCTCAATGCCACGGTCGATCCCTTCGTCCGTGAGGGTCTGGTTCCAGCAGTCCTCAATCGCGTCATGTAAGATCGCCCTGTCACCTGCGCTGCATGCCAAGCTGGCCACAGGAGAGAGCAGGATGAATGCCGCCATGAGGAAGGCGAAGTGGTGTGAGACTCTTTTCATGGGTCAGCACCCTTTCCAGAAGGGGATCAGGGAACAGGCCGCCTCGCTGACGACGATGAAGAACAGGACCGCAAGCATGAACAAGAAGCCTGTGAAGAGCTTTTGGATCAAGCTCATACCCTCACCTTCCGGGAGAGCGCACTTGTGCTGGTGCCATGCACCGTCTGGCGTGCCCGAAGCGTACGGGATTCGGCCGGCTCTCCCAGCTACACCGAACCCCTTTTTGCTAGATCGGGGCCGGGTAGCCGCCCGGTCCCGACCGCCCCAGGCAATCGGCTGGCCCGACAAGGTGCCGGGCCGTTGCAAGCCTCACAAGTGTCTGCGATACCCCGCCTGTTCACCCAGGTACGATGATCAGTCGCACCCGTTTACGGGCTGTTCTATTCAGCGAGCGGCCCGACAGAGCGGGCACTTGGAGACTTGCAGGGATGATTGAGAATGGTATGGTGGCGACTGTCAAGTGACGGAGGGTTGTGATGAGTGAGAAGGCCGTCGAGAAGCAGCCTGAGCGCCAGCGCGGGCGCCCCATCACACGAGAGATCAAGCTGGATGCCAGCCCTGAGCAAGTAGCTCGGGCGATCTTCTCCGCCGTCAAACCGCCCGATCCGTCACGGCGTATCAAGCGGAAGGCTGCGGCCTGAAAGTGAAGTGAGAAGATAATACGTGATTGTCCTCTCACACATGGTACAGTGGCGACTGTCAAGGGGCGGAGGTCACAATGAGTGAGCTAACCCGCAAGGACATCATTCAGACGGTAGGCCAGTGGGTATCGGCACTCGCGCTTGCGTTGGGTGTTGTGGCCGCAGGGGTTGGGTACTTCTTGTGGCTTGTCGTCGAAGTGCGGGCCAATCAGGAAGAAGTAGAGCGCGTGCAAGAGAACGTATGGACGATCCAGCAGGATGTCGCCATCCTGAAAGAGGGCATGGCTGAAGTGCTGGAGTGGATCAAGGCCCAAGAAGAAAAGCAGGCCGAAGGCTCACGCGGGGAATGACCTACCCACTACGGCATATGCCCGCTGGCAAGTTTGGCGTATAAGTCCCATTGGATTGAAGCCTGTCAATGCGGCAAGGGTCTCGGTAACATCCATTGGTTTCACTGCGGTAGCGCGAACAGGACCCAATCACTAAGTCCCTGCAATGGCGCTGTTGCGGCGGCCGGAAGTATTGCAGTGTCCACAGTGGAACCTGCATGGCTTTTCCCAGGCAATTCCTGATTTGTCATCTTCAAAATGAATCAGGGGTCTTGCCCAACCACCTTGATGGTGAGACTGCCATTGCCATTCATCCTTTGGAATCAGGCCCTTGCATGTCTATCAAGAATGTCCGCATGTTGGGATTCTCATATGGGGCAATTTGGTTCAGTAGCTGCCAGGCCCTGCTTCCCGTCAAATGGATCCAGTATGTTCCATGCCGCATTGAAGCGGTTTGACCAGTTGATGTTCGGCAGCGTCAGGATGGTCCGGTTGCCGGTCTTTCCCCGGATCAGCCTGAATCCCTCAACGCCCGTCGACGCCTTGACCTCGTTCCGCGGCCTTCTCATCTATCGCCACGTTATCTGGATGTTCCGCGTCCCATGTCCATGGTGTGCCCACAAGACCGGCACCGGCATGGCGTTCACGGAAGTCGCCTGCGGCATCATCCCGGTGACTCGAAGCGCACCGATCCTGACAATTGGGTACAGCGCAGTGTCTCTGAGACGTACGGGTTACAGATCGCTTTCAGTTAGGGGTGAGATCGCCCTGCATGCGGCCCGGTGCTTGTTGCCACGGGCCTGGATTTGGAGTTGACTCTCTGCGCTGATCGCCTGTTTGGATTGTCGATGGAAAGGAGCGAGGAACATCACGAGTTGCACGCGATGAGCCAAGCTCCGAGAGAGTGCGCCGCGACCCTTGGACCGGCTTTGGAAGCGTACGCCGGGATCCACCATATCGGGCAAGTCTGAAATGTCGAGTTGGCTATTCCCAGCCCGTTGGAACGGGCAGCTGTCAATAACGGTCACGCTGGCAACAGCGATTACTCTTCTTGTTCTCGTATCGGTGGGCGGCGTGCTCGGCGCCGGCATCTGGCTCGCCAACAAGAACACCTTGGCATTGATGAGCGCCAACGCCAATCAAAGCATCGCCAACATGGTCGACCGGATCGAACGTCATCTGCTGCCGGCCGAGGATCAAGCTCGCTTCATCGCCGAGCGCATCAAGAGCGGTGAATTCGACCCCGGAGACAGAACGACGTTCGGTCGGCTGCTGACGGGCGGCCTCGCAGGTGTTCCGCAGATCGAATCGATATCCTTTCTCACCCCCGAGTTGAAGACCTTCTATGCAGCGCGCTACCAGGGCGGCCGCATCGAGCTGGGTGACGTGGATCACGCGGACGATCCGAGATACCGCG
>CAZMKQ010000157.1:0-9548 GCA_964566955.1 uncultured Caldilineaceae bacterium | reverse complement strand
GCCAGCATGCTGCGTTGGGGGTTGGGACGACCGCGCATCGGGGAGTACCTCCGTTCCTGGATGCCCAGATTCTAGCCGGCCGCGTTTTTCCGCAGCCTGCTAGTGGTTTGGCATCGATATAGCAGCCGGGAGAGAGAATGTGGACGTGTTTGCGAATCTCTTTCTCGCCGGACTGGTTTGATGACATGAATCCGTTGGCATGGACGAATCCCGCAATGCCGTTAGGGGCAAAGTAGTTCAGAACAGTCCGGCTCTTCACAAGCACCACGTATCCGACTGATGCGCGAGTCGAGAGCAACACGGATCTTGGGGGAATTGACTTCACCGAGGAACTTTCCAGCCTATGCTGCGACAGATTGCGCTTGCCTCGCTCTATGTAGCAATCATGAGTTCCCGAGAGGTCGTTCGGGGTCAACCAGGGGATGGTTCCGTCGAAGTTCTTGGGGCTCTCGGTCGAGAGTGTACTGCTTTCCCACGCTGTACGCAATTTCAGGGATGGTGACCTCGCGCCACCCAGACAGTAGTGCATCTTGCACCACCACAGTATCCAAGCGAGGCCTGGTTTGTGGCACGCCGCTGGCCCAACGGCATTCGCTGTCCCAAGCGCCATCTCCACTCGCAAAGGCAAGCGGCAGACCCCGCAGTACCACTGCAAGGGCTGCACCGCCAACTTCACCGTCAAGACCGACACAATCATGCACAACTCCAAGTTGTCGCTGGGCAAGTGGGCCTTGGCGTTCTACCTCTACAGCACCAACCTCAAGGGCTTATCCAGCATGAAGCTGCACCGCGAACTGGGGATCAGCCAGAAGTCGGCCTGGCATCTGGCCCACCGCATTCGCGAGGTCTGGAACGACGAAATCGAGCGCATGGCCGGACCGGTTGAGGCGGACGAAACCTACGTGGGCGGCAAGGCCAAGAACATGCACGCTCACAAGCGCGCCGAACTGACCGGACGCGGAACCGCGGACAAGACGGCCGTAGCCGGGATCAAGGACCGGAAGACCAACCAGGTCAAGGCCCGGGTGGTGGTGCGCACGGATGCCAAGACCCTGCAGGACTTCGTGCACACGCACACGGACGACGATACGCAGGTGTACACGGATGAGGCCAGTGCCTACGCGGGCCTGAACCGGCCGCACGGCACCTACCATAAGATCAGCCCGAAGCATCTTGACCGCTACGTGACGGAGTTTGCCGGTCGCCACAATGTGCGCCGGCGGGACACGCAGGACCAGATGGCACAGGCCGCGGTCCGCATGTCCGGCAAGCGTCTCACCTACGCGGCACTCAAGGCCCACAACGGACTGGATTCGGGAGCGCGGTCATGACCGAGGAAGAGCGCAGGCAGCAGAATTGGGTGGCGTTGCGGGCGAAGTGCACTCGACAGGGAGTGTTTGATCGGCTCTCGGATGTCATCAAGTGTGATGTCAACAAGTTCAATGATCTGGCCTCCGAGAAACGGGGCAACGCTATCTTTGGCCACACGCGCAAGGACCGGGGGACGATCGGGGTTGGCATCAAGACGAGCCGGGGGGTTCTGTATGGAGAAGATGCCGATTATGTGTGGCTGAAAATCACGGCCACTTCGATAGAGGTGTACAGGAAGGACGCGCTCGCGTTCGAAGTGGAACAATGCTGGAATGATCAAACACTGGACTGCGACTTGCTGATCAACGACCAGTGCTATTCGATCTGGCAAATTAGCCAAAAGGCCATCGGCGATCTGCTGTTCTCGCATCAGGCATGACCGCCAACAAACAGGATGCCGCCCGATGCAGAAAGTGAAGACGACGCCTGACGGCCAGGAACCCAACCGGTTCGGGGACATGGACGGTTGGACGTTCAAGCCCGACGCGCCCCACGCGCATTGACGCCCAGGGCAACCTGTGGCGGGCCTACAACCGCGACGAGCGGAATGCGGCCCCCGACGGCCCGGAGAGCGACGCCAAGCTGGCCCGGCTGCGAGAGCTGCACGCCCGGGGCGACTGGAGCCGTGTCTAGCTGCCCAAGTACTCTGCTCACAGTAGCAGGTCACCGATGGCTTGGGGCCCATGCGCTTGCGGACGGCCTTGGCCCACGCCGTCTGGCCTGCCCGGACCTCCGGCCAGTGGGCGGCCGGCACATGCATTTCCTTCCAACGGGCGTATCGCCATTCGCAGTCGGCCAGCATGTGGTTCCAGACGTAACGGCAGGCGCCGGCGATGGCCGTCAGCAGGATGCCGGTGGCGGCATCACCCGGATACAGGCGCAGATGCACCGTGCGGTGGACGGTGTCCGGGACCTGCGCGGTAGAATCAGGGCTGTCAGGTACGGAAGCTTCATTCCCTGTCTGATGGAGAGTCCGGTGTCCGCCGGGCTCTCTCTTTGATGGATGCCATGATGTCACAAGTGCACAGATTTGCGTAAATCTGAAACAACCCATTTTGTCAAGGTTTCGTGGTAATTCCCAGGGCAATCGCAAGATTAAGCCAAGCCCAGAACCTGCTCCATGTAGGCGAGGTTGCGGCCGGCCTTGCGGCGCCGGATGGCCACCCCGGCCTTGACAGTCGTGTCCTGCCGGAGCAGATTGAGCGCCAGGCGCCGCCGCAGGCCCAGGTTGCGGGGTGCGTAGCCCGTGCGCACCCGGCTCTCGTCCTCGCGGAAAGCCATGTCCAGGACCCAGTGCCGGCCGTTCTCAATCATCCCGTGCGTCCTTGTGGTCGCCAACAGGTATCGGGCCTCGGGGGGATGGCTGGAAATGAAGTAGCGGGTTGCGGTGCCGACCTGGTCGCCCACCCGTCGTTCCGCCTCCACCAACAGGAGGCTGCACAGGTCGGGCCACGGGCCCTCCGGATCCACATACCGCAGGTACCCCGGGTCGCCCAAGGCCCAGCCACGGCGGATCTCGATGCGTCCGTGGCCCCCGTTCACGGTGCGGCGGGCGGTGTGGGGGCAGTCCTCAAACTGCACCGGCGTTCCTCGGCGAAGGTCTCCTCCAGGGCGGTCCGCAGGGTCCGCTGGTTGTCCTTGACGGTCAGCACGTAGTCGGCCTGCTGCGAGCGGATGTGCCGCGCCAGGTCCTTCTGGCAGCCCATGGCATCCACGGTGACGGTGGTCCCCGTCAGGGCCAGCAGGGCCAGCACCTCGGGCAGTGCCGGGATCTCGTTCGACTGGGCCGTCCACGGCCGTCTGTGCCAGCACCAGGCGGCTCTCGCAGGCGTAGGCACTGACCGTGTGCAGGGCCGACCGCTCGTGGCTCCGGTCATGCGAACGCCGGGCGGTCTTGCCGTCCAGGGCCACCACCGGGCCGGTCAGCAGACCGCGCAGGGTCTGCACCCACTGTGCAAAGCCCGCCTCCAACTGCTCCGGGTCGAGGAGGGCAAAGACCCGGCCGAAGGTGTCGTGGGAGGGGATGCCGTGGGGCAGGCGCAGCCACGGCTCGAACCACGCGCGATGGTCCCGCCCGAACTCCTCCACCTCCACCCAGGTGTCGGCACCGCCGATGACGGCGGTCAGGGCCAGGAACAGAAGGGGCGGGAGCGGATGTCTGCGCGCATGGGAACTGCTGGGATCGGACACGCCTTCCAGACAGGCCAGCAGGGACGGCGCAATACAGGGGACCATGACGGACACTCCTCGGTGGCAGGAAGGAACTCCATCCTGGACAATCCGCCCCGCAATCAAATCTTGCGATTGCCCTGGGTAATTCCCAACCATTACCAGTACACCCGCAGCATCGGCCTTGCGACTGTTCATTCGCAAGGCATCCGACCATGTTGGACATTCGCTACGCGCGCCAACTCCGAAATCCCACACATCCTGCATGTGGACCGCTGTAGTAGTGGGAGGCATATCCAAGGCAACACTGCCGATGAAGTTGAGTTCCGGTTGCTGCGTCACACGGGCGAAATCCCGATACCAACTTTGTCGTTCCTGGCAGGCATAGATGGTATCCAGCAAATTGGGACTGGGTCTCGTCACGGCCTACCCTGCAACAGTTCGGAAGTCGGGAATGAACTACCTCTTCCGGCGGTTTGCTGAGGAAGAGATATCCCACCGGTACGTGGACGGGCACGCGCAAAGGCCTCGACTTGCTCCAAGGTGGGCTGTACTGCTCCAGTCCCCCAATCTGGCAGCTTCGGAAACTTCCCAGCGAGATCTTCCTGGGCAAGTCCTGTGTGTTGACGCGCCCAGCGGAGAAGATCAGGGTTGACGGAAACGCGGAGCATGCCGAATATTCTGTTCAAGGATCACTGCGCGGATCTAGCCGCACAGCTCCAGAGATAAGCTGTGGCAATAGGGTGTCGCGCTTCACAATCAGTAGATTGGTTACAACTTCACTTGCCTCAATCTGGTTGTCCATCCCCAAGCACAACTCGTCGAACTGCGCAACCAGTCTATCGGGAGGAGACACCCAGAGCATCGAACGGAAGTCCTTTTTGCCGATTGCTCCGAACACTATCCCCTCGGCTTCGAACCGCTCGAATATATTGCGGAGTGACCGCATCGAATAATACGTGTACGAACGGCTACCGCTAAGGTGGCGGACCGCAGCGATTCCGTGTCCAATGCAGCACGGCTCCATTGCCATGTTGATGTCTCCCACGGGCGCGCGAACGGAGACGAGGCTATCACCTTTTTCAGCGAAGCGTGTAGGCTCAGTGCAGTACACACGTCGCCCAGGAAATCGGAAACCAAAGTCGGTGCGTCCCTGGTAGAAAGGCAGGCCTTCCCTAACCTGATTGTAGATCTTGCCAGGAGGAGACTGTCCCATCGTAATGCGAAAAACATCGCCAAGCGCCTCTACCTCCCACCCCGCCGGTATCTCCCCCAACTCCGATGTCTCAAACGCCCCGGGGAACAACGCGTCAAGGTCGGGTGGGAGACCCGAGGGTTGGCCGTTGGTCTTGGCATGCACCGGATCAAAGTCCACGAACCACGACTTGAAGAGGGCCCACGCCATTTCCTCAAGCGTCCGACTCATGCGTCGGTTCAGTTCGATCTTGTCGTCGAGGGCACTGAGCACGCAAGCGATGGCACGCTGCTCTTCAAGGGGAGGCAGAGGGAGTTCAACAAGGCTGATGTCCGCCTTCCTCAGCCCATACCGCATCACTCCATTCGCGTATGCATGAAACTGCTGCTGTACTTCTCGTGTCTTAAGCGCATAGAAGAGATATGTGCCGTCGATCTCCGGCTTGGCACGGAGGATCGCAAGATGGCAGCCACACAGGAGGTTCGGGATGTGCTCCCGTACCAGAGCCGGAACACCTATGTCGTCGTACGCCTCCGAGTCTTTAGTGATAATCACATCCCACTCGACGAGAGAGCATCTGCCGATTTCGCGATCGGTAGCGCTCGCAGACATGAAGTCCATTTCTGTCCGGATGAAGTCGTGGTTGTACACGTCGGTGTAGTTGCAAAGCAAGACCGGATGCTCGTCGGGCTTCGACTTCTTGTCGACGCTGCTGAGCGTTAGCTCCACAACCTCACCGAGCGCAACAGCCGGCCACTCGACACGCTCCGATGCATCCTGCACCACCACAGTGTCCGGTTCGATCGCCTCGCGAAAGCCGTCGGTAATGGCGTTCCAGTCGATGACATCGACACGCATCGGCAGGCGGGACTCCTCGAAGGCTTCCTTCAGACTGGCAAGGGTTCGGCTTGGAAGTGGCTCGTCGCCCACAACGGCCAGATCGAGGTCGGAATGGTCCGTGGCGTTCCAGGTCGCGCGCGAGCCGAACCCGCGCACCTCGCACTCCGGCACATGCTTGGCCAGAATGCGCTCGACTATGGTGAGATGTGCGGGGCTGAGGTCAATCATTGCTCGCATCCAGCGCCTGGAGCAGGTACCGCGCATCGTGCACAAACTCCCTCGTTTCCTGATAGACCCAAGCGGCCTTCGCCTCGTCGTAGGTGTGGGTTGTCGTGTTGCGTGCCTCGTGATGCTGCATCCACTGATCAACATCATGGATGAGGTTGCTCTCGGCGGCCAGCCGAAACAACTGGCGTCGGGTACTGCCATCCGCGATGCCGACATGGGTGTTGAGCCAGCGCGCCATCAACTTCCAGGCCAGCTCGGAGGTGACCTCGAAGTTCTGGATGCCGCCGGCACGAATACCATTGCGCTCGACTTCGGTGAACTGCCCCATGCGTGTGTCACTCTCGGCAACCTCCAGTAGAGCGGCGAGCGACTGGATGGAGTTGCGGTGGTTCGTTAGCTCAAGCGGCATGCGCCCTGCCCGTTTGCTTGTTACCGGTCACTGTTTCCACCGTACCCCAACGCCTTCAGGTTTGCCTCGATCTCGGCATCCAGCCGTTCCGCCTCGGTGCGTTGCTCACGCCATTGTGCAGCAAGACGCGCCATTTTCTCCTCAAACGGCTCGCCATCATCCTCACGGGGAACAGCACCGACATAACGGCCGGGCGTGAGCACATGCCCATGCCGACGCACCTCTTCAAGGTCCACCGACTTGCAATAACCGGCCTCGTCGGCATACTCACCCGCGTTCTCGCTGCCACGCCAAGCATGGTAGGTATCTGCGATGCGCGCGATGTCCTCTGCGGTCAGTTCGCGGTGCGTGCGATCGGTCATGCAGCCCATCGCGCGGGCATCGATGAACAGCACCTCACCCTCGCGATCCCGATACTCCCCTGCACTTCGACCCTTGGACAAAAACCACAGACAGGCAGGGATCTGGGTCGAACGGAAGAGTTGGCCGGGAAGCGCCACGATGCAGTCCACAAGGTTCGCCTCAACGATGTTCTTCCGTATCGTGCCCTCACCCGACTGGTTCGATGACATCGATCCGTTGGCGAGGACAAAACCCGCGGAACCACGTGGCGCGAGGTGGTGCAGGAAGTGCTGCACCCAGGCGAAGTTGGCATTGCCCACCGGTGGGATCCCGTAGACCCAGCGCTGATCGTCCCGCAACCGCTCTCCGCCCCAATCGGAAACGTTGAAGGGCGGGTTGGCAAGGATGTAGTCGGCTCGCAGATCGGGGTGGCGATCGTTGTGGAAACTGTCCCCGTGCTCGATCTGGCCCTCAATACCCCGGATTGCGAGGTTCATACGGGCCATCCGCCAAGTGGTGTAGTTCGACTCCTGTCCGTAGATGGAGATGGCCCCAGCGGCCTTGTCGGCATTGCTATTGCCGGTGGCATGCGCGCGAATGAACTCAATCGACTGGACAAACATGCCGGAGGAGCCGCAGCACGGGTCGTAGACGCGGCCGCAGTACGGCTCGAGCATCTCCACCAGGAGCCGCACCACGGAGCGCGGCGTGTAGAACTCGCCGCCCTTGCGCCCTTCGGCCAACGCAAACTGCTCCAGGAAGTACTCGTAGACCTCACCCAGCACGTCGGTGGCCTCTGCCTCGGCACCTCCGACCCTGATGTTGCTCACAAGATCGACAACCTGTCCGAGGCGGGCCTGGTCAAGGGCCGGGCGTGCGTAGTCCTTCGGCAGCACCCCATCCAGCACCGGGTTGTCGCGCTCGATGGCAGCCATCGCGTCGTCCACCAGGCAGCCGATCTGAGGCTGGCGGGCCGCACGCTGGATGTAGGGCCAGCGTGCCTGGGGTGGTACCCAGAAGATATTGTCGCCGCGGTACTCGTCCGGCTCCTCCGGATCGGCACCCTCATCGCGCAGGGCTTCGATCCTGGCGCGCGCCTCCCCGAAAGCGTCGGACACATACTTGAGGAAGATCAGGCCGAGGACAACATGCTTGTACTCGGCGGCATCCATGCTGCCGCGCAACGCGTTCGCTGTCTGCCAGAGTTGGGACCGGTAGTCCGCGGCGACACTGGCGGGTAAGGATTTGGTCATCCTGGCTGTCGTCATCGTTCCCTCCCCACTGTTTCTCCCCAAAGCGCGACTGCCCCTTCGTACGTTTGGGAGGCCTGCCGTCTGGATCATAGCCCTGCCACACCAAGAAGCCGAGCACAGTGATGGATTCCAGCGGCCTCGGCAACATGGTCGTCGCCCGGCAGCAAGACCTCCCCAATTGATGCTGCCGCGCCAGAGCCGCACCTGCATTCGCAGACCGACAGCAGACGTTCAAACTTCATCGCTCCATCTCTCGCGCTTCAGGGCTCCGCTCTCTTGGATAGCATCCAAGGTTGGCACCGAAGCACATCGGAATCAGGCCCACCAGAGCCTCCTCTTGATTAGCTCGGCATCCCGAAGAACCTGGATTGCCGCTGCCTCATCACCAAGTATCAGCGGTGCCTTGCACTGCCACAGCAGCCGGAAAAGGTTCGGTGTTCTGTTGGCCTCAATGCGGGATTCCCAGCAAGGTGTGCCATTCGTCGGGACGTTGCCCTGCGGTCAGAATACGATCGGCGACGTCTTCAGGCGGTCCCACTGCCAGCCAGTGTGCCTCAATCAGGTTGCGATCCTCCCGAGACAGGTCGGGCAGCACCGCATCCAGGAACTTGAGGGAATTCCTCAGCGCTCCCAAGCGAAAGCCGCGCCGTTCGCGGTCACCGGCGGGATCGCGCCAGAGTTCCTGGTTTTCGTCCCACCATTGAAAGACCGGCATCTTCCCTGCTTCCGGTTGCAGCAGACGAACGAGCGTTCCACAGATGCGGAAGGACTCCGACGAGTCTGCAACGAGTCGATAAACCCCGCTTGACTCCAGGCGGTACAACCAGATGGCTGGAGGAATTTCGGGCTCACCTTGAAAAGGGTCCGGCGGTTCTCCGGATTCAATGACTAGGTACTCCGCAATCCCAAGGGCAGCGTACAACGCCATCTTGTCTTCAAAGTCCCGCTTCTCCGAGGTCGGCGACAAGACCTCGGTCACCAGTTCCGGTACCGGATCTCCCCGCTCAAGATGCAGGACACGTCCCCGTTTGCCTCTTTCCATGTCAGCAGGCCATGCAAGTTCCGGCGGCAGCACCGCCAGATCCGGCACCACCTGCTTTTTGCCCTTCCTCTCACCGGTCAGCAGGCCCAGAATTTCCCCGATTCTCTGGTGGAAGTGCAGTTCCGGCTCGTTGGCCACACGGTTGCCCAGCACATCGCGGAGGGCCTGGACGATGAGGGCGATGAGCGATCCGTGGCGGGTGGCATTGGGACTCACGAAACCATCCTCGTCATAGTCGAGCAGTTTGACGCCTTCGGCTCCATAGTCCGGGTCGGTCGTCCAGTCGCGCTCATATTCGTGAGCCACATCGTATTCGTAGTCCGGGGCGTAATGGGACAGACGCACAAGCCCGGCGCGCCACAACGCCGGATGGGCCAGACGGGCATCTATCCGCCGTTCCCGAACCATGCGTGCGGTGGCCGCGTCGACATCACCCCACCTAGGTGGGGACTCCCAACCCCACGTACCTGGTATCGTGCCCTCCGGCAGTTCATCCGGGGCTATGGTCGGTACCGATGACTGACCCTGAACCTCAACCACAGCTGTCCATCCTCCCGTTCACTCTCAGTTTGCGGCCCATTTTACCCGGAGCAGGCACAGCCCAACCCGTCCCTTTGACAAGGGTATTTGCACAAAACGTCTAACAGGCTGCTGAAGAACGCGGCCGGCTAGAATCTGGGCATCCAGGAACGGAGGAAC
>CAZMKQ010000156.1:2856-9732 GCA_964566955.1 uncultured Caldilineaceae bacterium | reverse complement strand
TGGATCCGGGACACCCTGACCGACCTGCCCGTCGACACTCAAGTAACTCTATCGTAATGGATTGGTATTACAGGTCTACAGGCCGGGAACCGTCAACAATCCCATGCACAAGGCCGGAAGGACGCCAAGAGCCAGGACCATGACGCCGGCGAGCACCATGCCCATCTGCATGGATTCTGCGGCCGCTGCTGGAAATCCATCGTGACCACGATGCGCAGGTAGAGTAGTAGGCGCTGACCGCGCTGTTGACGACCATGACCGCGGCCAGCCAGGCCTCCGTCCAGGATGGGGCGGAAAATCAGGAACTTTCCGAAGTAGCCGGCCAGGGGCGGAATGCCGCTCAGGCTGAACAGGAACAGCCCATGGCTTTGTCCAAAGTCCAGGTCAGGTCCCGAATTCCGTCGGGTATCCCACCTGTTTGTTCACTAAACCGGACTTGACAAATCCGCATTAAAGCCAGTGTAAAACATGGGTTTCGTGTAAAATAGTTAAGTCATGTTGCGAGTTGCATGGTGAAACCCTAGGGCCGGGGCACCTGTAGCCCAGTGCCTGCCACCATGTGGGAAGGAGGGATAGCTGTCATGAAGCATGAACCGTTCTTGTACCGACATCCGGTCTTTACAGGCGAGGAACTGGCCGGATACCTTGCGACCCGTGGAGAGGTAGGGGCGAGAGGTAAGGAAGCATTCCTCGCTTACTACACCCGAGTGGGCCGGGTTGTCCGGATACGTCGCGGGTTGTATGCCGTGATCCCACCGGGAGCTGCCTCCGAGACTTTCCCGGTTGATCCGTTTCTGGTCGCAGCAAAGTTGACTCCGGATTCAATTCTTTCCCATCATACGGCACTTGAGTTCCACGGCAACGCTTACTCGGTCTGGAAGCACCTGATCTACGCAGCATGCCGTCCCATTGAAACGTTTGCCTTTCGCTCTCAGGTGTTCCGGGGCACCCGATTCCCAACGGCTCTTCTCCGCTCGGGAAAGAAGAGCTTAGGTGTCTTGGAAAGGGAGCGAATGGGTGTTGGAGTATTGGTCACAAGCATGGAGCGGACCATGGTCGACATCCTCCATCGACCGGACTTGTCAGGGGGATGGGAGGAAATCTGGCGCTCACTGGAAGCGGTGGAGTACTTCCACGTTGACAAGGTTGTGGAGTACACACTTCTGCTGGACAACGCGACCACGGCTGCGAAAGTCGGGTTCTATCTTGACCAGCACCGGGAAGACCTGCTGGTTGAGGACCAACATCTCACAGCCCTTCGTATGCGGAGGTCTCGCCAACCCCATTATCTGGACCGCAACCATCGGCATTCCGGTAGCCTGGTGGCGAACTGGAATCTCGTGGTTCCCAATGACGTGCTCAACAAATCGTGGGGGGATGTCCTGTGAGGATATCCCTCGAGCAACTGACAGTCGAGGCTGACGCGATCCAGCTCAGAGCCGACATGCTGGAAAAGGCTGTTCAACTGTTGGCTGTCCTCGAAGCCGTTTGTGCCCATCCCCACCTCGAAGGACAACTGGTTCTCAAAGGCGGAACGGCCCTGAACCTATTTGTTCTCAACGTCCCCAGATTGTCCGTCGACATCGATTTGAACTACGTTGGGGCGGTGAGCCGCAAGGCGATGCTGGAAGGGCGGCCGAGAATCGAAGCCGCGATTCAGTCGGTGCTTCGCCGAGAGGGATTCACTGTTCGTCGGATGCCGAAAGAACACGCCGGAGGGAAGTGGTCGTTTCGCTATGCGAGTGCATTCGGATCAAGCGGTCGACTCGAGCTGGATCTCAACTACATGCATCGAGTGTCCCTGTGGCCTGTTGCCCGGATGGACTCCCATCCACTTGGGAACTGGCACGCCACGGGGATTCCTGTCGTGGATCTTCATGAACTGGCATCAGGCAAGCTCTCAGCGCTGTTGTCGCGCTGCAAGGCGCGGAATCTGTTCGACACCCGCTTGCTCCTATCGATGGGACAACTCAATCCCAAGCAGCTCCGCATCGCATTCGTCGTCTATGGCGCGATGAACCGCAAAGACCGGCGGACCATATCACCCGAAGATGTGAAAGTTGATGTGGCGGATTTGGTCAATAACCTGATGCCGTTGCTGCATGTCGGTGCAGTTCCAGAAATGAGCGATGCTGAGGTCTTTGGGGTTGCCCTCGTAAGTGATTGCCGGCAGGGCCTTTCCGCCGTATTGCCCTTGACCGAAGCCGAACTCGCCTTCCTGGATCTGCTTCTGGACGAAGGAGAAATCGACGCGTCACTGTTGACGACCGACACGTTCCTGCAGGGGCGCATCGAGGCTCAACCGCTACTTGAATGGAAGGCACTCAATGTGCGCCGCCACAAGCGGCTGTCCTAAGCATGCCCACACGGCCTGAAAGGGGACATGGTTGTGAGGATCAGGGTCCGGTGAACCGCTTGGTTCGGTGTGGTCCAGGACTGACCTTGGGAGGTCAGAATTTCAGGTTGCGGATGCTTGTCGCAGTCGGCAACGAAGGTCTACAGGCCGGGAACCGTCAACAATCCCATGAAGAAGGCCGGAAAGACGCCAATGGCCAGGACCATGACGCCGGCGAGCACCATGCCTACTTGCATGGCCGGCGAACTTTGCGGCGCATGGACTTCCTGCGGCCGCTGCTGGAAGTACATCGTGACCACGATGCGCAGGTAGTAGTAGGCGCTGACCGCGCTGTTGACGACCACGACCGCGGCCAGCCAAGCCAAGCCTCCGTCCAGGATGGAGCGGAAAATCAGGAACTTGCCGAAGAAGCCGGCCAGGGGCGGAATGCCGCTCAGGCTGAACAGGAACAACGCCATGAAGCCGGCCAGGACCGGCATGGCGGCGCCGGCGCCGCGCAACTGGCTTCGCTCCACGTCCGTCTCCACACTGTGCTCGATCGCCATCACGATGATGAAGGCGCCGATGTTCATGAAGGCGTAGGCGAACAGGTAGAACAGGGCACCGTTCACGGCCGTTGCCGTGCCCGGCACCAGGCCGGCCAGGACGTAGCCGGCGTGCGCGATGCCGGAGTAGCCCAGCATGCGCTTGATGCTGGTCTGGCACAGGGCCGTGACGTTGCCGACCGTCATCGTCAACACGGCCAGGACAATCAGCGGTCCCGTCCAGTTCTCGAATCCGTCGGGAAAGGTCATCAGGAAAATCCGGACCAGCGCGCCGAACATCGCGGTCTTGGTGCCGACCGACATGAAGGCGGTGACGGATGTGGGGGCTCCCTGATAGACGTCCGGTGTCCACATGTGGAACGGCACCAGGCTCAGCTTGAACCCGAAACCCACCAACAGCAGGGCAATCCCCGCCCACAGCAGGACCGCGCCCGGACCGCCGTCGGCCGCCGCCTGCAGGGCCGGTCCCATGCCGGCGAACGACACGGTGCCCGTGACGCCGTAGATCAGGGCGGACCCGTACACGAAGAACCCGGAGGCGAAGGCTCCCAGCAGGAAGTACTTGAGGCTGGCCTCGGTGCTGGACCGGTTGTGCCGGTACATGCCCGCCAGGAGGATCAGGCTGAGCGAGAAGGTCTCCAGGGCAATGAAGAGCACCATCAGGTCCGAGGCGATGCCCATCGCCATCATGCCCGTGGCCGACAGCAGCAGCAGGGAGTAGTACTCGCCCGGGTACCGGGTGAAGGTCGACACGTAGCGGGAGCCGACCAGGAGAACCAGGATCGTGGTGGCCAGCACAATCAGCCGGACGCCGAAGCTCAGGGCGTCGGAACGGGCCGAATCCTGGAACATGAGCCCGGACTCCCCGCGCACCGCGAAGGACGCGACGGCAGCCCCCGCGGCGACAATCAGGGACAGGGTCAACAGGAAGCCGCTGCCCCGGTTTGCGGCGTCGCCGCGGTGGTTTTCGATGCGTCTCAGGGCGTCCACCATCAGCACGACGATGGCGCCGCCGGCCATCACCATTTCCGGCAGGATGGCACTGTAGTTGAGGTTCATCGGTACGCTTTGGGTGCGGGTCGGCCTGGTCGGATCCGGTTAGGGCAGCAGAATTTCAACCGCCGGCACGATGTGGTCGAGCAGCAGGTTGGGATAAAGACCAATCACGAAGAACATGACCACGAGCGGCATGATCATCATCAGTTCGGAGCGTCGCAGGTCCGGCAGCACCCCCACTTGGTTTTCCTGATGCCTGATCTCGCCCTGGGCCAGCTTGCGGAACGCCGTCAGCAGGTACCAGGCGGCCAGGATCACGCCTGTGCTGGCCACGGCCGCGGCCGCCGGCGAAACCTGCCACGTGCCCAGCAGGATGGTGAACTCGCCCACGAACCCGTTGAGGCCCGGTAGGCCGACGCTGCTCAGGGCCGTAATCAACAGCAATCCGCAGTAGACCGGCACGCTCTTCCACAGACCCCCGAAATCGGAGAACAGGCGGGTGTGGCGACGCTCGTACAACAGACCCACCATGAGAAAGAGGGCGCCGGTGCTGAGACCGTGGTTCACCATCTGCAGCACCGCGCCGCTGACGGCCTGCGTGTTGGCCACGGCCAGGCCCAGCACAATGAAGCCCATGTGCGAAACCGAACTGTAGGCCACCAGGCTCTTGACATCCTGCTGCTTCAGGGCCACCAGGGCACCGTAGACGATGCCAATCAGCGAGAGCACGATCAGCAGGGGCGCATAGCTGGCAAAGGCCTCGGGGAAGAAGGGCATGGCCAGGCGCAGCAGGCCGTAGGTGCCCATCTTGAGCAGGACCCCGGCCAGGATGATGGAGCCGGCCGTCGGTGCCTGGACATGGGCGTCGGGCAGCCAGGTGTGGAAGGGAAACAGCGGGATCTTGACCGCAAAGGCCAGGGCAAAGGCCAGAAAGCCCAGTACCTGGAATGTGGATCCGGCGGTGGCCGGCAGCGTTGCGGCAATCTCGGGAATGGAGAAAGTGCCGGTCTGGACGAAGATGGCCACAATCGCGACCAGCATCAGGGCCGAACCCAGCAGCGTGTACAGGACGAACTTCAGGGCGGCGTAGACCCGGTTCTCGCTGCCCCACTGCCCGATCAGGAAGTACATCGGGATCAGCGTGAATTCGAAGAAGGTGTAGAACAGCACCAAATCCTGGGCCAGGAAGACGCCGACCATGGCGGTCTCCATCAGCAGCAGCAGGGCGAGGTGCTGTCCGAGCCGGTCCGAGACAAAGCGGTTGCTGAAGCCGATCGCGATCGGCATGATGAAGGTGGTCAGGAGCACCAGCCAAACGCTGATGCCGTCCGCCGCCAGGTGCAGGGACAACCCGACCTCCGGGAACCAGGGGCGCTGGAATGCCAGCACGGTCTCGCCCGCGGTCAGGGCGGAGCCGTGCTGCAGAAGGCCCAGACTGGCCGCGAAGGTGGCCAGAGAGGCCAGCATGGCCAGCGCCTTGCGCGGTCCGTCGGAGCCGAGCAGTGCAACCATGACGGCACCGGCCAACGGCAGCAGGAGCAGGAGGGGCAGCAGGAAATCCATGGCAAACGGGCGTGGACCGACGGAGGCTCCGGACTAGATCGCCAGCCAGAAGACGACCACCAGCACCGTGGCGCCAACAAACAGACTGAAGGCGTAGGTGGGCACTTGGCCGTTGTTGAGGCGCCGTGCCAGGCGGCTGATGTTCATCGCCAGTCGTGCACTGCCGTTGACGATGCCGTCGATCAACGTCCGGTCCACGGCATTTGCAAACCACTGGCTCGCGGTGTGCAGGCCGGGCACCAGACCGTCGTCGTACAACGTGTCAAGGTACCACCGGTTGTGGGCCGCCTTCGTCAACGGTTTCAAGGTGGCCTTGACGGAGTCAATCCAGCCGGCATGGTGGTACGTGCTGCGAATCAGCCACCAACCGGCGACCGCCACCACGGCACTGACAGCCAGCAGGCTGATTTCCAACTGCAGGGGCGGAGGGGTGTGGTGGCCGAGCACGCCTTCCAGGGCGTGCTCCAGGGTCAGCAGAACCGGGAGGTTCAGCGCGCCGCCCACGGTGGCCAGCCCGACCAGGATCCACAGCGGAACCATCATCAGCGCGCCACTCTCGTGCACGTGGCTGTGAATCTCCTGATCCCGGGGCGTGCCGCTGAAGGTCAGCCACCAGGCCCGAAAGGCGTACAGTGCCGTGATCAAGGCGGTAATCAGGCCCACGGCATACAACAGTGGGCTCTTTCCGAACGCAGACAGCAGGATGGCGTCCTTGGAAAAGAAGCCGGAGAAGAGGGGAATGCCGGCCAGCGCCCATACGCCGATCAGGAAACAGCGGGATGTGCCCGGCATCTTCTGTTGCAGGCCGCCCAGCCTGCGCATGTCCAGTTCATGGGTGGCGTGCTGGACGCTGCCGGCGCTCAGGAACAGGAGTGCCTTGAAGAAGGCATGCGTAACCAGGTGGAATATGGCGAGGGCAAAGGCGCCGGTTGCGGCCCCCAGGACCATGTAGCCCAACTGGGACACGGTCGAGTAGGCCAATACCTTTTTCAGATCGTGCTGGACCAGGGCCATGGTCCCGGCGACGAAGGCGGTCCCCACCCCGACCCAGGCGGCCGTGGTCGAAGCCGTGGCCGACAACTCCCAGAAGGGGTGGGTCCGGGCCATCAAATAGATGCCGGCGGTCACCATGGTGGCGGCGTGGATCAGCGCCGACACGGGCGTGGGGCCCGCCATGGCATCCGGCAACCAGACGTACAGGGGGAACTGGGCGCTCTTGCCGGCCACGGCCAGCAGGAGCAACAGGCAGACCGCGGTGGCCGGGACGGCGATGCCCGCCTCAAGAGCATGGAAGACCTCGTTGAACTCCAGGGAGCCCACCATGGACCAAATCAGGGCCATGGCCAGGATCATGCCCACGTCGCCGATGCGGTTCACGATGAAGGCCTTCTTGCCGCAGTCGGCGAAGGAACCGTA
>CAZMKQ010000156.1:0-2846 GCA_964566955.1 uncultured Caldilineaceae bacterium | reverse complement strand
ATCAGCAGGAAGGATGCCAGGCCCACGCCTTCCCACCCGATGAACAGGGTCAGGAAACTGTCGCCCAGCACCAGCAGCAGCATGGCCAGGATGAACAGGTTCAGGTAGAGGAAGAAGCGGTTGAAGCACTCATCCCCCGCCATGTAGCCGATGGCGTAGACGTGAATCAGGAAGCCGACGCCGGTGACCACCAGTACCATCACCAGGCTCAACGGATCCACCAGCAGCGCCATGGGGACGTGGAGGGCCCCCATGTCAATCCAGTTCCAGAGATGCACGGTGGTGCCATGGTGGTCGTGACTGCCGAACACGGCCGGTGCCATGGACAGGGCCAGCAGGAAGGCGATGCCCACCGTTCCGCTCGCCAGCACCGCGGTGGCGCGCCGGCCGAGCACGCGGCCCAGGACGAGGTTGAGCAGCATCCCGACCAAGGGCAGGAGCAGCAACAGCCAGGCAAGGGAAATCATGGGAGCGGGTGCGCGGGTGGTCCGAAAGGGCTCAGTTCCGGAGCAGGTTAAGGGTTTCGATGTTGATGTTGCGCACGTGGCGGTTGTGCGCGATCAGGATCGCGAGGCCGATGGCCACTTCGGCGGCCGCCACGGCCATGATGACGAACACGAAAATCTGCCCTTCCAGGTTGCCCCACATGCGGGACAGGGTGATCAGCGACAGGTTGACGCTGTTGAGCATCATCTCGACGCACATGAAGATGATCAGGGCGTTGCGCCGCAGCAGGACGCCGGTGGCCCCGACCACGAAAATCAGGGCGCCCAGCACCAGGAAAAGGTTGTGGCTGTCCATCAGCCGGCCGGCTCCTCGACCGGCTCCCCGGACTCGCGACGGCCCATGATGAGCGCGCCTATCAGGGCCACCAACAGCAGGATGGCCACGAACTCGAAGGGCAGCAGGAAGCGCGTGAAGAGTTCGGTGCCGACCGCCGACGGGGAGCCACCGGAGGCAATGCCGCCGCCGGCGCCGAGTTCCAGCCGGCCGGTCAGCTGCAGCACCAGTGAGGCCAGCAGGATCACGCCCAGCACGAGGCTGGCCACGGCCGGCCGGGTCAAGCCCTGTTGGCTGCGGTCGGCGGGATCGTGTCCGATCAGCATGATGACGAAGAGAATCAGGATCACGATGCCGCCGGCATAGATGATGACCTGGGCCGCGGCCAGGAACTGCGCGTCCAGCAGGACATACAGGACCGCCAGGGTGGCGAAGTTGGCCATGAGGAACAAGGCGCTGTGGACCGGCTTGACGGCAACCACCACGCCGATCGCGGCGGCCAGGCTCAGGGCGCCGATCAGGAAGGCAAAGACGGACATGGTGCGGAGCGGAGACCCTTCGGTGCGGATCAGGCCTCGGGCCGGATGATGACCTGCGGCTCGTCGGGGTTGAGCAGCGTGTCCTTGGTCAGGATGAAGTCGGACCGTTCGTAGTTGGCCATGGCAAAGTCGTGCCCCAGGACGATGGCTTCGGTCGGGCAAGCCTCTTCGCAGTCCCCGCAGAAGACGCAGCGCAGGAGGTTCACCTCGTAGGTCGTGGCGTAGCGTTCGCCCGGCGAGACCGGATCGTGCGGGTCGTTCTCGGCGGCGTCCACATAGATGGCGTTTGTCGGACAGGCGGCTTCGCACAGCATGCAGCCGATGCATCGTTCCATGCCGTTTTCATAGCGCCTGAGTTCGTGCTTGCCGCGGAACCGCGGATAGACCGGAATGGCTTCGTGCGGGTACTCCACCGTAATGGGGCCGCGGCGCAGGTTCTTGAGCGTAACACCCAGGCCCTTGGCGATTTCGAGCGCACCCTTGATGTAGCCGTTGACACTCATGATGTGGGTCCCTGTCGAATGGGTTGCCGGGAATGCAGCCTACTTGAGAAAGACCGTCATGACCGCGGACACGGTCAGGTACACCAGGCCGGCCGGGATCATGAACTTCCAGTTGAAGCGCATCAGTTGGTCGAAGCGCGGCCGGCTGATGCTGGCCCGGATCCAGATGAACAGGAACAGCAGGGCCAGAACCTTGATGAACAGGTAGACCGGACCCAGCCAGATGTACCGGTCCGCCAGCGGTCCCTGCCAGCCTCCGAAGAAGAGCGTGGAGACCACCGTGCTGGTCGTGATCATGTTGATGTACTCGGCCATCATGAACATGGAGAACTTCATGCCCCCATATTCGGTGAAGAAGCCGGCCACCAACTCGTTCTCGGTCTCCGGCAGGTCGAAGGGCGACCGGTTCGTCTCCGCCAGGATGGAGGTGAAGAAGAAGGGGAAGGCGAGCCAGATCCAGATCCACTCCCACGGAGCCCGCGGGGTTTCCACCAGTTCGACCAGGCTGAACGTGCCGCCCAGCATGGCGATGCTGACCAGGAACAGGCCCAGCGGGATTTCGTAGGAAATCATCTGCGCCGCGGAGCGCAGGGCCCCCAGCAGCGAGTAGTTGTTGTTGCTGCTCCACCCGGCCAGGATGACACCGAAGCTCTCAACGCCGGTGATGGCGAGGATCCAGAGGAAGCCGATGTTGACGTCGCCCATGGCCGGCACCCCCTTGGCAATGGGGATGACGGCCCAGACAATCAGGGCCGGCGCCAGGGCGAGCATCGGTGCCAGGACATAGACGAACTTGTCGACATGCCTTGGGATGTACTCTTCCTTGAACATCGCCTTGACGGCATCGGCGGCCGGCTGCAGCAGACCGAACGGGCCGGCGCGGTTGGGACCGATGCGCACCTGGAAGCGCGCAATCAACTTGCGCTCCAGCCAGGTCAGATAGGCGAATCCGGTGATGACCACCAGGCTGAGCACCACCACCTGGATCAGGTAGATGAGCAGTTTCGGCATGACGTCCACCGTC
>CAZMKQ010000155.1:0-9744 GCA_964566955.1 uncultured Caldilineaceae bacterium | reverse complement strand
GTACCCACCGCGTTTGTTCGCCGGTACCGAACCGACCGTGGCGCGGATTGCAGCAACCGCCTGGTGTCGCAGGGCTTGGAATGTCGCGCGTCGAGGTTTGGAACAGTGTTCCGGGATGTTGGACTTGGCTCGGTCGTGTGTCCTCCGGGGCGTGCCGCACCTGCACCTGGTGAGCGTCTGGGCGGACGCAGCGCGTCTGGTTCTGGGCCCATGTCGAGTGGACGACCAGTCCAACGCGAGCACGGCCATTCCGGCACTGCTCGAGATGCTGGTGCCCATGGCGGCATCGTGACCATCGCCGCCATGGGCTGCCGAAAGCGGATTGCGCAGACGATCCGCGACCGGGGCGCTGACTGTGTACTGACGCTCAAGGGCAACAGCCGCAACTGCACGCGGCGGTGGTCGAGACCTTCGCCGTCGCATAGGCGGAGGCCTTCGAAGGCTGCGACCATGACTTCCACAAGACCGTGAACAAGAACCACGGCCGTGTCGGGCCCCGTCGCTGCTGGGTGCTCGTCACATCGGAATACATTCGGTCTGCGGACCCCAACGGGACCTGGCCCGACCTGCACAGCCTGGTCCGGATCGAGGCCCAACGGCGACAGGGCTTGGAGGTCACCTCGGAGACCTGCTACTCCATTTCCAGTCTGCCGCCCGATGCCCGGAACCTGCTTCGGGCCATGCGCAGCCACTGGGGTGGTGCATTGGGTCTTGGGTCTTCCGGGAGGACGAAAACCGCATCCGCACGGGCCACGCCGCCTACGACATGTCGATCCCGCGCCGCGAGACCACGGCCAAGGGCGGCATCGCCGCCAAGCACAAGCAGGCCGGCTGGAACGATGGCTACCTGCTCAAGGTCCTGTCAATTGGAATGCGATTGCTCTGGTGAGGTACCCCAGTTCCCTGGCAAGTAGTGGGATGAAGAGCAGCTTCCTTGTCTGGAAAAGGCTGTGTGAAACCGCTCGTGAACGGCGAGCAACTCGCGCGTCACTACAGGTGCCAGGAAGACCACACCCTCTTCGGTCGGAAAGGTTCCCACGCTGCCCAGTTGGACCTCGAGGGGAGCCAATGACTTGGAAAACGCGGGCAGCTCCTGAAGGAAGCTGCGATGGTCAAAGTCCTCGGAGTACACAGCGAGCGAGACATGAGGCCTCCCGCCGTTGGTCAACATCGTGGACACGCCGAACGCGTCTGCGATTCCGCTCCAAATCCTCCGGACGGCGAGGTCGCTGCCGGGATCAAAGTAGAGTTCAACCGCATAACCCATTCGGGGACCTTCCGTTTCTCAGTCCTGATGTAGGGTTGCCACAGGCTCGTCCCAATTTCAGGCCGGTGGTGTCAGGCGATGCACATCCGTCACGGCACGGGTGTGTCGCTGTCCCTGCCCTTGTCAAGGGGCAGTGTCCCACGCATCAAGTATCGCTTCCCTGAAGCGTTCCAGGACTTGCCAAGTTTCCTTTTCGGTACAAACCAAAGGAGGTGCCAGGGCCCCCCACGTGGGCTGGACACGCATGATCAATCCGTGGTCTATCGCCTTGTGGCGCAAGATCGGCCCCAACTCCTGGTTGACATCAGGGGAACCGGGTTCCGAAACCAGATCGAACCCCACAAGAAACCCTTCCCCCCGCACATTGGCGATCGGAAGTTCGGTTTGCCATTCCTTCAGTGTCTCCTTGGCCAGTCGTCCCTGAGCCTGGCTGTTGGCGCACACGTCCTCTTCTTCCATGATGGCCAGCACCTCGACGCCGACGGCGCTGGTTAGGGCGTTGGATGCAAAGGTATGACCATGGTTGAAGTGTCGCTGGTCCGATTCGGCACCGATAAAGGCTTCGGCCAAGTCTGGACGCGTAACCATGGCGCTGACCGGCAGAACGCCGCTGGACAAGCCCTTGCCGCAGGTCAGGATGTCCGGGGCGACACCGAAGGTCTGCGCACCGAACATATGGCCGGTTCGGCCGATGCCGGTGATGATTTCGTCGTAAATCAGAAGGATTTCATGAGTCCGGCACAGATCCAGGATCCCTTCCAGCCAACCTGCGGGAGGCACCGCAATCCCGGCCAGGTGAATGACGGGCTCGATGATTAGGGCCGCAATCGTGGAGGCGTCTTCGCCTTCGATTTGACGTTCCAGCAAATGAAGAGCGAGGTTGGTCGCAGCTTCGGGGGATCCCGCTGCTTGTGTCAGGTAGGCAGGAGGCAGGAACTTCAGGAAACCGCCCATCTGAGGTTCGAATGCGATTTTGCGCGAACCGGTGCCGCTGGCGGCCATGGCGCCAGCGGTGGCACCGTGGTAGCTGTCGTAGCACGACAGGATCTTGTACTTGCCCGGATTGCCGGTTAGCCGATGGTACTGGCGCGCAAACTTGAAGGCCGCCTCGTTGGCCTCGGAACCGCCGCTGAAACTCTTGACAAACGTCATGCCGGGAGGCGACACGTTGCCCAGGGCTTCGACAAGCTGCAGGGAGACGTCGGCGATGCCGTGCATGGGTGGAGCCAGCGTAACCCGCTCCAACTGCCTTGCCACCGTCTGGTTGAGCCTGGGATGGTTGTGTCCCAGCGATACGGCGTACACGCCGCTCAGTGCATCCAGATACTCCTTGCCATGCACGTCGGTGTAGGTGATTCGATCCGCCTTGCTGATGATGACCGGTTGCTTGAGGAACTCCGTGGTCTGGGTGAAGTCGATGAAGGTGTGCCGGACAAGGTGGTTCCAGTCGGCGGCGCGGTCGGCATCGATGGTCATGGGGCGGGCCTCGGTGGCAAACAAGCGGATGTGATCCGGAAATTGGCGGTAGGGTTGTCGTCATCCGGAATTTGGTGTTTCGGGAGCCGGCTTCGTGCATTCGGGATGGTGGTCCCGTGCCCGGCACTTCCCTGTTTTCAGGATGTTGCCAGAGCGCATTCCCACAGTGCGGCGGAGGGCCCGTGTGGGGTTGCGGCCTCAGGCGAGAACCGCCAAACCGCGTCGGACCTGCCGTCCGTCCTGGATGAAGGGAACGTCCTGGCCCCAGGGCGCGGTGCCCTCCTTGTTCATGATGACTTCCTTGGAATACTGAGCCAGGAAGCTGCGCCGGATGTTTTTGGAGACGTTGGTGCCCGACCGGTGAAACGTGCGGCTTGAGAACACCACGATGCTGCCGGCCGGAACAATGGCGGGAATGCCCGGATCATCACCCTTGTAACCGATTTTGTCGTTGGTCTTCGCCTCCACAGTGTGGTCGAACAGGTCGTCCGGGGTCATGCCCGCCCTGTCGTACGGCAGAACGTAGATGGTGCCGTTCTCAAGGGTCATGTCGTCCAAGGCGCACCAGCACGACAGGTACGGCGTGTGGTAGTGACCGATGTATCCGGAATCCTGGTGCCAGGCAAACTTGGTGCCCACTTCCGGTGCCTTGACCACGTACTGCTCGTGGAACAGCCACACGTTGTCGCCCAGCGTGGCTTTGGCTACGTCGGCCATCAGATCGCTGAAGAGGAACGCGGCGATGAGATCGCTTTCCTTGCCCCGATTGGCGATGAAGTAGCGCTGCTTGTAGTGGCTGATGCCATAGGAGGTTATCCCCTTGGCTTCCATCTCCCGGTCGGTTTCCAACACGAGCCGGTCGCACTCGCTGCGCAGGCTGTCGAGTTGGTCCTGTGGAATGGCACCTTCAAGAATGAAATATCCCTGGGTGCGGTATTGCTCTCGTTGTTGTTGGGTTACATGGGTCATGGGGCGGTTCGGAAACTTGGTGGAAACTCTCGACAAGGTCAGCACGATGCCATCAGATCCAGGAGGAAGCCCGCACTGTCGGCAGCCGCTTCCAACGGGGAAACAACATCGAGTTGGGTGTGGTGCAGCGTGACGCTGCCGGTGTAGTCAATGCCTTTGAGGCCCAGTATAACCGCCGCCATGTCGATTCCACCCGGGTCCGTGAAGCGGTGGAGCGTGGTTGGAATCCGCCCTTGGCTCCAGGTATCCATCATGAGCGTGCCTTGGGGATCCGGGGTGTGGTTTTGGAGGTACACATTGAAAACCACGTCCGCCAACCGCTCAATCGCTGCGGGACCATACGGCTCCCCGCACAACGCCAGATTGGCCGGTTCGTAAATCAGCCCGAAGTTGGGCCGATTCACCCGGCGGCACACGTCCAGGCAACCCTCAATGGTTTCGAACAGGCTTTGGGTGTGGCACTGATGGGCCAGGCGGATGCCTCGCTCATGGGCTTTGTCCGAGGCCAGCCGCGCAGCGTCGATGTCCGGTTCGGTCTTGAGGCAGACCCGGATGAGATCGCACTCCAACCTTTCGCACAGGTCCAGGGCGGGCTCGATGTTCCGCAACACGCCAGGACCTTCGGGACTGTTCTCGGGCACGGCGAAGTCGGGAGTCACCATGGATATGCTCAGACCTTGCTGTTGCACAGTGGCACGCACTTCGGCTTGGCGGGCCGGTTCGTCGTCCGCTGCCACAACCGACGCACGCATGCAGAGGGCTCGGTAGCCGGCGCGGCTGGCGGTGTCCGTGATGTCGGCCAGCGGCACAGTGGAGATTCGTTTGTTGGTGAAGCTTTCGGCCACACGCACGGACAGGGACAGGTACATGCGGATTGGTTCCTGTTGATGGCTGCTCGACTGAGACTCATACGGGTACAGGTGGGCGGCTGCACGCGACCGGTCGCACGCGGGTCACCGCGCCTGGCCAATGATGACTGCCTGCCATTATGCGACTTTCCAGGCAAGCCTTCCCGCCTGTACAGAGGCACGGATGGCGGATGGTTGGGATAGGATCGCTGAACTTCGATTTCGGCGTGGTACCTGTGGCCGACAGCCGCGACGGTGCCCGTGGCCGCCTTTCAACCGACAGGATCCGGATGTTCACGGTCGAACGATTTTCTGCCAACCCATTGGTCCATGCCGACCGAACCCCTGCACTCGGAGGCAATGTCAACGGTGCTTCGGTGATTGAAGCACCAACATGGCTGCCCAACCGGATGGGACGGTACTACATGTACTTTGCCCACCATCAGGGCAAGTGCATTCGTCTGGCCCATGCCGAGCGGCTGGACGGTCCCTGGCAGGTATACGAGCCGGGAACCCTGCAGCTTGGGCAGACGCCCTGCCATCACCACATTGCTTCTCCGGATGTCCATGTGGACGATGAACGCCGGCAAATCCTCATGTACTTTCATGGGCCGACGCTGACGCAGGATCAGTTCATCAAGGATCCACTGTACCAGCAGTTCCCATACCTGGGTGGGCAGCGTTCGCTGCTGGCCACATCCACCAACGGCATCGACTTCGTGTCTGGCAGCCGCATTCTGGGGCCCAGCTACTATCGCGTCTTCAGTTGGCGGGGACAACGGTATGCCATCGCGATGCCCGGCATTCTGTATCGGCAGACTGGAGACGCGAGGGACAGCTTAGAGCAGGGACCGCACCTGTTCAGCGAAGCCCACCGTCACTTTGCGGTGCTGGTCGACGAGGAGCGGCTCATCGTGTTCTTCAGCAAGGCCGGCGACTGCCCCGAGCGCATCCAGGCCGCGCCATTGATCACCGATGGTCCTTGGACGGATTGGAGAGCCGGACCGGAATTCGATGTGTTGCGGCCCGAAACTTCCTACGAGGGTGTTGATCAGGTTCTGGAGGCCTCGGCACGCGGTGCCGTCCACGGCCCGGCGCGGCAGTTGCGGGATCCGTGCATCTTCTCCTCGGGTGGCCGGCACTATCTGTTCTACTCGGTTGCGGGGGAAATGGGGATCGCCGGCGCGCGGATTGCCCTGAAGTAGCGGGAGAATTCGACGCAACTCGTGCCAGTTACCTGCCGCAGTCCGGGAAGGCGCGAACCCGTATCGCAGGGTTAGTCGGTTGTGGTCCGATGCACAATTTCCCCTCCTGCCACGGTCAGGAGTGCAGTGGTGTGCGGCAAATCGTCCGGGGGACACGCCAGCACGTCTCGATCCGGAACGGTCAGGTCGGCTCGCATGCCGGGTGCCAGGGACCCGATTTCCCGTTCAAGGCCTTCCAGGTAGGCCGCTTCCGAGGTGTAGGCCCGCAACGCCGACATCCGATCCACTTTCTGCTCGGGGTACCAGCCGTCGGGGCCAGGGGTTCCATCGGCCCGTTGGCGGGTGACCGCGGCATGCAGGCCGACCCAGGGATTGGGAGTCTCCACCGGCGCATCCGACCCGAACGCCATGCGGGTTCCGTGCGACAGCAGCGACCTGAACGCATAGGCGTACCGGCCGCGGTCACCCCAGTATTGGTCCACCATCGCCATGTCCTGCGTGGCGTGAATCGGCTGTACCGCAACGTTGATGCCCAGGTGGGCGAAGCGGGGGATGTCCTGTTCCAGTAGGACCTGGGCGTGCTCAACCCGGTGCCTGCGCTGGCCGGGTGGGACTCCGGTCTCCCGTTCCTGCCCGCGCACCTCCTCAAAGACGTCTAGAACATCCCGATTGGCCCGATCTCCTATGGCATGGATGCAACTGGCAATCCCCCGGCTGCTGGCCAACGCAACCAGTTCCAGCATTTCCTCCTTGTCCACGACCGTCATGCCGTAGTTGTCCGGTTCTCCGGCATACGGCTCGGCCATGGCCGCTGTCCGGGGCCCCAAGGCGCCGTCGGCGAACAGTTTCAAGCCCCCCACAGTGAGCCAGGGACCGCGTATGGGACCGCGCAACCCGAAATCCAAGGCGTGGGGAAACTGGTCCTGGGACACATGGTTCACGGTACGCAGGCGCAGCTTCCCGGACCTGTCCAACTCTTGGAACGCCTCGAATCCCTGTTGGCCGTCGAAGTCGTGGATCGACGTAATGCCCCACGCATGGAGTTGCGCCTGGCCGCGCATGCAGGCCGCGGCCATGACGGTCGCCGAAGGGGATGGGCATACCTGTGCAACCAGTTCGATTGCCGGACTTTCAAGAAGCAGGCCGGTGGGCATCTTGTGTTCATCCAGCTCGACAAAGCCTCCGTCGGGCGAGACGGATCCTTCGGTCAAGCCGGCCCGGCGCAGGGCCGTGGTGCTGGCCACCGCGGCGTGTCCACTCTTGGCATACAAAAGGACCGGCCGATGACCGCACGCGGAGTCGAGGTCGTGCCGGGAAGGGAACCGACCTTCCGGCCATATCGCCTGGTTCCAACCCCGACCCAACAGCCAATGCCCCTCTTCAAGGTCGGCAGTGGCGTTTCGGAGGCGGTCAACCATGTCCGCCAGTGTGGGCACCTCGAACAGGTCCACTTCCCGCAGCGACAGCGACCAGTTGGTGAAGTGGATGTGGGAGTCGCACAGACCGGGCAACACCAACCGTCCATCCAAATCGAGGGTTCGTGTGCCGAAGCCCGCGGCTCCCTTGGAACTGCCGGGGCCGCCCACATGTGTGATGCGGTCCCCGTGCCAAACCAGCTCGGTTGCCCAAGGCATCGATGGTCGATTCGTGAGGATCCGGGCGTTGGTCAGGATACCGTCGGCAGGTGCTGCGCGTTCCATACGATGTACCTGTTGCAAAGTGCCTCCGGCTGGCTGATTCAGGGATGTAGCACGAACACCCAGTCCTGAATGATCGGTGGGGTGGGCATGAAGCTTGTCCCGTCCTCCTCGGCCACGATTTCCACGGCCTCAAGTTCTTCCCCGGACTTCGGGTTGAGGTAGAACCCCTCGCGTCTGGACCCTGGTTCAAGTTCAAGCAGTTGCAAGCCGCCGCGGCGCAGCAGGAAGATGGAGGGGGCGGGAACGAATACAATCCGCGTCCCGTCGGCCGCAGTCGCCGCGTACGGCAGGATGCGGTCTTCTTCGGACGCGTGGTGACTCACCAGATTGGGAGACGGGGTGAGGGACGGCCAGTCCAACGTGTCCAGGAACCGCTTGGCCAATCCAATCTGACCGGAACCGCCCAACTGACTGGCGTCGCGCCATGACGGACCGCCCCACGCCATGCCGTGCGGAGAGGCGCCATACGGCATTTCGTCGCTGTTGACCTGCCACAGTCCGTTCGCGCCGTAGGTGAACCCGGCACTGCCGGACAAAGCGCTTGACCAGTACAGGAACCTTTGGATGTCGGGACCGCTTGATTCCAGAATGCCCTCATAGTTCACCTCGCTGATGATTACCGGCATTTCGGGCGGTTTGGCCAGCGATGACTCCAGCATGTTGATGGTGTTCGAGAGGGCAGGGAATCCCTGGTGTCCGGTTTGGAGCATCTCGAAGTCGAGGGTGGTCGGATCGTCCACCTGTTGCCGGCCAAAGTCGGTGGGATGAATCGTGATGGGCCGCCGGAGGCCGTCCTGGGAGCGGATCCAGGCCGCCATGTCGGACCACGCGGCGCTGCGCGTTTGGCGCCAGGCATCCATGTCCTCGATCTGGTGGGCGTCCACGTAGAACGGCATGAGGCCTTCGCCGGCAACGCACCACGTGACGGGCAGACTGGCGTAGCGCGCAACAAGATTGCGCCAATGGTGGCGCAACACTTCCGGTCCTGCGAAGTCCATGAAGTATCCCCAGAACCCCACGATGCAGGGCGAGAGGCCGGCGTTGACCAGCATGCCGATGCGCCGGTCCATCTCGCGGAAGTACTCGGGGTTGATCGAGTTGAAGTCGCGATCCCATGGGTAGCCGCTGTCGCCCATCCCGCGCTCGTCATACCAGTGCATGTCGGGATAAAGGCCGGCGATGATTTGGATCACCGTGAAGCCTTTCGCGATCCGATCTTCGATTAGGAATTCAAGGCCATCCAGCGGCAGCCGCCGCGACAGTCCCATCCACCATGTGTCGCCCAGCCAATTGAACGGGGTGCCCGAGGCATGGGCGAAGTGCCTGCCATCGTCGGCAATGCCGATGGGACCCCGAATCGACAAACCGGTGGAGCGGTCGGTTCCCGCGACCGAAAACGAGCCGGTGAGGGCATGGAGGCCGACATTGTCCGGACTGCACGCGGTAGTCCATTGCCACTCGCTGTCTTCGTGCCAGGCGAAACGGGCCTTCCATGTGTTGCCTCCGTCCCAGAAGGCTGGCAGGGCAACCGATGTTCCGCCTGCTTCGTGGAAGCTGACGTTGAGTTCGATCTCCCCCATGGGGTTCGCGACCTGAACCTCCGCTTCAAACGTAAGTTCAATGGTCTGGTTGCGCCTGACCGATGCCATGGTTTGTCTATCCTTTGATGCATGTGGCGGAGTCCGTTGATCTTACCCGTAGTCACTTGGGCCGGTACCTCGCCTCCCGCGCTGTCGCCCAACCCGTGTGCCAACCGCACCGGGTGCTTGCCTTGGAGCGCAACGGACGCTTAACAGGACGGACGGCAGGCGGCTTGCAGGTTGGTTTCAACCTGTGCATACAAGATACTTGCGGCCCGACATCACACTTACGTAACCGGTATCGGGTGACACAATTCGGAGGGACAATTTACGTCTAATGTGGAATTACACGGCCACGGTGAAGGTCTGGACGTCAATCCCGGCCTGACGGCGGAGCAGGAGCCTGAGGGCATGGCTGGTCATCTTGGCTGCGACATGCGTGCGCAGGCCGCGGAGCGTCCGGCAGGTCAGATGCTCCAGGTGGCGGCCGGTGTTCTGCACCTCGTGGAAGGCGCCTTCGATCCGTTCCCGCAGGCGGTTGAGCCACCGCTCAAAGCCGGGCGGTTGGGCCGGGCGCTGGTTGGCGCGCAAGGGGGTCAGGATTTCCAGGCCCCGGGTTTCCCGGTAGCCCTCCTGCCAGTCGGCCCCGAGGAAGCCCTTGTCGCCGAGGATGCGGGCCCCCCAGACCCAGTCCAGGAC
>CAZMKQ010000154.1:0-9771 GCA_964566955.1 uncultured Caldilineaceae bacterium | reverse complement strand
ACGAGTCGACCACGGTGCCGGTCCCCTCGTTTGCAGGGTTTGATACCTCCAAGGCGGAGCAGAAGGCCATGTCCGCCCGGTTGAAGGCGGTATCCGGCAGTTGTCGTTTCGGCCACGGCAATGCGGGTCTGGCCTCCAACTTCATAGACATCGCCCATGCCAAGCTGAAGCCGGGAGGCACCCTGGCCCTCGTGCTGCCGTTTTCCTTTGTGGCAGGCGGATCGTGGGCGGATGCCCGTCGAACGCTGTCGGAGTTGTACGGAGATATCCAGATTCTGTCGATAGCCGCCACCGGTTCGCAGGATCGGGCCTTCTCCGCCGATACGGGCATGGCCGAGTGCCTGGTGCTGGCCCAAAAGAGCAGAAAGGAGATGCACGGTGCAAAGGCGATTCAATTCGACAATCTCACACATCGCCCTCGCTCCATTCTTGAGGCCACCCTGGTAGCCCGAAACCTGCCTGAGCACAGTTCATCATTTGTTGGGACAATCCATGAGACCGGGGCTGCAGGCGTACATGATCCTTCCTTGTCCCGGTTCATGGCGCGCCTGTGTCGGGGCGGTCTTGCCTTGCCAAGGACCGATGAAGAATTTTCTGTTCCCATAACCGAGTTGGGCAGCCTCGCTGATCGGGGCGTGGTACACCGAGACATCAACGGTGCCGACACAAGGGGAGCCTTCGATATTGAAGCCTATCCGAGTACGGGCCTGCCCGAATTCCCCGCGCTGTGGTCACATGCCGCTGAAGCGGAGCGGTGTCTGGAAGTCCGGCCCGACACTCAGGGCATCGTGCGGTTCGGGATGCGAGAGCTGGCTGTCAGAACCTGGGAACGTACGGCTTCCTTGTTGCACAGCAACCTTGATTTCCAGTTGAACTCCCAAAGCCTTGCCATGTGCATCACACCAGCAGAGACCATGGGAGGCAGGGCATGGCCAAACGTGCTACCACACCATGAGCAATGGACATGGCCACTGTTGCTCTGGACGAATTCCACGTTGGGCCTGATGATGTTTTGGTGGACAGGGACTCGTCAGCAACAGGGCCGTTCCAACATTACGATCTCAAAGTTACCGAATTTGAACGTACTGGACGCATGCTGTCTCGACGATTCACAGCTGCAACAATGCCGAGCTGTCTGCGACGAAATTCGCAGTCGTTCCCTACTGCCGGCCAATGAGGCCTACCGCGATCCGGTGCGCAAGGAGCTGGACGCGGCCCTGTGGCACATTCTGGAATTGCCGGACACCCTGCTGGACAGCCTGGATTTACTTCGGAACCAGTGGTGTGCGGAACCGTCCGTGCACGGCGGGAAACAGACGCGTCCAGACTTTGCCTGAAACCGAAACCGATGGCGCCCTCGAACCGAAACAAGGAGTTCGAAGCCTTGATGCAGCACCCTGTTCCCTCCACTTCTGTTGGCCACGCCCCGGAGGTACTGGACAACGATCGTCCGAGCGTGCAGGCCACCGCGCAGCTCCGTCGAATGGTCGTAGACCGTGTCTCCCGTCATCCTGGCCTCCAGGGGCCTGGGCCAACTGCGGCTTGGCGGCAAAGGGTGTGACGACCAAGCTGAACAACGGTCCTGGCTCGTCGGACTCCTGCAAACCCACCACACGACTTCTCATTGCAGTGATGGTTGCGAATCATGGATCCGAGTTTTTCTGTGGTTAGTGCAGTAGTCAACTTTCTGTTGACCCTGTACAAGAACCTGCGGGACAAATTCCAGCCGTACTCGACACGATCGACGTTCACAGACGGGGACCTGGAGGCCTTACGCAAAGTCCGCGGAGATCCTGTTGCCCCGCGACGACTGCTTAAAGAGGGGGACACTCGGTTACTCACAGTCCGTGAATTGGATGCTCTGCTTCGACCGAAAAACTTCTTTCGGGCTGCCCGCCGCAAACGAGCACACGAGGCCATTAGAGACCGGCTAAATCGGGGCAGACGGAGAGACCCAGTTGCCTGCAGGCAACTGGACCAATAGGCGAAGATGTTGGAGGAACCTCGCAACGTCTGGATAGTTACTGGGGGTCCTATTGAACAATCTCAATGGAGCGTGGAAAGCACCGAAAGTGATCCGACTTTCAGGGTAACCGTTGTGCGTCGTTGAGTGCCCGGCGTGTTCGCGGCGCAAGACAGGGCCTTGCGCCGCGCGGCAAGGTGCAGGAGCGGAGGTAGGCGAACAGCCTCTAAATTCAGGGGTACTACAGGTCGCAGGACCCCGCACAACGCCCGGGCATCGAAGCTCAGTGCCTCTTGATTGGTGAAAACAGACGGAATCGGGGTTGGGTCGGCCGCCGTGCCGATCTGCGCCGACTGGCGCCAGGACGCGTCGCCGGACTGTGATCGTTGGGGCGGTGTGAACTTGCGTGGCGCACCGTGGCGAATGGCGAAGCCCTACACGTCCGGTCGCACTTGCGCGCGTAGCTGGCAGGGGCCGAGGTGTGTGCGCAATCAAGCCCCTGCCAGCGGGTGGAGGGGCGCGATCCAATGGCTCGAAGCGCGGCAACCGGCCAGGCGGGCGACTGCCCGCCGGACTGTGCGGTCAGCACGCTTCAGCTTCAGACATCGGGGTCGCTGAACACGAGGTTGTGGTCGATCTGACTTCGCGGTGCCGTCCCCCTTGGGCATTGCCCACTTCAGGCGCTCCCATCGTCTCCCAGCTCAGGGGACAGGAGTTCCAACCGTCTGATCGAATTGAGGAATGTCTGTCTCAGCAGTTCGGAATTCTGCCAATTCACATCATTCCAGAGAGCCTGCACGCGCTTCAGGACATTGTTGGCATACCTGACGTCCGCACGGTCGCCTGACAGTTCCGCTTCCAGCAACTCCCGGTGCTGACTCAGGAGCGGTGAATTCAACTCGTCCGAGTGTCGACCCCGAACCTCAAAATCGGCATCCCTAGCGAGACAGCCGAGGATTATGTGGCCTTCTATCCACCAGCCGTAGTTGCTGCCATCCGAACGTAAGGAGGCAGCTCCCCGCGGGCCAAAGACCGCGTCCGCCACTTCCTTGTCCGTAGCCTCACCATCCACAAAGCGTTGATACACGTCGGGATCGACGGTTCTTAGCACGATGGCTATAACCGCGTACAGCGCTAGTGGGTCAGCGTCAGTGGGTAGGAGTGCCAACACCATCCCCAGTCGATGAACCACCTGCTGAACGTCCCGCAGACTGCGTTTTGGCCAACCTAGGAAAACTTCCAGCAAGACCTTTGGGGCCCCCCTGTCAACCAGGGTTGAGGTCAACTTGGTGGTTCTCAACAATTCCTCGACGAATGGTTTTCTATCGGGTTCCGGCAACTGGAAATCAAGATCGAAGAAACGACGCAGGTAGCCTTCAGCATCGAAGCAGGCGCCATACAGTGCCTTGACCGAATGGACCAGTTCAGCGCGATTGACGGCCAGCACAAACACAACGTTGTCAACGGCAAAGAAGTGCTTGGCGACTTCCAACAGTTCGACCGCATACGAGGGGCGGCAGCGGTCCAGTTCATCAATCATGATGACTAGCGGCTTGTCTTGGGCCAGTTCCCCCAGTGCCGTCTTGAACTCTGCGAGTGCCTCTTTCGCCTCCAAGTAGCCGTTGGTATCGGCCTTGTCGGAAACGGCTTCAGCAACTACTTTGCTGGCTGCTCCGACAAACACTCCCGCGCCAGGTTGCAGCAACTCGACAAGCGGGGAGAGAGTTGCAACAACTCGGAGAACCTTTTGGGCGGCGTCCTTGAATTTCTCAAGGTTTGCGGTCTTGGTGCAGGCTCCCAGTTCCTTCGTCAACTCCGAGGACAGGGCCAGAAACGGGTGGTGGGTGAAATCGGTCTCCCAGGCGTTGAAGCAAGCAACGACCGGGAACCCCTGCTCCTCCTGGCGCAACCACGCCTCCCACATCTTGAGGAACGTGGTCTTGCCATAGCCCCAGGGCGCATCAAGGGCCAAGACACACGGCCCGTCGATCCGCGACACAATGTGGGTCAGCACCTTCACCGACTCTTCGCGCCCAAGGCGGTCAGAGCCAAAGGGATCGTCCTCCGAAATTGGGAGGGCCTGAGGTTGGATACGCACCCTCGGTTGTTCCATGCTGTTGCTCTCTGGTGATTGGTTCCCCAAGGCACCAACACGATGCCAGGGGCAGTTTGACGGTAGGTCGCCGGCCCCATCGGCGGGGGAGTGGCCGCGCAGGGCGGCCCCGCAGCTGTAGGACGAAGTGATGGATGCGCGGGGTTTTCACCCCAGCATGAGGTTCCGGGCCCGCGGGTGCCTCAGTCCAGCCACAGGCCGCTGTCGCCGCCGTTGCGGGCGTGGACGTAGATCGAGGTGGTGGCCAGCGAGGCGTGGCCCAGCGTCTCCTTGACGGACTGCACGGGGGCGCCGCCGTCAAGGGCGTGGCTGGCATGGGCGTGGCGGAACCAGTGCGGACTGATGCCGCGCTCGATGCCGGCCCGCTGTGCCGTCCGGCGCAGGGATGTCCAGACGTTATTGCGGGCCAGCGGCCGGCCCGTGCGCGTGGCGAACACCAAGTCCTCCGGCCGCGCGGCCGCCGGCTGCAGTTCCACCAGCGTCTCCCGCAGGAGCTGCGAGAGCCGGATCACGCGGCCCCGGCCGCCCTTGCCGTGCAGCACGGTCAGGGTCGGCAGCAGGCCCTCCAGGGTCAGGTCCGCCCAGCGCAGGGCCAGGGCCTCGGACACGCGGCAGCCGGTGTGGTAGAGCGTCAGGTAGAGCGCGTAGTCGCGGCCCGGTTGGGCCGCCTCGAGCAGGCGCGCCGTTTCGGTGCGGGTCAGGATACGGCGGACGAGGGCCGCGGCCGTGCCGCTGCGGTGGGGGTTGGGCAGATCGTTGATCTCGGCGCAGGGATTGGCGCGGAGGTAGCCCTTGCGGTGGGCCAGGGCGAAGGCGGAGCGCAGGGCGCTCAGCATGGTGTTGACGCTGCCCGGGCGGCGGTCCCGCGCCAGGGCCGCCTGGAAGTCCTGCAGGTCGGCCAGGGTAGTCTCGGCCAGCGGACGGCCCCCGCTGTGCGCCTGCCAGGCGTTCCACGCGTGTTCGTAGGAGGTCCGGGTGTGGTCCGACACCTGGTTGCGCAGCCACACCGCGATCATCTCCGGATCGGAGGCGATGCAGTCCGTGTTGCGGGCCGCCTGCTGGATCCGGTCCAGCTCGACGGCCACCAGGGCGGCGGCCTCGCGCACGGCGGGGGGCGCGCCGACCTCGGCTGGGGGCGGGGGTGCGGCGGGGAGCAGGTCGTTGTCGGCCATGGGGATGATTATAACATTAGCTTTGCTAATGTGATACGCAATCCCTATGATTCCTGATGGCGAGGCACCCCCTGACAATCGGACCGCCGGCAGTTCCATGCCTCCGAGACCTGCCATCAGCCGGGAGCCTGAGACCCACTACCCGAAGGACCCCGTGGGGGACGGCTTCAAGGGCTTCTGAGGGTGGCCCGCAAGTGCCGTTAGGGGCCAAATCCCCTGATTCTCCGGAGTGCTGTTAGCCGCAGGGCAGGGAACGGCCCCGAGGGCCTCGCGGCGACGGGGAAGCCCCGGAATCGGCCCCAAACGGTGATTCCTGCGCGAGGGCGACGTGATAGTGGTGTGGAACCTTGACCGCCTGGGGCGCGACCTGCTGACCTTCGTCGACGGCCTGGGCCAGCAGGGCATCGGCTTTGTGTCGCTCACCCAGGAATGGGCCAACACCACCTCGCCGATGGGTACGTTCCTGTTCCAGGTCTTCGGCGGCTTGGCCGAACTGGAGCGCAAGCGGATCTCCGAACGCACGAAGGGTGCCCGGGTTGCCGATTCCGTTGCCCACGACTGGATGGGGAGGTATCCAACCTAGCCGGGACGGGTCCCGGTGTCAGTCCTCGTTGCGGTCCCGTGGGGTCTTCCCCAGTCCTCCAGTTCGGCAGGAGTCGCCCGCTTCAATAGCCGGGAGATGGAACGTTCCGCGCCGGGGATGTCGGGGAACAGTACTTCCCCGGAGATGGCGTGCATCTGTTTCAGGTGGTTGCGCAGGTCCTGCTTGTGGGCAGCGGGCACGGGCCAGGCGGCGAGGCACGGGTTCTGGCGGTCAAGGATCCCGTTCTTGGCATGTATGAGTACGGCGTGTTGGCTGCGGGCGCGCGGGATGTCGAATTCGCGGACGTGGTAGGGATCCACGGCCAGTGCGATGACGGCACCGGGTTGCTCATGTCCGTTTTCGTCGGTGGCGGGTTCGCAGGCGAAGTACAGGGCTATGTACAGGCTGCGGGAGAAGTCGATGCGGTTGATTGGGCCGTCGTGGTGGCGCAGGACCCACAGGATCAACTGGTCATCGTAATTCCAATCATCGTGATTGGTCTGGGACACGTCGTCACTGCCGGACTTCGATGGACGGGCCCGGTGGTGCTGGAGGGCGACTTGCATGATCTGGTCCTCCAGCCGATGCAGAGCCCTGGCGGTGTGTTGGTCGTCCCAGTCCGCCGGCTGCTGTCCCATCTTTTCCAGACATTTCAGCCGTTTTTCCAGATGGAGGCGCAGAGAGCTTTTGATGTCGCGGGCGGGCATAGGGCCGACCCAAATTTGGTTGTCCGGGGACACATGGGCATCCTCGCCCCGGAACACGAGCATCCTGGGCTCGGTGCAGTCGGGGTGCTTGGGATCGACGGGCACGGTCGCCTGCATGTGGCGCAGGGCACCGTCTTCGATGGCGGTTAGCGTGTCCCGCCAGGTTTTGGGGGAGGTCATGGGTTGGGCTCCTGCATGCTTGTGGGCCGAGGCCGTCCACTGTACAACTTGACGGGACGACCAACACAGGGGGAAGCAGCATGGGATTGAAGACTACAAACACCAATTAGGAGCCCCCCGCAGGCAGGCGGGTATCAGTTTGGGCTGTATGTGCGGATTGTGCAGGTCCTGCTGACCAGCATTCAAGGACGGGCGTTCCGAGAGCCTGGCCAAACCATGCTGCGATCGGGACCACAATTCAAGCTGGTCATGTTTCAAAATGCGAACACGGTCAGTACTCCATCCCGAGCTCGAGGAGCCGTTCATCCATGCTGCCGGCAGGCCCTGACAGCTCCCAGGCGGCCAGAGTGCCGAAGCCCCGGGAAATCCCCGGAATCGGCCTCAAACCGGCGATTCCGGGCCGCCTGGCCAAAACAACACCCCCCAGGATTGGCCACACGGCCGGATTCGGAGGTCCTGCGACCCACAGCACTCTGGAGAATCAGGGGAATCGGGCCGGATCAAGTCTTGGGTGGCCGGGCACAACCTCACCTGTAGGTCCCGAATGCGGCGGCAAAGAGCCTCGGGGGATCGGCGCAGGATGTAGGCTGAACACAAAGGCGGCTGCAAGCGGTGAGGATGCCGGACTTGGAGATCACCGGCAGGCACCGCGAGCAAGTTTGGAACCACCAGCAGGAACCATATGGCCATGTACCCCGACAAGTTCACCGAAGAAGCCGTTTGGAACGTTTTGGCCACGGCCGCCGAGGAGCTGCAATCCCTGGGAGTCATAGCCGACAAATTCCCATCCGGCCTCGTCCTGGTCGCGCTTGAACCCGCGGATTCCGATACATGGGCGAGAACGGAAGGAGTGAGTGAAACCGTGAACTGGAGCCTGAAAATCACCGGCGCGAAGCTGGTCAGCATGGCAACCAGTGACGACGTACCCATCCGAGACGATCACGCATGAAAAAGCACAAGAAGACACGCCGCCGGCCCTACCGAAGCGTCTCGCGATTCAAGAACCTGAGACCCTGATCATGGTTTGGGATCGTCGATGTCGATCCGGTCGGCGCACAGGGCCTCGAGGGCCTGCCTACAGAAGCGCACGCGCGCATGGGCTTCCACCTGCAGGGCGGCGAGGTCCGCGGTGACGGGGTCAGGATCGTCAATCAGTCGGGAGATCACGCTACAAACGTCGCACATGGAAAACGCATTCGGGTCCAGCTATTGCGGTTGATGTTGCGAATTTCATGTCTCGTTGCGTAGGTGCAGGGTTTCTACCCTTGATCGAGTGCAGTGGTACCAACAATTCCAGCGGCCGCAGTGTGGGCAGTCCCAACATTCGCATTTGGTGATTGTCTGGCACTCGGGGCAAGGGTGGCATGTGCAGCGGGTAGCGGTGCATCCGGGCTTTGGGTTGTCTGGCGGGCATTCAGCATCCGGATTCTCAGTTATCCGCCATAGGTTCTTGGGCATGGCCTCTCCTTGCGTGGTGTTCCGGCGTCTGGTTCCGACTGTCTCGGTCTTCCGGTCCAGGTGGTCGAACTGGCCAGCGACGTTCTTGCCGCGGCTGACCGGCATATCCCCGCGTGTGCGGGGTCGACCCTTGCGCCAGTCGAGCAGGGTTTGTCCGAGGCCACATCCGCCGACGTGGGATCCGGTGGCCACCGGATCGAACTTGAAGGGGCGGTCACCAGGGAAAGCGGCCGCGGTGCCGCGGCGCAGTGCCAACCGCGGATACTATTGGCGCTGACGCGGCACCGCGACCGCGGTGCCAATGACCAGCAGCACACCGCCGACGGCAACTGCGTACCAGATCCAGTGCTCGGGTGCAGCCATGCCCAGCACCGTCAGGTATGCAGCCAACGTCCAGATTACTTCTTTCATTTTTCTTTCCTTGGTCCCGCGCCTCCGATCGATCCGTACGGCCGAAACCTGGCCGCTTACAGTCATGCTACGCCACCCGCTCCCGCTGGGTTGCAGGGATGGCCGATTGGCGCAATGGCTCGTGCTTCCGTTCACGGTTCGGCTTCGGTGCCAGCCGTTTCTCGCCGCTTCGACGTGGCCCCTGCGGTGGTTTCAGCTTGGTGCGCATCAATCCACCCCCCGGTCGGTCGTCGGATTGCGCGGACCGCGTCCAAACACCTCCACAATGAGTTCCTGGAGCTGCTTCCGCAAGTCCGGCACATCCTTCCACTCTATGCGGTTGAGGTGGTTCACGTCGAAGTGCACGGTATTCTTGCGATCCTGACGAACGGTGTAGATCACCTTCTTTTTGAGTGCGTGGGCGTAACCCGCCTCGTAGTACACGCCCCCGGGGGCACCACTTTCAGATCTGCCGGTCAAATCGGCCACGACAAACCGCGATTTGCCAATTTCGGCCACGATTTGGTCGGCCACCGGGCCTACGTAATGCTCGTGGTCTATCCGGAGGGGTTTGTAGCCGGCGGCACATATGGCGGGTTTGATTCCCCTCTTGTATGCCTCGAGCATGCTGTCATCGAACCACATGGCCACAAACACCTGTTCACTGGAGTCTTGCTCGCCGAGTTGCTCTTCCACATGGATGCGCGCGGAAGCGTTGATCTGGTACGGGGACGTGCCCTCGCTGCCGGGTTTGTTGCTTCCCGTCCAGCCTTTTTCCACTGTGTGTCGCCGAAGCTCCGCCAGGTCGCTTGCCCTTCGGCACCCGCCCGCGGCCTGCAGTAGATCCTCATCGGGTTGTTCGCCCGCCTCGTCGCTGCGGATCAATTCGCGCAGGTACGTCAACAACCGATCCGAGAAAAAAGGTTCTCGATCCCGGTTGCCTTCCAGCCATTCCCAGTCCACGACAAGCAGGTCCTCTCCCCGAACCGAGAATAAACCGAGCAGCCGATAACGGAGGTTGTGCCGGTAGATCCAGTAGCTCAGGTTGGCCTTTTGCTTGGGGGACAACCGCGGCATTGTCATTTTGAGAAAGTTGGCACCGAACCGATCCAGCATGAAGGGACCGCCGGCACGCGGCGAGTTGAAGTATTGTACGTCTAATGTGGAATTACACGGCCACGGTGAAGGTCTGGACGTCAATCCCG
>CAZMKQ010000153.1:0-9869 GCA_964566955.1 uncultured Caldilineaceae bacterium | reverse complement strand
CTACGATCTAGACGACGTCAGTCCCGACTCCTCGTTTCTGGAGATGCTTGACCTCCTCCACGAGCAGTTGCTGGAACAGCGAAAGATGCCTGTGGCCTTCGACCACGATTGCCGCGAAGGCATTTGCGGCATGTGCGGATTGATGATCGACGGGATGGCCCACGGACCGGTTCCCGGTCACACCGTGTGCCAACTGCACATGCGGCACTTCAAGGACGGCGACCGCATTGTGATCGAGCCGTGGCGGGTTGCGGCGTTTCCCGTGGTTCAGGATCTGGTGGTGGACCGCGGTTCCTTCGATCGCATCCTGCAGCGCGGCGGCTTCATCTCGTTTGCCACCGGCACTGCGCCGGAGGCGAACTCAATCCTGATTCCCAAGGACAGGGCGGATACCGCCATGGATGCCGCAACGTGCATCGGCTGCGGAGCCTGTGCAGCAGCCTGTCCCAACGGATCGGCCACGCTGTTCACCGCGGCCAAGATCGGCCATCTCGGCCACCTGCCCCAGGGGCAACCCGAGCGCTACCGACGGGTAGTCGGCATGGTGGAACAGATGGATGCCGAGGGGTTCGGTGGCTGCACCAATGTGGGTGCCTGCACGTCCGTGTGCCCCAAGGAGATTGGTCAGGACTTCATCAGTCAGATGAACCGGGATTACCGCCGGGCGGTGTTGGGCCGGACCGGGGACTGAGAGACTGGGCGGGAGCCGGCTACCGTACTGGACAGCAACCGGCCCGTTGCCGTTAGTCGATGAAGGGGAAGCTTTCCCGATAGCTGATGGTGTCCAGCGTGTGCTGGGGATCGCTGACGAACATGATGCCGGGGTGCATCGGGTTCTGCTGAAAGTGGAAGACCAAGTTGGCGCGGATTTCCCCCTTGGGATCCGGACCGATCTTGGCACCTTGGTGGGGAATGTGGCTGTAGAACACCACCGCGTCCCCCGCCTTCGGATACAGGTCGGCATGGACCTGGTTGTCGCACCAGACCTGGAAGGGATTTTGGCGGTCGTCCGTGTAGAACATGTGCGGCCGCAGTTCATCCGGGATCGGCTGGTTCAGGTATTCCCTCAGAAAGGTCAGCCTGGCCGTGTCCGGATCGTTGTCGGTCAGGTAGAAGGTTTGGTTCATGCACAAGGCACGCGCCGGCTGGATGCAGTCAGCCTTTTCGTCCTGATAGTAGTAGTCCAGGAAGTCCATGTGCCATTCCTGGCGGTACTCCTCGGGATTCACGTGGGCGCGGACCGAGCGCAACTGGCACTGTCGCCCCATGATGGCCCGAATGTACGGAGTGGTGTGCGGGTTGGTCAGCAGGGGCTTGACCAAATCCGGTCGCTGTTCCAGCAACAGGTTGAAGTACACGTTGCCAACCGAGTTGGCACCGCAGTATTCCTCGCGGTCGTACATGCCGTACAGCAGATCCTTCCACTCGGCCACCTGATCCGCGTCGAGCGCGTTCTTGACCAGCAGGTAGCCGTTGTCCCGCAGGAACTGCAGGTCCTTCTCAAGGGAATTGTCTGAAAACACAGGTATTGCTCCTCGGTGGGTCAGCCAGTAAGGAAGAAGCCCCATTCTACGGGAGCGCACATGGAGAAAAACACAAGCCGCCCGCAACGAACCTCGTTGCGGGCGGCTTGACCAATCCGCTAACTTCCTCCCATCGGGAAGGAGGGCCATCCCATGGTGCGGAATCAGGTGAGCTGGTAGGCTGCCATGCCGTGTTCGTGTTCGTCCAGCCCGACGGTCTGTTCTTCGTCGGACACCCGCAGGCCCATGCCCACCTTGATCAGGGCGAACATGATGCCGCCGCCCACGAGAGCCCAGACCAGAAGCACGATGCCGCCGATTAGCTGTGTGACAAACTGCGCGGCGTTGCCTGCAATCAGTCCGGAGATGCCACCGTACGAACCGTCGGCGAACACGCCTACCATCAGCACGCCGAACAGTCCGACGGTACCGTGGACCGATACGGCACCGACCGGATCGTCCACCTTGAGCACGTACTCGACAACCCGCTCGCTGAACATGAGGACCACGGCTGCCAGGCCGCCGATGACCAGGGCGGCCCACGGAGCCACCACGGCGCACGGAGCCGTGATGGCGACCAGCCCCGCGAGGGAGCCGTTGACCGCGCCTGTCAGGCTGATCTTGCCGGTCCGGATGAGGACGATGTAGACGTACACCGTGGTTCCGGCGATGGCTGCCAGCATCGTGTTCACGGCAATCATGCTGAGCCGCAAGTCGGTGCCGCTCAGGGTGGAACCTGCGTTGAAGCCGAACCATCCCAGGAACAGAATCAGGCCGCCCAGCACGATGTAGGTCGCGTTGTGGGGAGGCATGTGGTTGGGGGTGCCGTCCTCGTTGAACTTGCCGATGCGGGGACCCACCATTTTGGCGCCGACCAGGCCGACGAAGCCGCCCATCATGTGCACGACACCGGAGCCGGCGAAGTCATGGAAGCCCATGTTGGCCAGCCAACCACCGCCCCAGACCCAATGGCCGCTGAGGGGGTAGACGATGCCGCTGAGAATGAAGCTGTATGCCATGTAGGCCGTGATGCGCGTCCGCTCGGACATGGCGCCGGATACAATCGTGGCGGCGGTGGCGGCGAACACCATCTGGAAGAACCAGTCGCGGGCATGGGCCACATCGTAGTAGTCGCCCAGCAGCAGGAAGCCGTCGCTGCCGATGAAGCCGCCGATGTCCGTTCCGTACATCACGCCGTAGCCGAAGAAGAAGTAGGCCAGGCCGCCGATGCAGAGGTCCATGTAGTTCTTGGACCAGATGTTGACCGTGTTCTTGGCCTGCGCAAACCCGGACTCGACCAAACCGAATCCGGCCTGCATGAAGAAAACCAACACGGCTGCGATGGTCAGCCAAACGAAGGTCAACGCCTCGCTGGCCGGATCCGCGGCCTCGGCCATCAGGATCTCGCCGGTCGGATCGCCGGCTGCCAGGGCGGAACCGCCAAAGGCTGCCAACAGGGACACTGCGATCAGCAGCATCAAGGGTAGGCGCTTCAACAAGGATGCATTCATGAGTCTCCTGGATCCTCCCGGATGGATGCTCGTCTGGAAGAACGATGGAGCAAGTCTAGTTAGGCCATGTTGCACAATCTTCGTCAATATGCATAGCATATGAATGTTAATGATGCACAGTAATCGTCATCGGAACCGGGAGATATGGCAAATGACAAGGTATGAAATGGCTTCAAACAGGCAATGATTTGTGCATTGTGTAGCAAACAGGTAGTTTTGCACATCCCGGTTCGAGAACTTGGTTCAGGATTGTTGTTCCAGCGGGGCGGGAGCCGCCCAGGTTCGGTTTGGGGATAGCCCTGAGGCCAGTGTGGACAGGGATTCGGGACCCCGAGGCAGCCCTTCGGGACAACGATTTTAATTCGGGTCGCTATGCTAAAATCGACCCGGGTGTCCAGCCGGCCTGCACCCGTGCGCCTGTGCCGCGGGCAGTTGCCGGCGGATTGGGGTTGTTTGTCGAGAGAAGGGACGGAGAGACATAACCTTCCGCATCATGCTGCGCCTGTCATTCCTGCCGCGGAATTCATCGTTCACCTGGAAACTCGCGTACGTCGCCCTCAGCCTCTACCACAAGCTGTTTTACCGGATCACCGTGGAGGGGAAGGAACACGTGCCCGTGCACGGTCCGGCCGTCCTGGCTTCAAACCACACGTCGGGACACGACATCGTGATCCTGGGGTGCAGCAGCCCGCGGCAGATTTTCTTCATGGCGAAACAGGAACTGTTCGAGAAGAATCCGGTTGTCTCCGAGTTTTTCCGGAGAGCCGGAGTCTTTCCGGTGCGTCGTGGCAAGAGCGACAGGAAAGCCATAGCCCATGCCCTGAAGCTCCTTCGCGACGGCTGCATGCTGGGCATGTTTCCCGAAGGCAAGCGGTATCCAGCCCTGAGCGAAGGCAAGACCGGTGTTGTGCGGCTGGCCATGAAGGCCCAGGCACCCATTGTGCCGGTTGCCATCATCGGGGCCCGCGACATCAATCACATACGCCGCACGCGTCGGTGGCACCGCGATCGAGTGTTGGTCCGTTACGGGGCGCCAATTGCGGTCGAAGATGACCCGGAACACAGCCGAGATATTGATGCCGCCTACACCCACGCTCAGGAACTGACGACACGCATGATGAAGGCGATCGCTGAGATGTTGCCCCCCGAGATGCGGGGCTTGTACGCCTGAACCCCGACACCGGCGCGCGTGCGTTGCTGGCTGTGCGTCGGAACGAAGCCCGTCATCAATCTGCTTGCCACTGACTGTCGGCAGAGCGAAGTCGGTACATGGTGGGACGATTGACCCCAGTCTGTGCTGCGCCCGGGGGCTGTACGCAGGTCCGCATACTCATGCCGGACCTGGTCGGTGCTCACATTAGTTGGATCCGTCCATCCGACGGAAATGGATTAGGCGGTGCCGAGTGGTGCGTACCTGCCGTTGATGGCGTCCAGCACCGATTCAGGCGGACGCAGTTTGTGGTCCGGCAGGTGCGAGAGCGGTGTTTCGGTCAAGTCAAGCATCTCGATCAGGTCTTCCTGATCTTCATTGACATAAATCAGGCCTGTGATGAATTTCTGTTCTTCACGGGCGGATTCGAGCAAGTTTTCGGCGGCGCGCTTGTCGGTCGGATCATGGTCCTCACCAACCTTCTTGAGCACAATGTAGCTGCCGTCGTGCATCTCGATGCCGATTTCCGACTCGTAGTCCTCTATCTGGATTTCCTCAGCGGGAGGCACCAAGTCGACGATGTTGAGGACCAGATCGTGCTCCCGGCCCCAGACGTAGCTCTTGGTGGACTGGTCGTGGTTGTTGAAGGTGACGCAGGGACTGATAATGTCCAGCACTGAGATGCCGCGATGCCGGAACGCGATGGAAAGGAGACTTTCGATCTGTTTGGGATCGCCGGCGAAACTGCGGGCCACCAGCGTGGCATTGGCCGCCAGCGACTCGATGCAGATATCCAGCGGGGGCAGTTCGTTCACCCCGTGATACTTCATGGACTGGCCGGTGTCGGCGGTCGCGCTGAACTGGCCTTTGGTCAGGCCGTAGACCCCGTTGTTCTCGACGATGTAGATCATCGGCACGTTGCGGCGCACGGCATGCTTGAACTGGCCGATACCGATGGACGCGGTGTCCCCGTCGCCGCTGATGCCGATGACCTCGAGTTGCCGGTTGGCCACGACAGCACCTGTACTGACCGAAGGCATCCGCCCATGCAAACTGTTGAACCCGTGGCTGCCCTGCAGGAAGTAGGCCGGGGTCTTGCTGCTGCAGCCAATCCCGCTCATCTTGACCACATTGTGTTGCTCCAGGTTGTGTTCCCAGGCAACGTTGATGATCCGTTGGCTGATGCTGTCGTGTCCGCACCCCTTGCAGAGCGTGGAGGGCCGCCCGCGGTATTCGGTCTTCGGCAGCCCCAGTCCGTTGAGGGCCGGGCGGCGCGGTTTCCCGCGGCCTCTCGCAAGTCGGTTCGGTGTCCTGGCCATGTCGAATCTCGGGTCTAGCGTTGTGCGATGGTGGTGATTTGTTCGGTGATCCAACGGGCGGACAGGGCCAGGCCGTTGCAACGACGGCTGGACACCAACTGGCAATCCGGAACGTCGGTTTCCAATTTCAGGATGCCGTGCAGTTGCCCGTCGGCATTGTTCTCAATCACGACCGCGACTTCGTGATCGTTGATGAAATCGCGGACAGTTTGGTTAATCGGCAGCGCCCGCACCCGCAGGTAGTCGGTCGGGATGCCGGTTTCGGCAAGCCGCACGCGGGCTTCCTGTACGGCCGGATGGTTGCTTCCCAGGGAAATCAGACCGATCCGCGCGCCTGCGTCCCGGACGATGTCCGGCGGCGGCACGAGGCTCCGGGCAGTTTCCAGCTTGCGTTGGACCCGCTGCAGGTTGTGCTCCCACACCTCGGGCTTCTCCGAGTAGTGGGATTTTTCGTCGTGCCCGGTACCACGCGTGAAGTATCCGGCCCAATTGGATGGAGTGCCCGGGATCGTTCGGTAGGCGATGCCGTCACCATCGATATCCCGGTAGCGTCCCCATTCGGCAGCCAGTTCGTCCAGTTGCTCCGCGTCCAGCACCTTGCCGCGGTTGATGGGTTCGTCGGGGTACTCGAGTGGTTCCGAAATCCAAAGATTCATGCCTAGGTCCAGATCAGTGAGCACCAGCACCGGGGTCTGCAGCTGGTCGGCCAGATCGTGGGCGCGCCAGCCGAACTCGAAACACTCCTTGGGCGAAGCGGGGAACAGAACCACATGGCGCGTGTCGCCGTGGCTCAGCGTATAAGCGCTCAGGATGTCGCCCTGACTGGTTCGCGTGGGCAGGCCCGTGCTCGGTCCCATGCGCTGCACATCCCAAACCACGACCGGGATCTCGGCGAAGTAGGCAAGACCGATGAACTCGGCCATGAGGCTGATGCCGGGACCGCTCGTAGTGGTCATGCCGCGTGCACCGGCCCAGCCGGTCCCGATGGCCATACCGATGGCAGCCAACTCGTCCTCGGCTTGGATTACCGCGAACGTCGGCTTGCCCGTGTCCGGGTCCAGCCGGTAGCGGGGCAGTGCGTCGGCAGCCGCTTCCGCCAGGCTGGATGATGGTGTAATCGGATACCAGGAGACCAGTGAAACGCCTCCGAACACCGCACCCAAGGCTGCCGCCGTGTTGCCTTCGATCAGTATCCGATTTTCGTTGAACCCCGCCATTGGCGCCACGCGCCAAGGGGCCAGGTTCTCGTAGGTTTCGTTGCAGTGGTCGAAACCGGCTTGGGCCACCTCCAGATTGAGCTGAATCGCAGAATCCTTGCCTTTCAGCTGCTGCTGCAAAGCCCTGTGGATTTCCTCCATCGGCAGTTCGAGCAGCCAGGCCAGGGCTCCGACGTAGATCTGGTTGCTGACATATGCCCGGAGGGCTGTGGGGACCTTGAAAGGAGCGACCAGCGATTTGACGGGGAGCTCGATATAGGTGACATCATCTCTCTGCACGGCCACGGGGATGGCCGAGTCATGGAGGATGTAGCCGCCCGGCTGCATCGTCGCCATGTCCTCGACCGCGGTGGCTGGATTCATGCACACCGTGATTTCGTTCCGTTCCCGCCGGGCCAGGAATCCTTCGCTGGACACCCGGATGGAATACCAGGTCGGCAGTCCCTGGATGTTGGAGGGGAAGATGTTTTTGCCGGTAACCGGGATGCCCATGTTGAACAGGGCATGCATCAAGACCAGATTGCTGGTCTGGCTGCCGGTACCGTTGGCGGTGGCAACAGTCAGGGAGAAGTCGTTGACGATGCGGTCGGAGATCGCCAGCTCCGGAACGGTGGCTATTTGTTCCATGAACGCAACGGGCGATGTCCTTGACCCGTCCTGAAGTTCAACATGTCCCTGGTACGTTCCTCAAACTTATCCGGCCGGCCACATACGGCACCGGCATCCGACTGGCTCCAGCGGCGCGACCACCCGATCTTGCGTCACGGACGATAGAGACAGGGCGGAGGCCTGTACCGGAAGCAGGAAGCAGTGTTCGCTTCCCATTGAGTAAAGCCATTGTAGTGGTGCGCATGATCGTGAGTCAACAACCCGGACCCTTGGTGTAATCGGGCTCAGACCGACTCGGTCGGGCTTCGGTTGGGGCCACCGGATGGTGCCCGGAGTGCCCGCATTGGTGCCCTGTGCTACGATCCGCGGGCCCCGGTGTCAGGGCGGCAGTGCCGCCAAAGTAGCAGGCCAACCTCCGCAAGTCGGGCCGAGTACGGCGCGGCTGCACTGGTGGAGGTTGTCGGCTGAGCATATGGCCATGGGGGCAAGTTTTACTACATATGGTAGCTGCTTGGAGAACCAAAATGGCTCGTAAATTGACCCGTCGCAGTTTTCTCAAGGTAGCAGGGGTATCCGCGACCACCCTTGCCGTTGCCGCTTGTGCGGCCCCAGGTCCGGCCGCGGCGCCTGCCGAGGGGGATATGGCCGAAGGTGCCCCCTCTGCCGAACGTGTTGAAATCGAATTTATGAACTGGTGGGGCTCCCACCGCGAAGCCCTCATGGACGAGGCCATCGCCAACTTCCACGACATGAATTCGGATGTTCAGGTCAACAATTCCGTCCAGCCGTGGGACGGCCGCGCGGAACGGGCCGCCACCGCTGTGGCCAGCAACAATCCGCCGGCGTTGATCATGACCCAGAGAGTGGAGACCTATCAGTTTGCACACGAGAATCTGATCCTCCCGATCGACGACTACGTGCAGGCCTCGGGTATCGATCCGGACGCGATTTTCTATGCCGGCGAAATCAACAACCAACGCTGGCAGGGCCAGCTCTATTCCTTCCCGCTGCCCACCGGCGGCGGCAACACCGGCCAGTACTTCTACAACAAAACTGTCTTGGCCGAAGCCGGCCTGGATCCGGACACTCCGGTGACCACCTGGCAGGAGTTGACCGAAGCCTCCAGGGCCATCACCCAGAAGGACGACCTTGGCGTTACGGTGATGGGGGCAAACCTTGGCGGCGGACCGGTTGGATTCGGACAATGGCTGTATGGCAATGCCGGCCAGTTTGTCTCCGACGACGCCCGCACCATTATGTTCGATAGTCCGCAGGGGATCGAGACCCTGGAATGGATGGTTGACTTCACCAATGAGATCAACGGTGGCATTGACAACGCCAATGAATTCTTTGCCGGTACGTCGGACACATCGGCCGACCATCCCTACTACAACGAAAAGCTGGGTTTCCTATTCACGGGCGTATGGCAATTCGGTCACTTGCAGGCCACGGATCCCGACATGTGGGCGGACACCTCAACCTGGGGAGTAGGGCAGATGCCTTATAACGGCAACAACCCCGATGCGGCCCATGCCGGGGTCGCAGGTTTGGCGGGTTCGTGGGGCTATGTGATTCCGGCCTCCACGCCGCAGGAACTGGCCGACGCGGCCTACCAATGGCTGGAGTTCTTCGGTACGCACGAGCAGGGCGGATGCCTGTTCCTGTTCAACCAGGGCAGGCCCTCGCCGGTGGCCCAGTGCAACGAGAACCCCGCCTACTACGACGACAACCCCTACTGGTCCGTAGTTCTGAAGTCACTGGCCTCGGACGTAAGCGTGGCTGTGACCCCGGTCCAGGCCCGCATCAACGACGTGGTCGGGACCGTCGTCGACGAAGCCTATTTCGGCCAGCATTCGCCGGCCGACGCCTTGGCCAAGGGCGCCGAGGAATCCCAGCGCATTCTCGATGAGTTCTGGTCTGGCTGATTGTTTGCGGCCGGTGGCGGGGAAGCGCCGACCCCGGTGCTTCCCCGCCACCCAATGCGGCTCTTTTTTGTACTTGGCTTGACCCCATGGATGCCCGGCCCCCATGCTGACAAGCATGCAGAGGTATCTGCACCATCACCGTTCCAAGTGGGTGGGTTTCGCGTTCATTCTGCCGTGGATTCTATCGGCCCTGTGGTTCGACCTGATTCCGTTTGTTACGAACCTGTACCTTTCCTTTACCGACTACAGCGTGTCCACCAGCACTCCGGACTGGTTGGGCATTGAGAACTATCGCGAAATCCTGGAGCTTGACCCCTTGTTCTCCAAGTCGTTGGGGAATACGGTCTACTACCTGGTGCTGGGTGTGCCGATCCGGCTGGTGATCGCCTTTGCCATCGCGGTGCTGCTGAACCTGCGGATCCACGCCTTGGGCACCTTCCGCACCATCTTCTACATTCCCTCGGTGGTACCGCTGGTGGCGGCGTCCATCATCTTCTTCGGCATGTTCAACGCCCGATACGGCATCTTCAATCAGTTGCTGATCCTGCTGGACCTGCCTCCCGTTCGGTGGTTGACCCGGCCCGAGTGGATCAAACCGGCGATGATCATCATGAG
>CAZMKQ010000152.1:6369-9926 GCA_964566955.1 uncultured Caldilineaceae bacterium | reverse complement strand
GGTCATGCCCAACAAGTTCTACTCCGAGGGCAAGGTGGTTCCCGTCATCGAGGAGTTTATCTCCGCCAACTGCCGCGTGCCCGACATGGTCCTAGGCGACCTGCATGCCATCGTGGGTACGCACCGCATCGGCATCCAGCGCATCCGGGAGTTCCTGGACGACTACGGAATGACCGACATGGATGGCCTGGCATCCGAGATCCTGAGCCGCAGCGAACGGGCACTGCGGGCCTCCATCCGCGAACTTCCCGACGGCCGGTCCCACTACTCGGTCACCGCGGACGGCTACCTGGAGCCGTTCACCCTGAACGTGGAGTTGGCCATCAAGGACGATGAAATCCACCTGGACTTTGAAGGCACATCGCCGCAACAGTGGCATTCGGCCATTAACGCCGCCTTCAACATCAGTTATGCAACGGCGGTCTATCCCATCAAGGCGATGCTGGCACCGTACATCTTCAACAACGACGGGCTCATCCGGCCGGTGAAGATGACCGCGCCGGAAGGATCCATCGTGAACTGCACGTTTCCGGCCCCGGTGGCGGCCCGGGCCAAGGTCATCAAGCACATCCCGCCGCTGATTTTCGGTGCCATGGCCGAACTCATGCCCAGGTCCGTGATTGCCGCCGCGGGCGGCATCTTCCCGTTCCACATCGTGGGGCAGGATGAACGGCACGGCCGCCATGCCGTTCACGTGTTGCCACACGGCGGTTTGGGCGCCACCCACGATGCCGATGGCCTGCTGCCCAGGGCCTATCCCCACAACAGCACCGTGACTCCCACGGAGATGTTCGAGATTCAGTGCCCGGTCCTGATGACGCACAAACGCCTGATTCCGGACTCGGGCGGTCCCGGAACCCACAGAGGCGGACTGGGCCAGGAAATCGGGTTGCGCGCCCTAACGGAACAGGGAACCACACTGACCATCCGTCCCGACCTCATGAAGTACCCCGCGGAGGGCCTGCGCGGCGGACACCGCGGCACCCCCGGCGACGTGATCATGAATGGTGAACGCATGGAGCGGTTCGTGCCCTACCAGTTCAAGTCGGGGGACGAGGTGCTGTTGCGCGTGCCGGGCGGTGGCGGATACGGACCGCCGAACGAACGAACACGCGCGGACGTGCTGGAGGATGTTGCATTGGGTCTGGTTTCCCCGGCACAAGCGTCGGAGGCCTACGGTGTCCAGGTCGAAGGATCGCAAGAGGATCTGGAGGCACAAAGCATGCAGCAGGCGATCGCACAGGTGCGGGCCAGTTCCCATGAGGATCTTCCGTGACCGCGGATCTGGCCATTACCGGGGGAAGGATCCTCAACCCCTCGTACGAAACAACCTTTGCCTCCCGGCCCGGCACCGTGACGGTGGAAGGGGGAAGGATCACCGGGATTCTGGACCCGGCCGACAGGCCATCGGCCAGGGAAACCATTGACGCAACCGGCATGCTGGTCCTGCCGGGCGGCATCGATCCGCACTTCCACTGCCGCGCCCCTTCGTTTCCGGAACGCGGCGACTTCGCCACCGAGTCCCGTGCGGCGGCGGCCGGAGGGGTCGCCACCATCTTTGAGATGCCGATCTCAAAACCCGGCGTGGCCACCGCGCAGGCATTGGAGGACCGCGGCTCATTGGTCGTACGGGATGCCCATGTAAACATTGCGCTGTACGGTGCACCGGGCCTCTTGGAGAAGGGCGAAGTGGACGGGATGGCGGAGGCCGGCGCCGTTGCCTTCAAATTGTTCATGACCGAGGCTCCTCCCGGCCGCGAAGACGAGTTTGAAGGTCTCATCGCACCCGACCTGGCCACGATTGGCGCCGCCCTTGAACTCACCCGCGCAACCGGCTTGCGATGCGCAATCCATTGCGAAGACCAGAGCCTCATCGACTGGTACACCCGCCAGGCGCGCGGTGGGTCGGTGGAGGAGTGGCAGCGTCACTTGATGTCCAGACCGGCCGTGGTGGAAACCGCGGCGGTCGCCGGAGTGCTGCAGCTGGCCCGGTCGTTGGCTGCGCCGGTTCACATCGTGCATGCCAGCGCCGAGGCGAGCGTGGACCTGATCCGGGCGGCCAAACAGGCAGACACACCGGTCACCGCTGAAACCTGTCCGCACTATCTGCTGTTCACGAATGCCGAACTCGAACGGGTTGGCCCCTACGGCAAGATCAATCCCCCCATGCGCCAAAAGGGAGACCAGGATGCGCTTTGGCAGGGACTTCACGACGGGGTCCTTGACTTTGTCGCCACCGATCACGCCCCTTTCACGGCCGCCGAAAAGGAAGCTGCCTGGGGAAACATCATTGACGCCCCGCCCGGACATCCGGGAGTGGAAGCCCTGGTTCCTCTGCTCTTGACATGGGGCCTGAAAGGCACATTCACCCTTGAAAGGTCGGTGGAACTGCTGGCCTCCAATGCCGCCCGCAGCTTCGGCCTGTACCCGCGCAAGGGCGTCCTGCGCCCGGGATCGGACGCGGACATCTGCGTATTCGACCCGCGCCGGGAAGCAGTACTAAACAGTGGCGAATGGCTCACCAAGGGTGCCGAGGCCAGCTGGCTGTACCGGGACGTATCCGTCACCGGGTCGGTCCATGCCACCGTGGTGGATGGCCGGGTGGTCTACCGCGAAGGCAGCATCGTCGGCCAACCGGGTTGTGGTGCCTGGTTGCGTCCCGGCCACACCGACTGAGCACTGCGCCCGTGTCCCTCACCTGTAGCCTGGTCGGTTGCGGGGTCCGCGGCTCATATTGGGCCGGGATCCTTGCCGAACATCCGGATGTGTCCCTGAAGGCCTTGGTGGACCCCGACATCGGCAAGGCGCAGGCATTGACAGACAGCCTGAAAATCTCGGTGGCTTGTCACGCTTCGCTCAAGCTCGAGTCGGATCCATGGGACTTTGTGGTGCTGGCCACTCCTCCCGAACTGCACCATCACCAGGTGCAGGCATGCCTCGCGCAAGGCATGCACATCATCTGCGAAAAACCTCTGGTCGAGGAGTTTGCACAGGCAATCGAACTGGCGCGCCTCGCACAGGAATCAGACCGCCAACTGATGGTCGGCATGAACTTCCGCTACCTTGCCGCCAGCCAGCATCTCCGCCAAACGGTGCAGGCACAGCGATTGGGGCCGCTGGCCTTCGGCAGGTTCAACTACACGCGCAACCGGGACGGACGCCGCGGCGATCTGAACTCCTATCCCCTGACCATGCGGCATCCCATGCTGCTGGAACAGTCCGTGCATCATCTGGATCTCATCCGCTACTGCTATGCCCAGGAGGTCGTACGGGTCTGCGCAGACATGTGGAATCCCCCGGGCAGCATCTATCTGCATGACAGCTGCGTGTCGGTTCTGATGGAGATGGCCGACGGCGCGCGCGTCAACTATCTGGGGACCTGGACCGCCGGTTGGAACGGCATGGAGTTTGCCTGGCGCACCGACTTCCGGGACGGCGTGGTCCTGCAGCGCAACCAGTTTGCCGATGTTGTGGAGTGCCGGCTCGATCCCGAACTGGGGTTAACCGGTCCCCGCTTCAAGAATGAGGATCAAGCAGAGGCGTTTCGTTCCGTGCCG
>CAZMKQ010000152.1:0-6359 GCA_964566955.1 uncultured Caldilineaceae bacterium | reverse complement strand
GGCATCCCAACGTCCATTCGTGGACGATGCCAAGGGACTCCTCGACGAATTTGTCTCCTGTGTAAACCAAGGACTGTCCGTGCGAACGTCGGCACACGATCATCTCGGAACACTAGCCTTGCTCGAAGCCTGCATGCAGTCGCATGCAGCAGGCACGTGGATTGATCTCGCGCACGTGTTTGCCGACCACGGCGCGGCCGACCTCTGGCCCACTCCGCATCAACACGACGCTTCAAATCACCATGGGGAATGAATACATGACCACCATTCCGGATCTCTCCGAACGCGACAGGCGCCTGACCCGCATTCGGGCCGCCATGGCGGAGGCAAACCTCGACGGGCTCTTTGTCGCCGGCAAGGGGCACTGGTGGACCGGAAGGGGCTACTTCCGCTATCTCACCGACTTTCACATCTGGGGCCACGACGGGCTGATATTCATCCCGCGCCAGGAAGAGCCATTCCTGGCCTTCAGCTCCTATGCGGTGGCCGAACGCATTGCCGCCCGGGGATGGATCACGGATGTACGCGGCGACGTGTACATCGCTCCCCGCATGGCCGCCGAATGCGTAGCACGCGGTTACGGCAAGGCGCGCATCGGGGTGGCGGGCCACCAGTTCATCCTGGGGGCCGGGACCATGGAGCTGTTGGCCTCCGAGATGCCGGATGCGGAGTTCGTAATCGCGGACGATCTGCTGAATCGGGTACGGGCCGTCAAGAGCGAATTGGAGATGCGCCAGGAATTCGAGCTCTGGGACTTGGCCAAGTCCGCCATGGAACGGTTTGTCGAGGTGCTGCAACCCGGTGCAACCCAAAGGGAATTGGCGGCCGAGGCCAGCCGCGTGGCACTGGCAGGCGGTGCGCGCGACATTCTGGTGTTTGTTGGGGAACGACCCGGTGAGCATGAACCGCCTCAGGAAACGCCGCTCCGATGCGACGACATCGTGCGGTATCACATGGAGATCCTGGGCCCCAGCGGGCACTGGTGCGAACTGACCGTGAACTGTGCGTACCGGGACCCGACAGACCAGGAACTGAGACTCATGGACAGTGAACTCCTGGCCTTTGAACGCATCCGCGCTGCCGCCCGACCGGGAGCACACCTGAGCGAAATGGCCGGCATCTTCGAACAAACCATGCGGGAACAGGGTTGGGAGCTGGGTGCCACCACCACGGCCTTCGACTTCCATGGCCAGGGCATGGACACGATCGAGTACCCCTGGTTCTCCGCGGCCCCGGGCTGGGGCAAGAGCCAGGACTGGCCGCTCGAGGCAGGCATGGTGTTTTCCTACCACCCCAAGCGCAACATCGTGAATGGTCCCGCCTGGAGCACGGGCATCAATGAAGACATCCGCATTACACCCACCGGTGCGGAAACCTTCAGCGGTGATTGGAGTCACCGTTGGCGACGGATGGGGGGATAGGCATGACCCTCAAGGTAGCCATTCTGGGCGCCGGACAGGCGGGAGCCCGGCACATCACCGGGTTTCTCGCCGTTGAACACGTTCAGATCGCGGCAGTGGCCGACGCGGACGCGGACCTGGCCGGACGCGAAGCCGACCGGTGTGGTGCCAAGCCGTTTCAGGATTGGCGGACGGCATTGGATGCAGCAGCGGAGCTTGATGCCGTGGTGGTGGCCTTGCCGCACCACCTGCACGCGGAGGCCGCATGCATGGCAGCGGAGCGCGGTCTCCATGTCCTAATGGAAAAGCCCATGGGCTCCTCACTGGAGGAGGGACGACGCATCGAAGAGGCCTGTCGGACTGCGGGCGTGGTTCTGATGATCTGCTTCGTGCACCGTTTCCGCGACGAGGCAATCCAGGCGAAGGCGTGGATTGAGGCCGGGCACATCGGGATACCGGTCAACTGTTTGGAAACCATCGCGTCGCCGCGCGGAGCCCATCTGGGATCATGGATCAATTCGCCGGACCTTTCGGGAGGCGGCGTACTGCTGTACACGGGGGTTCATGCGATGGACCGCCTGCTGTGGCTTGTGGATGCACCCCTGCGCGATGTGCACGCCTCGACCCGAACCTTGACCGCAGGCTCTCGGGTTGAAGAAGCCGTCACCGCACTCCTGACATTCGACAACGGTGCGATGGCAACGCTCAACGTCACCGGCCCGACCTATCCCGCGGGCGGAACTTCATGGCGCAGCGAAATCTACGGGACGGAGGGGGTCATCCGCATCCGGGCTCGCCAATCGGTGGAAATCGCGGGCAACAGCTTGACTCAACGCATCGAAGTCGGCGACACGGCAACCAGGGATGGAGAAAACTACAACTTCAAGCGCCAGGCTGAAGCGTTTGTCCAGGCTGTTCGGGATGGAGAGGTATCACTCATCCCCGGTCGAACCGGCCTCGCAGTCCTCGAGGCATGCCAGAGGATTTATGACCGCGGATTTCACGACTCCCAATTTGCCTTGCGATAGGGCAATGGCTTCCGGCCGCGGCGTTCACTGATGATCGTGAGGCAGTCAGGAATTGAGATCATCCAGGAATCCGGCAACGCCCAATTGCACCAAGTTCGCATGACTGTCCTGCAACCTTGCTGAGAAACAGGTTTTGTTGGCCCTCCACACAGAGGATCCGTTGGCAAGGAACCTCACCGCGTTCAGGGGGACAGTGGCTTGCGTGTGGCGGCGGGCCCCCCTTCTTGAGTTTGCCCCGTCGACACAACCGCATGCAACAGGCACGCATGTTGGGATTGTGGCGGATAGCAGTCACCAAGGTCAGGTACCGCATCGCATGCACATATGCGCGACTTCCCCAATCGCGGTGCAGGCTCCGGTATGGGCCGCCGTCCCCATCCAGTGGCGACAGGCAGGTTAAAATGGCGGGCGTACCATTGGCAAGGAGGGGGTCCCCATGGCCCTTGCACCAGCAGAAACTTCCGGCCAGGCCGTAGCGGCGGCGCCTGTTTCGCGCCGCCCCCCACCCCAAGATGCTTGGGACTGGCAAGTCCCCGCCTCGCGGGGAGACACCGATTCGGCGACCGCCATCGCGTCGCGTTACCAGCGCGCCATGTGGCGGTTGCTGCACCCCCGCGCATGGCAGGCGGAACTACAGGCCCTGTCCCATTTCGACCCGGAGTTCGTCTACGACGAAAACCATGAATATCACGAAGACTGGACCACCGATCCCGACTACGGCAAGGTCAATGTCCGCAACTTCCCCTACGACTTGGCGGGTTTCGTGAGTCCCGACCAGAAACGCCACAATCCCCTCATCGAACAGATGCGCGAAACGTTCTGCTCCCCCCTGGGGAGAGAGGCCGTGCACCGGGTGCAACCCACCCCCGACTATCACTTCCCGCAAGCCGTGGGCCGCGACTTGAACCTGTTCACGGGAGGCCGAAAACCCAAGACCCAAGTCAAGCCCGACCTAGTGGTGTTGCCGGAGGGCCGGGACGACCGCAGTTTGAAGGAATCGCGCGTCATCCGGACCGATCCCGAGCATCCTGTCCCGGAAATGGTGGTGGAAGTAGTGTCGCCTTCGTCCGCGGCGCGGGACTATGGGGACAAGGCGGTTCTTTACGAACGGCTTGGCGTGAAGGAATACCTGATTGTGGATCCCGGCGAACCGCCCGAAGGAGATGTCCAGGGATACCTGGCACAGCTTGTCCTGTATCGCCTGCAGTCCGACGGCACCTATGCGCGCGTGGCAGGCGAGGGGGACGACCCCAACATGGAAGTGCGCAGTGAAGTCGTCGGGTGTGTGGTGCGTCTGAAACAGGATCACCCGGAGGACAAGCCCGTGTTTCAGTGGTTTGACCCGAACATGGGGATATGGCGCGATGCCCTTGGCGACAAACTTCGGGAGAGCGAGGCACGCGGGGAAGCGCGTGGAAGGGCGCAAACCATCCTCGCAGTCGTGGACCATGTCTTGTCCGAGGAAGGAGCTGTCGATGCCATCGCCCGGCATTGGCAGGAGTTCGGGGTGCCCGGCAACACGGACGATCTCCTGACCGAGGTTCTGGACAACCCGGCTGGCTGGCGGGAAATCTTTGGTATCACAACGGAAAGTGAACAGGGCAGCGAGGGAAAAGAAGGCTCGTAACTGGCACTGAAACGAGCGGTCAGGGAGGATGTTCCGTGCGGGGGAACGGGCCACGGCCGCATTGCGGGCCACACGATCCTGCAGGAGATCCAGGACCTCCTCCGACCGTCCCGCCGCTGGTGGCGCGAAACAGGGCGGGCACGGTATCCAAGGCCTCCACCACTAGAAGTCCTGTGCGGCCAAGGGCCATGAGATCACGGCTTTCTCCCGCTTGCTCGACCGCATGGCCCTGAAGGGGGCCCTCGTCACGATCGATGCGACCGGCTGCCTGACGACCATTGTGCAGGCCCTGCGGGCCGCCGGTGCCGACTTCGTGCTGGCCCCAGGCCAACCAGCGCACACTGCAGGGGGATGAGTCTGGCTCCCAGCCGGACCACATCGGAGGTTTCCTCCAGGGTCAGCAGGTTTCCGGATTCCTCCCCGTGTCCTTCGCCAGTGTCGGCATGTTCATGGCCCGCACCCTCGGCACCGTGCTCGCCGTAGGTGTGTTCGCTCACCACGCAGCCACTGAGTGCCAGCAACCCCAACAGGACGGCCACCACCAAAGCGAATGGGGTTGGCCGTCGCAGGTGGTTTGAACCGGACTTTGTCGGGGGTCAAGCCACTGTTCGGAATCCGTGCCGACCGGAGACGGTTGCCACCGGGTGCTTGAAAATACTGCCGATGCATGATTGTGTGCCCTCTTCCATTCTGTGAACCCGCAGCACCGGGTCCAAACTCGGCTCCGACAGCCCTGGTTTCCTATCCACCTATTCTGAATGGCAACGGTGAAGAATGTGTACGCGTAATCGGAACATGGTGCGGTTCAAACCGCCCCCAACTGTCAGCGGTATGAAAGATCACCGCACGCGAGGCCGGACACAGACTGCCGAAACACGCGACGGCCCCTTTGCGAAGCCAAGAGCTTTCCTGTGAAGCCGAATCAGCGGATTTTCCCCACTGTTAGAATTTCTCCACCGTGCGAAGGATGCGCCCACATCCCGCACATCCACATATGAATGCATTACAGGAGGTGCGGAACACCCGAACCCCGGCGTAGTTGTCGTCAGTACCTATCCGATGACAACAGGTCTCGGAACTACCCACAGGAGAAATTATGAGCGGAAAGAAATTGAACCGCAGGCACTTTCTGAGTGCCTCGATGGTCGCCGCGGGGGCATCCATGACGGCTGCCTGTGTGATGCCGGTCACACCCGCTGCCGCTCCGTCCGAAGGGTCCATGACATCGGAATCGCCGGGTTACATGTTCTACTTCAACACCGACGGCTCCGTGGAATTCTCCTTCTGGTCCGCCGCCAACAACGGCTTCCTGGATTTCTACAGCCACTACAACATCGATGGATAGTACTTGGGCACCGTGCGCGACGGCGATTTCGCCGAAGAGCGCGAGAACATGGAACGGATCGTGGCGGGGGGCGACGCCGACGCGGTCGTGGCCGTCTTGTCCGATGTGGACGCCCTGGACGAACCAATCCGCCAACTCGCCGATCAAGGCGTACCGGTGGTGCTGGTGAACTCCAAGGATCCGCGCCCGGCCGAGGAGCAGGTTCCACACCTGCGATACGCGGGCGCGGACACCTATTTGACGGGTGTCCGCAACGCCCAACTGGCGCTGGCTTCCTTCACGGAGTTGGCCGGACGCGCTCCCAAGCGCTCCACCTACATTGAGCACGTGCCGGGCGCCTGGGTGCTTGTCACCCGGGGACAGGGCATGTCAGATGTGCTCACGCCGGAAGGCACGAACTTTGAAAGCATCGCCGGGGAGGTCGATCCCGTGGACGCGGTGAGCGCAGCCACCGGTGGTGCCATGGCCGACTTCGCCTTCGATTTCTCCGGTTCGGCCGTCGCGATGAACCAGACCGTCGGCGTCGTGCGCAACGGAGGCATGGTCGTCCTGGAGGGAGCCGGACCTCCCGGCACGCAACTCGTAGCCGATCAGGCGGAACTCATCGACAATGAAAAAGTCATTACGGGCGCGCACGCGGGCGGCGGCATCCCGGCCCTCGACATCCCGCTGTTGATCGATCGGTTCCGGACGGGAACGTTCAAACTGGACGCACTGGTAAGCCATCGGTTGTCCCTGAAGGAGGTCAACGACGGATTCGACCTGATGACCCGCGGTGAAGCACGCCGCAGCGTGATCGTGCCATGCCGTACCGGACGTCCTTCGCTGCGTGTCGGGACAGACATGGTTTGATCGGGGCATGCAGTCTCCGCTAGGAAAACCATCCATGCGCATGTCCACTGCCACTAAGCGTCTGGCCCGAATAAATTTGGAGGTTGAAGTTGTGCGTTGACCTGCGC
>CAZMKQ010000151.1:0-9931 GCA_964566955.1 uncultured Caldilineaceae bacterium | reverse complement strand
CTTCGTATCCCCCCCTCCGTAAACCACAGCACATTTGTGCAAATACCCTTGTCAAGACCCTGGCCCACACTACCCCTTGCATGAACCGGGATAGCCGCGCCACAGCCGTATTCAACAGGGCCGGTCTGATCCTGTCCCGCAGTGGCTGGACCCTGGGCGTCTGGCTGCTGCTGTTGGCCCTTCTGATCTGGTATGCCAACCTCATTCCCCGGTTCGGGGAGTTCCAGATCACATCCATCAGCAAGAACAGCCTGCCCCTGGTCTACCTGGCGCTGGGACAGGCCATCATCGTGATCGCGGGCGGCATCGACCTGTCGCTGGGGGCCCTACTGTTGCTGAGCAACGCGATTGCGGCCCGTTTCATGGCGGACCAGCCCTTCGGGGCCGTTGTGGTGATCGCTCTCCTTTTGATCAGCCTCGTCGCCTGTCTCAACGGCATGACCGGCTACGTCATCCGTCTCTCGGGGGTGCCGGACATTGTGGTCACCCTGGCCACCAGCTACATCTGGTCGGGCCTGGCCCTGTGGATCCTGCCTTCGCCGGGCGGCGGCACGGCTCCCGAATTCCGGTGGCTGTTCACGGGTTCCGAATCGGGCATCGGCGGCACCTTTGTGCTGCCGGTCCTGATGATGATCATTCCGGCGGCCGTCGTGTTCCTGTTGTCGCGACGCACCCGACTGGGCCTGTCCATGTACGCCGTCGGCAGCGACTCCAACATTGCCTCGTTGGCCGGATTGGATGTGACCCGGGCCAAGGTGGCCTCCTATGCCTTGGGCGGCGCGCTGGCGGCCCTGGCGGGCCTGGCCACCGTTGCCATCACGGGTACCGGAGACCCGCGGTTCAGCGTGGGGGCCAACGCCACCCTCAACAGCGTGGCCGCCGTCGTACTGGGCGGGATTGCCCTGACCGGCGGCACCGGACTGGTCCTCGGGGTGGTGGCGGCCGGCATGATTCTGATCATGCTCAATCCCATCCTGAGCGCCATGGGCATCAACCCCAACAATGCCCAGATCCTGCAGGGGGTGCTCATCGCCATTGTCATGATGATTGGCGGCCTGGTGGCCTTGATCCGGGAGCGCCGAACATGAACCCTTGTTGCAAGGCCGGTCCGTGCTGCCATCCGCGCAGGTTCCGCCATGGTTGACTCCGCGGCGGCCGCCACCACCGTCCGGTCACGCCTGGTCGCCAAGGCACGGGCCAACCCCTCTGTAGTCCTGGGCGGCGTGTGTCTCCTGCTGGTGCTGGTCACCGGGTTCATCGAGCCCGAATACCTTTCCCTGAACGGAGCCCGCAGCTCACTGTTGCAGGCAGCCCCGCTGGGCATCCTGGCCGGGGCCCAGACCATTCTGATGCTGACGGGCGGCATCGACTTGTCGGTCACCATGATTGCCACGGGTTCCGCCTATGTGGCAGCCAGTCAATCCTCCCACGGAGCCGCCGTCGCCATCCTGATGGGTGTGGCCGTCGGCCTTGTTGTCGGAGCCGCCAACGGCATCGGCGTCGCCGTGTTCCGCGTCAACCCGCTCATCATGACCCTGGCAATGTCGGGCATCATGCTGGGCACCTTCACGGCATGGACCCAATCCATCCTGCGGGGTTCCACCGTGGTCGCCCCGTTCATCAAGGAACTGGCGGCGGGTTCCTTCCTCGGCAACCGCCTGCCCTACAGTGTTGTTGTATGGGCCGCAATTTCGCTGATCCTGATTTGGCTTCTGAGACGCACCGGCTGGGGGCGACTCCTGTACGCCGTGGGCGACAACGAAACCGCGGTGCGGCTGGCCGGTGTCCGGACGTGGCAGGTGCGCATTGCCGCCTACATCGCGGCCGGGATCCTGGGATCCATTGCGGGTATTCTGTTGGCCGGACGCACCGGGGCGGTCGACCTCCAGTTGGCGAACGCCTTCCTGCTGCCCTCGGTCGCGGCGGCCGTGATCGGCGGCACATCCATCTTTGGCGGGGTGGGCGGCTACACCGGGACCATCCTGGGCGCGCTGATTTTGAGCGTGCTCAACTCCATGCTCACATTCCTCAATGTCGGACAGGACATCCAGCAACTCGTCTATGGAACCATTGTCCTGGCCCTGGCCTGGGGCTATGCTGGTTTGGCCACCCGCGAGTGACAAGGCCGCGATCTGTGCTTGTTCCAATCAGTGCCCAATGCCGTTGACACCATGCACCTGAGAAACTTCAACGACTCGGAGGCCGACTACCGGGCCTTGGTGGCATTGGAGAACCAAACCTGGCCGGACACGCCAACCACCGTGGAAGCCCAGCGGGAGATGGCGGCTGCACGGCCGGACATCCGGTGGGAGCAGCGAGTCTGCGAAATCGATGGCTCCGTCGCGGGGTTCGGGTCCTGCGGCGAAGCCTTCTGGCTGGGCGAGCCCGGTGCCTTTCATGTTTATGTGGTGGTCAATCCCGCGCATCGCCGGCAGGGGATTGGCTCGCGCATTTTCCGGGATCTGCTGGACCGGGCACCGGCTGCGGACATGCGAACCTTGAGCAGCGGCTGTCGGGAAGATCAAATCGGAGGCATGCAGTTCCTGCAGGCACATGGTTTCGTCGAAGTCGGACGCGATGCCGATGCCGAACTGGACTTGGCGGAGTTCGACATGATCCGGCTGGCGGCAACCTGCAAGGATCCAAGCCCGGCGCGGTTCCGGCCCCTCGCCCCGTTGACCGAGGACTGTCCCGACTGGATGGAGCGCTTCCGCGATTTGGCTTACCGACTTCAGGCCGAGGCCGTGGCTCCGGAAGCCTTGGACAAACCCTCCACCCGGCAGTTCGCAGAGGAACACCTCAACGCCAGGGATTTCAATCCCTACCTGTGTTGGGTTGCACGAGACGGAACGGATTGGATCGGCATGACCGAGCTGCGGGCAGCGGCGGATGACGACACCGCGGTGGAAGCCATTCGCACGGGAGTGGATCGGGCCTGGCGCGGGCGCGGTGTGGCCACCGCGCTTAAACTGCATGCCTTTGGCAGCGCCAAGGCCCAGGGATACGCGAAGGTTGTTGCCTACGGCGATCCCGACAGTTCCATTGGGCACATTCACCGCCGGCTTGGGTTCAAGTTCCAGCCGGCCTGGGTCGGCCTGCACAAGCCATTGCAAATCCCGGATTCCCGAACAACATCCGGTCCATCCAACAACCTCCAGCCATGACCTTGAACATCCAGACTGCAACCGTGCTGGGCGCGGGCACCATGGGGGCCGCCATTGCCGGCCTGCTGGCGGACGCCGGCATCCGGGTGCATCTGCTCGACCTGGCATCCGACCCGGACCCCAACATCAACATCGAAGGCGTTGCCCCTGTCCAGGTTGGCCGCAGCCAACTGGCGTGGCAGGGCCTGACCCGGATGGCCGCCGCGCGGCCGCCCAACCTTGTCCACAAGGAGTCGCGAGCCCTGATCCGGCCCGGGAACATGGACGAGGACCTGGAGGCGGCCCTGGGCGCAAGCGACTGGGTGCTGGAAGCCGTCGTCGAGGACATGGAGACCAAGCGGTCCCTGCTGGCCAGGCTGGCCGACCTCAATCCGGCCTGCCGGCTAATCACGACCAACACGTCGGGGCTGCCGATTCACATGCTGGCCGAAGGACTGTCCGCGGACTTCGCGTCCCGTTTCATGGGCACCCACTTCTTCAACCCGCCCCGCTACCTGCCACTGCTGGAACTGATTCCCCACGCCGGAACCGACCCTGCGCTGTTGGCGGACTTCGGGACCTTCAGCAGTGTGCGGCTGGGGCGTGAGACCGTGGTTTGCCGGGACACCCCGTACTTCATCGCCAACCGTCTGTTTGCCTTCATTCATCAGGTGACGATCAACACAGCCCTGGACATGGGGCTGACGGTGGCCGAAGTGGACGGCTTGACCGGATCACTGCTGGGACGTCCCAACGCGGCGACCTTCAGGCTCGCCGACATCGTGGGCCTGGACGTGATGGACCTGGTGTGCCGCAACCTGGACGACCTCACCCCGGACGATCCCTGCCGGCCGGTTCGCTTCCACGAAGGGTACCGAGCCATGATGACCGCCTTGCTGGAAGCCGGCCATCTGGGCAGCAAAACCGGACAGGGCTTCTACCGCACGGAACGCGACGCGAACGGCAAGCGACAATTCCTGTCACTCAACCTGGCCGAGGCAGTCGAAGGCCGCCTATCGTGGGTGCCGGCCCCTCGGTTCAGCGACGAAGCCGTCGAGACGCTACATGGAATGCCGCTGGCGGAACGGTTCCCGGCCTTGCTGCAACTGGACAACCGCTTTGGCGAATTCCTGTGGCGGGTTCACGGTCAGGTCTTCTCCTATCTGTCGCAGATTTCCAGAGAGATCGCCGAGGATTGCCACGCCATCGACCGGGTCATCCGCACCGGTTTTGCCTGGCAGTTGGGACCCTTCGAACTGTGGGATGCCCTGGGACCCGAATCCCTGGACCGCATGCGGCAGTCGGACATGCATCTGGGAGAGTGGACCGCGGGGATGCTCGCATCCTCCGACACGTCGTTTCACCGGTCGCCCAACGGCAAGCGCACCAGTTGGAACTTCCGCGGGGGCATGAACCCCGTCCCGGCCGAGGTCAACTACCATGCCTATGCCGACGCCATGCGCACGGGACAGGTGATCGCGGAAAACGAGTCGGCCTGCCTGAGAACCGGCCAGGACGGCATCCTGTTCCTTGAAACCCGATCGGTGCTCAACACCATCGACGAGCAGGTCCTGTCGGTGTGCCGGGAGGCATGTGACCGCTTGCACGGATCCGCGGCCGGCCTCATCATCGCCAATGACGACCACATCTTCTCCGCCGGTGCCAACCTGAAACTGATTCTGGCCTTGCTGGAGGCCGCCAACTGGCAGGAACTGGAACGGCTGGCCATTCTGGGCCAGGACACATTCCTCGCCCTGCGCCAGGTACCCAAGCCGGTGTGGGCGGCCGTACGGGGCATGGCGGCCGGCGGCGGGGTGGAACTGCTATTGTCCCTGGACGGCACAGTGGCCCATCCCGAAACGTGTCTGGGCTTGACCGAGTCGGCGGTCGGCCTGGTGCCCGGATGGGGTGGATGCAAGGAACTGGTGCGCCGCAGCCTGACACGGGAATTCCTGGACCGCGGCGGAGATGCCCACCAGGTACTCAAGAACCTGCATGCCCAGGTGGCGATGGCCAAGGTCTCGGACAACGCCCGGGACGCCCAGGCAATGGGCTACCTGCCACAACAGGCCTCGTTGGTAACCAGGCGCAGCCAACTGCTGCCGTGGGCCGTGCGCGAGCTGCAACGAAGTCTGGATCTGGGCTATATGCCTCCGGCCGTGCACCAAAATACCTATGCAGCGGGACGCGACGGCCTGGCCAATCTGGAAATGGAGGTGTTCATGTACCGGGAAGCCGGGTACATCAGCGAACACGACGCCCTGATTGCCACCAAGCTCGCGCATGTCCTGTGCGGCGGCCGCCTGGCCAGCCCGGCATGGATGGACGAGCAATGGTTCCTGGATCTCGAACGGGAAGCCAACCTGTCCCTGGCGGGCGAGCCGTTGAGCCGCGATCGCATTGTCCACATGTTGACCCAGAAGAAGCCACTTCGGAACTGAATGCCATGAACCAAGCCGTAATCGTGGGAGCTGCGCGCTCCGCCGCAGGCCGCGCCGTTAAGGGAAGCCTGAGCGCGGTGCGTCCCGAGGACATGCTCGCCCAAGTCCTGCGCGCCACCGTGGAACGCGCGGGCGTTGATCCCGAACGCATCGAGGATGTCATTGTGGGCTGTGCCTTTCCCGAAGCGGAACAGGGCCTGAACGTCGCGCGCCTGGTCGCCCTCAAAGCCGGCCTGCCGGTCTCCGTCAGCGCCCAGACCGTCAACCGCCAGTGCGCCAGCGGCCTGCAGACCATCGCCATGGGCGCCTGGCAAATCATGACCGGCAGCGCCGACGTGGTGGTGGCGGGCGGGGTCGAGAGCATGTCCCGGGTCCCGATGCCAGGGCAGGCGTTCAGGGCCGATCCGGACCTCATGGAACAACGTCCCGGCGCCTATCTGAACATGGGTCTGACCGCCGAGAACCTGGCCAGGGAACACGCTGTTTCCCGCGAGGACCAGGATGCCTTTGCCCTGCGCAGCCACCAACGGGCCGGCGCGGCCCAGACAGGCGGTCGCTTTGACGACCAGATCGTGCCCTTGGACGTCGAGGGATTGGTCGGCAACGGCTCCCGTGCAGAAGCCCGTTCCCTGTCGTTCGCCCGTGACGAGGGGATTCGCTTCGACACTTCGGCCGAAAAGCTGGCCGCTCTGCGGCCCGTGTTCCACAGCCAGGGCACTGTCACCGCCGGCAACAGCAGCCAAATGAGCGACGGTGCCGCGGCGGTGGTGTTGATGAACGAGGATCAGGCCCATGCCGAAGGCCTGCTTCCGCTGGCGCGCTTCAAAAGCTACGCCACGGCCGGAGTGGATCCGGAAACCATGGGCATCGGACCGGTCCTGGCCGTGCCCAAGGCACTGAAGCAGGCTGGGCTCGAGTTGGACGATGTGGATCTGGTGGAACTCAATGAAGCCTTCGCGGCCCAGGCCCTGGCCGTGATCCGCAGCCTCGAGCTGGACGAAGAACACACCAACGTCAACGGCGGAGCCATTGCCCTGGGTCATCCCTTGGGGGCGACGGGTTCCAAACTGACTGTGCAAATCCTGGCCGAACTGAAGGAACGCGACCTGGAAACCGGCATGGTCACCATGTGCATCGGCGGCGGCATGGGTGCCGCCGGGATCTTTGAGCGCCTCAACTGACAACCATCGACTTCCACAATCGGAGCCGACATGCGGAATTTCTTTGTCAACGTCCATTACCAAAACCAGGTGCGCCTGGACTCGGAGGAAATCGACCTCGACGATTTGGCACCCGACGAACTGCTGATCGAGACGGAGTGGACCTTCATCAGCTCCGGCACCGAACTGGCCAACTACACGGGTGTGGAGCCCCAGGTCTGGCAGGAAGACGGCTGGTGCAAGTATCCATGGCGTTCGGGGTACGCCAACGTGGGCACGGTCCGGGCCAAGGGTTCCGAGGCTGTCAGGGCGGACGTGGGACAAAGGGTCTTCACCTATGCCCAACACGAGGCCTGGGCCAAGTTCAAGGAGGAGCGGCTGGTGTATCCGGTGCCGGACGGCCTGCCAGGCGACATTGCCGTCGCCTCCCGCATGGCGGGGGTGGCTGCAACCTCCATTCTGGTGCCCAAAATCAAGGGTTCGCCGACGGTCGTGGTATTCGGACTGGGCATTGTCGGCAATCTGGCATCCCAACTCTACGGAGCGATCGGCTGTCGCGTGATCGCCGTGGATCCGGTCGCCGAACGCCGCGCCCTGGCCGCCCAAGTCGGCGTCGCGGAGCAGGTGGGCGGTTCGCCCGAGGAGGTGCAGGACCGGATCCTGGAGCTGACCGGCGGCACCGGGGCGGATATCGTAGTTGAGGCAGTCGGCCACAGCGCCGTGTGCATGCAGGCCCTCGATGCCACCCGCAAGCATGGCCAACTGGTGATCCTCGGCACGCCGCGGGCTCCGGTCACCGGAAACCTGACGGACTTCTTTGGCAAGATGCACTACAGCTGCATCAAGGTGCTGGGAGCCCTTGAATGGCAATATCCGTTTTATCCGGCCATCAATGCCGACACGTCCCAGTACCAGAAGCAGAAAATGATCTTCGAGTGGCTGGAGGACGGGCGCATTCAGCTGGAACCCCTGATTTCGCACCGCATGCATCCTGAGGGAATCGAGGAAGCCTATCAAGGTCTTCTGAACCAAAAGGACACCTACACCGGCGTCGCGCTGGAGTGGAAGTAGCCCCATCTGTACCCGCACGGGATGCCGTACACAGTAACCGGGAAGGACTTGCCCGGGCGCGAGCCATCGTAAGGGGCGAATGCCACCCGTTACATGCACCAACAGCAGAGAACGAATGTTTTAGAATTCGCCGGCAACACCCATCGGGATGCATCGGTCAAGACCAGCCGGAACATCCCCGGCGGTTGTCGCCGACATGTGTCCACATGGCCCGATTTAGGCAGGTGAAATCATGACTGCCACGCAGAGTGTGCATGGCAACCAGGCAAGGAACGAACTGGCCAGCCGATTCGAGTCGCGCCTTTCGACCAATCCCTTGCTCAGTCGTCAGGTGGTCTCGTTTCAAGGCAACAAGCGAACCCCGGGCTTCCGTTGGATGAAGTACAAGGAGGGGTTCTCCAGCAACTTGGTGGCGGCACTTATCGACGAATACAACCCGGAATCAGTTCTTGATCCCTTTGCCGGTGCCGGCACCGCACCAGTGGTGGCGGCGGGGAAAGGCAAGGCTGCCATCGGCATCGAAATCATGCCGGTAGGCGTGCTAGCCGGCTCCGCGATTGCCAACGCCGCCAACGGCGCATCGGCTGCCGAACTGCGTACTGCCGGTCAAGCCATGCTCAACCGCGTGACCTCCGAAGTCCCTGCAGCAAGCCGATTTGCCTTCCCTCACGTGCGCATCACCGAACGTGCGTTTCCTGCACAAAACGAAACCGAGATTGCCAAGGCTAGGGAGTACCTTGCATCGGTAAACGAGGACACAATCAGATCCTTGTTGGACCTGGCCTGCATGTCGGTCCTGGAAGACGCAAGCTATACACGCAAGGACGGCCAGTTTCTGCGTTGGGATCACCGTTCCGGCCGTTCGTTGAAATCCAAGGCAGACCTGGGGCCCATTGCTGTTTTCCATGAGGCACTGCAAGCCAAACTCAACGAGATGTACAACGACACGGAGATCTTGAAGTCGCAGTTTGGCAATGGATGCCGCCCAACGCTCCGGACCGGATCCTGCCTCGAGCTGCTCAAGGACATGCCTGCAGAGACATTCGATTTGGTGGTAACTTCACCCCCCTATGCCAACCGGTACGACTACACCAGGACCTATGCGTTGGAGCTGGCTTGGCTAGGGTTCAACCGGAAGGCGTTCTCCGACCTGAGGCAAAGCATGTTGACCGCGACGGTGGAGAACAAATCAAAGCTGCAACGGCTCTCGATCCTGTACGAGGGGATGTCCGAATCCCTGCATCAGGCCGTCCGCATGTGCAAACAGGAACAAGCCCTGACCGAAGTGCTGGTCCAGCTCGAAAACCGCGCCCACGAACTAAGCAACAAGAACGTGATCCGCTTAATCGAAGGGTACTTCCTGGAAATGGCCTTGGTGGTGGCCGAACTGGGCCGCATCGTCCGGCCGTCCGGGGTGGTGGTCATGGTCAACGACAACGTGCAGTACCACGGCGAAGAAGTACCCGTGGACTTCATCCTTGGAGACTTTGCGGAACAGTCGGGTTTCGACTGTACCAACATTTGGGTACTGCCAACAGGCAAGGGCAACTCAAGCCAGCAAATGGCCAGATTTGGACGGCGGGAACTTCGCAAATGCGTGTACAAGTGGGTACGCCGCGATGGATAGGTTGTCAAACGCCGAAGCGAGATCCGGCCTGTTTGCCGAACGCCTACGCCAGCGAACGGATGTGACGTTGCGCCGGTCGATTGAGGAATTCGCAGAAGGACACCGTTTGGACTTCACACCCTTGTCCGATCTGATGATCAGCGTCAAGGCGTGGGATTATGTAAACACAATTGAAGCAGCACCGGCTCTTGTCTTTGCCCATCCTGAACTCCTTCGGCAACTGCCGGAAACGTCGCAGTACTACCGTGGTTTGGCTTTGCTATCGCAAAAACAGGTTGGCCGGATGGCTGCTTCGGTGAACAACTGGGAGAACCGAACCCGCAAGCGGCCTATCAAAATTGAGACCTGCCAACGTGTGGCGCGCCTCTACAACGCAGTGATTTCCTCGATCGTGGAGAACTCCAGCGGCTGGACGTTGGAGAACGGCTACAGGAACGTAACTGTTCAGGTACTCCGGTTCGGCTCGCTTGAGGGCCGGGGCCGGGGCGG
>CAZMKQ010000150.1:0-10012 GCA_964566955.1 uncultured Caldilineaceae bacterium | reverse complement strand
CATTCTGCGCAGGTTCCCCTTTTTGAGTCAACCTTCTCTATTCCACATTAGGCGTTCCTCACCTCTTTGCTGTGGCAGTTGGAGGAGTTGGACGAGACACGATTCCATTTGCCTGACGGCATCGCCGTCCGAGGCTTTCACCCACAGAATGTTCGAGAGCGCGACGAAGTCTTCCCCCTAAACCGCTTCCGGAATGTACTTGCACGGGAGTACAAGTGGCCCGAGAAGACCAAGGACACCTACCACGCCCGGTATGAATTCCATCACAGCGGCCGATGGCGCATTCGGAGCCGACAGACGGTGGAATTCCTCGATCTGCCTGGCGAGCGCATCGCGGATGTCGCCATGGTGATACATAAAGACTACGAAGAGTGGTCTGACCACCTGCTCGATCACCTCTCTCAAGACACATTCGGCAGGGAGGTGGTTGCCCAATTCAGAACTGCGGCCGCCAGTCCTGGAACAGGTGCCAGAGATGTCGTGTTGGCCTACCGGCTCGCATTGGCGCGTCTCATCCTGGCCTACAAGCCGCTCATATCGCCGTCGGTTTTTTTCTTGGATCGCACTGGGAATCTCGCACGCGACGCGGATGAGACCAAGTTGGTCGAATCGCGCCGTTGCGGCTTGGATGAAGAACGCGAGTTCGCGCCGTTGCCGAGGGACTTGAGAGACGCGAATCCGGAGTTGACGGGTGAGATGCAGCGCCACTATCGGGAATATCGAAAGGAGGTGGTACTGCCCTTGTTCCGGGATCTGATGTCCGCTCAAAGTCTCGTGGTTCTGATCGACATCCCGTCGATGCTAATGGCTGGGGCCCAGCGCTTCTGGGATGAACGTCAGATTGTGGTCGACCTGCTGAGGGCAATGTGCAGCGATACGAACTCTGCCCGCATCCTCCGGACGCTGCGGCTCAAGAGTTCGCTGAAGCGCGTCGCGTTCGTGGCCAGCAAATCCGATCTGGTATTGGATGACGACCTTCGGGATGGCCGACTCCTCGCGTTGCTCCGGTCAATGAACACCCGCGCGGCCCAGCAGATCTGGCCATCGGTTGAAGTGAGGTGGTTCACCTGTAGCGCGTGCGTCTCGACCCGACCCGGCAGCAGGCCAAACACGTTAGTCGGACAGACGCAGCCAGGTCCGTACACTTCAGAGCGTCATTCGGCGGAGGTTCAGGTGTCACGGCTTCCGGAGGAGTGGCCACAGGCCTGGAAGCTGGGCGACTACCGGTATCGACGCTTCTGGCCCCGCGTGCCGGAGAACTTTATGATCCCGCCGCGCCATCGAAACCTCGACGACATTTTCAATTTTGCGGTTCTGGGTTGATCGCCATGGCTGAGACGCCGCGCAACCACGACCAGGCACGGTCCGCAACTCCCGAGCATAGACCTGACTTTGCCGGGAGCGAACCGCAACGCGACGGCGACTACGGTCTCGGCATTCCTCCATCCACCACCGAAAAAGGCCGGGAGCTGACACCGGGGGAGAATAGGCAACGCGATCGCCAGGAAAAGGAACAGGACCAAGAACAGATTCACCGCGAGTTCGAACGGGTCCTGCAGCAGGAGAAAAAACGCGCCGAGAAAGACCTCACCTACCAGGAGCAGGTCGACCGGTTGGTCGCAAAGGGCTGGCGGATTGACAGGCAGACCGACACCTACACGGTGCTGCACAAGGGAGAGGCGATCGGTTGTGCGCCCCAGTGCATGGACATCGCGCTGATCTTTGTCACGGGCGGTCTCTGGCTCATCGTCTATCTCGTCCAGTTGTCGTTCTTCGGATTGCGCGAACGACGCGTCGTGAAGCTGCCGGACGGAAGCGGCTACGTGGAACGGCCCAAGATGTTCCGATGGTGAGGGCGTGCCGCTGATCATGGCACGATAACGTCGTGCCCGTCGGGACAGGGACGTCTCGACGGTGCATACCCGGCCGCCTGCCCCCAATGCGGAGCCTGCGCCTAGCGCCGCAACGGCACCCGTGCCCGCGACCTGGTGGTCCTGGGACGGCTGCAGGTGCAGCGTTGGCAGTGCAAGGCCTGCCACGGCAGCGCCTCGCCCCTGCCACCGGGTGTGACCGCCCTCCAACGGCCCCAGTCCTTCCGGGAACTGGTGACGTCCCTGTATGTGCACAGCGTCAGCTTGCGAGGGCTGGTTCGTATCCTGGACCTGCTGGGCTGCGGGACTGAAAGGGATAGGTAAAGGAGATACTCCGGTTAAGATGCGCTCCTATGTTCCCTGTCCGGGGGTGGCGGGACCCGTTGCAGCTCCGCCGGCGGATCCGGTCCGGGCAGGAGCTGCAGCCAGACCCGTTTCCAGGCGTAGCCCCGGACCGGCAGCCGTTGGACCTGGGCCAGACCCAGCTGGAACACACTCAGCGGTCGCACACGGGCCGGCACCGCCGGCACCAGGGGCGGGCTGCGCATGTGGCCGGGTGCCCGACCGCGCAAATGCGCCTCCTCCACGCGCGTGCCGTGGGCCAGGACCCAGAGGGTGGCCACGGCCAGGACCAGCCAGTGCCGGTCCACGCGGGCGGGGTCCGTGCGCCGGGTGCGCTGCCACTGCCAGCCCATGCGCTTGAGGGTGCGGAAGCCCTGTTCAATCCAGACGCGCATCCCGTAGGCGCCGAGGTCCACGGTGTCGGGGGGCTCGTCCGTGAGCAGGATCCAGGGGGTTTCCTGACCGGGGACCCAGAGCACGATCAGGGTGCAGGGCCGCTTGCGTTGGCGGAAGGCCCGCCCGGCCGTGACCGTGTACTGCCCTTCCCGGGCCACGAAGCGCCAGGCCGGCCCGCGGGGTCCGGTCGTGGCCTGAAAGGTCATGTGGCGGTCGTAGCGCAGGTAGGGATGCCAGCCCTGGCGGCGGATGGCCGCCCACAGGCGGGGGCTCTGCAGGCCCCGGTCGCAGAGCACGCGCACGGTCATGTGTGCCGGCACGGCGGGGCCCAGGCGGTCCAGCAAGTCGCATAGGTCCGGCATCCAGGCACCGGGTTGGCCGCCGGGCTTGATGCGCCAGGCCACGGGGATGGCCAAGCCGCGGTAGACCACGCTGACAACCAGGGCCACCAGCTTCTCGCCCTTGGCCGTGGGGTCGATGGCCAGCGTCAGTTCCGACCCCTGCCACCAGGTCAGGAGCCAGCGCAGCAGGGGGGCGAAACAGGCTTGCACATCCAGCTGCACCCGGCAGGGCGCGGCCCGGTCGGCCCCGTCATGGAGCCATTCCCGTAGGTACTGACGGGTCGCGTGCCAACTCAGCCCCAGGCTCAGCAGGACCCCCAGGACGGCGTTCTGACAGCCGCTGCGGGCCATCACCGTGCCCCCCACCCACAGGACCAGCCCGCGCATCTGGGCCGGGCGCAGATGGGGCAGATGCCTTTGGATGTGGTCGTGCAGGGGGTAGAATGCCTTCGGAAGAAGCATGGGCGGGGACCCTGTTCGGAGTGTGACAACACGAACAGCTTACCCAGAATCCATGCTTTTTCCTCTTCCTTGGCCTTTTTTTCACCCCCGACACCGCTTTACCTACCCCTTTCAGGGGGTCCCCACGAGGTCAATAGCCCGGGCAATTGATTTCCAAAGAGTACTGCGCTGACTCGGCCTTCCAAGCGATGTCTGTCGCCCGATCCTCCATCCTGGCCAGCGCAATATAGTCCTCATTGGAAGTGAACAATATCAGGTCATCCATCTGCTGCCGGGTGAGTTCCACGAGTTCAAGCATTGTGTCGCTGAACAAACCCAGCTTGTCCTGCACGGCCTGGGGAAAGTTCATGAAGTCATACCGAAACAGGCTCTCAATCCTGTCCAAATGAACCCTTGTGTCACGCGCCAAGCGCAATATTTCGGTGAGATCGCCTGCCTCTAATGATGCGAGCTCCGAGTTGTTCAAACTCACAGCCTGAGATTCCGCCCCGACCTGGGCTATGAAGCCCGTATTCACCACCAGGTCGCAGACTTCCCAATCCCTGTCGGTGTAGAAGGGCTGCTGAGGGTCTGCCATGGCCTGGGCATTGGTTATCGGTGTGCGTCTGGCGTTGTACAAGCGGGTCTGCCCGGCCTGGGGCGTCGGTGTTGGCCGCGCACGTGTGGGGGGTGGGGTGGGGAACGGGGTGCCATCCTTGATGTCCTGGATACGCTTATCAAGGCTCGTACGTGTGGCAGTGGCCCGCGAGGCCATGCGCGTCTCCTGCGCATCGACCGCCGCATTGGCAAGCTCGGCGCGGGACGGCGTTCGAAAAGCGGGAATGGAGGTAGGCCCCGCACTTCCCGCGATGTCCTTGTCGAGAGACGACGGTTCGGGTTCGGGCAAGATGATAGCCAGTATCACAATCCACAACGCAACGCCGAACGCGAGGCCCAGGATAACTAGCGGTTGTTTGAGGGCCTTCATGCCGCCTCCTGCAATGCCTTCTGCCGTTGAGTGTCGGACCAATTCCAGTAGGTCAGCCAGTCCACTTTTCCCCGTCCGGTCAGCATCAGCCGGCGTTCGAAGTACTCCCGCGCTTCTTGCTCCAGGTGCAGCCACTTGCGCACACTCGGCCAGTTGGCCACGCCGTCGAAATTGTCTGCCGGCTCCGAACGCTCCAGACTCTCTTCCCTGAGCTCGACTTCGTACAACTTGAGGTCGAAACAGGGCAGGGAAAGCAGGCTGGCACAATGAATCAAATCATGACAAGAGGTTCATCATGCCCAGCCTGCCGGCCCCCATTGTATCGCTGCTGTCGCCCTTCGCATCGCTGTTCGACGCGCGCACCTGGCGCAAGGTGCAAATCCTGCTGACAGGGGTCATTCTGGCCCCCGGCCGGCGCACGGTGACCTCGGCCCTGATGCCCTGGGCCTGCAGGAGGAGGGCGACTGGGCCCGCTACCACCACGTCCTCAGCCGGGCTTCCTGGTCGTCCCTGGAGGTCAGCCGGGTGCTGCTGGCACAGCTGGCCATCGACGAGACCCTGGAACGGCGTTGGTGACCCAAGATTGAGGCCCTGGGGGTGTATCGGGACCCGGTCCGCTCCTCCCACGGCCACTTCGTCAAGGCCAAGGGGCTGCGCTGGGTCAGCCTGATGCTGTGGGCCGACGTGTCCTGGGCCCAGCGGGTGTGGGCCCTGCCCTTCCTGACCGTGCTGGCCCCCTCCCGGCGCTACCACGAGGCCCGCGGCCGCCGCCACAAGACGATCACGGACTGGGCCCGCCAGATGCTGTGCCTGCTGCGCCGCTGGCGGCCCGACCGGGACCTGGTGGTCGTCGCGGACCGGACCTACGCCACCCTGAAGCTGCTGGCCGCCTGCCAGGCCCTGACCCCGCCCATCACTTTCCTGACCCGCCTGCGCCTGGATGCCGTCCTGCATGATCCGCCCCCGCCCCGCCAGCCGGGCCAGAAGGGGCGACCGCGGATCGTGGGTGCCCGTCAGCCCTTCCTGCAGGTGGTGCTGGCCGACCCGGACACGCAATGGACCGATCTCCGCCAGCACTGGCCCGACGGCACCAAGAGACATCTCCAGGCCGCCACCGGCACGGCCCTCTGGTACCACCCGGGCGAGCCTACCGTCTCCCTGCGCGGGCTGCTCCTGCGCGACCCAAGCGGGGGCCGCGAACCCCAGGCCCTGCTCTGTACCGACCCCGACTGGACCCCGACCGCCATCCTCACCGCCTACCTGCAGCGCTGGCAGGTGGAGGCCGCGTTCCAGGAGGTGCGCGCCCATCTGGGCGTCGAAACCCAGCGCCAGTGGTCGGCGGCCGCCATTGCCCGCACCACCCCGGTCCTGCTCGGCCTCTTCAGTTGGCTCATCCTGGTCGCCCATCGCCTGCGGCCCCGCCAAGCCGCCTGGTACGTCAAGACCGTGCCCACCTTCGCCGATGTCCTGGCCGGCGTCCGCCATGTCCTCTGGACCCGGCTGCCCCTTTTTTGCCTGTCCCCGGCTACCCCCGACATCCAAAAACTCCCCCAGCCGCCGCCCGCGCCGCTGCTGGCCGCCCTCTGCTACTCGGCCTGACACGCGCCCGACCTCTCCATGCCCGCACGAACTTTGTACAAAGTCGAGCTGAGTTCCGACGGAATGGCATAGCACGCCTAACAGGCTGCGGAAAAACGCGGCCGGCTAGAATCTGGGCATCCAGAAACGGAGGCACTCCCCGATGCGCGGTCGTCCCAACCCCCAACGCAGCATGCTGGCCATCGTGGACCTGGAGGAACGGGTCCCGCAGGACCACCCGCTGCGGCGGATCAAGGCCGTGGCCGATGCGGCCCTGGAGCGGTTGTCGCCGGAGTTCGACCGCATGTACGCCCGCGTGGGCCGGGCCTCGGTCCCGCCCGAGCGGCTGTTGAAGGCCTCGCTGCTGATCGCCCTCTACTCGGTGCGCAGCGAGCGCGCCTTCTGCGAGGAGCTGGAGTACAACCTGCTGTTTCGCTGGTTCCTGGACATGGACCTGATGGAACGCAGCTTCGACGCCACGGTCTTCACCAAGAACCGGCAGCGGCTGATGGACCACGACGTGGGCCGGGCCCTGTTCGACGAGGTGGTGTGGGCGGCCGACGGGGAGGGGCTGCTGTCGGACGAGCACTTCAGCGTGGACGGGACCCTGATTGAGGCCGCGGCCAGTCTCAAGAGCTTCCGGTCCAAGGAGGGACCGCCGCCCCCCACGGACGACGATCCGGGCAACCCGTCGGTGGACTTCCGGGGGGAGCGCCGCCGCAACGAGACGCATGCCAGCACCACGGACCCCGAGGCGCGCCTGCTGCTCATGGACTTCCTGCCCTTTCCGGGGGAGACCCAGTTCCTGGGCTTCGTGCGAGCCCACCACCGGTCCCTCTTTCCGCAGCTGCTCAGCCAAAGCCAGTTCAACCGTCGGGCCCGTCAGCTGTGGCCCTGGGTCGAGGCTCTGCGCCGACGCTGGGCGGAGGTGTTGGGAGCCACCCGCGCCTCCCTCTATCTGCTGGACACCAAGCCGCTGCCCGTGGTCGGCTACACGCGTGACAAGAGCCGCAGCGACTTTGCGGCCACGGCCGCCTACGGGGTCTGTGCCAGTCGCAACCTGAAGTACTTCGGCTACAAGCTGGTGCTGCTCTGCACCCCGGCGGGGGTGCCCGCGGCCTACGACCTGGTGCCGGCCTCGACGGACGAGCGGGTGGCGGGGGAGCAGGTCCTGGACTGGGTCTGGGGGGCCCGCATCCTCGGCGACAAGGGCTTCCTCGGGGTCGACTGGCAACAGGGCTACCGGGAGACCCGGGGCCTGGAGATCCTGACCCCCTTGCGCGCCAACCAGCACCCGGCCCAACCGCCCGGCTTGGAGCGGTGGCTCAACCGCCTGCGGGAACGGATCGAAGGGGCCTTCCACGAGGTGCAGAACACCGGCCGCCACCTGGAGCATCTGACCTGCAGGACGCTCCGAGGGTTGTGCACGCATGTCGCGGCCAAGATGGCCAGTCATGCCCTCAAGCTCCTGCTCCGCCGTCAGGCCGGGATTGACGTCCGGACCTTCACCGTGACCCTGTAATTCCACATTAGACGTTACCTGTGTACCAAACCGCTTGCTGGATCAGGAAGGAGGCCTTGCGGGTCCGTTTGCGGCCTGATGCGGCCTCGTAGTGCCAATGCGTCTTGGGCTTGGCACCCAGCACCACTAAAGCAGTCCAAGAGCTTGAAGACCTGGTGGATCAGGCCCTGGCGGCGTTGGATCAACTCCAATGACCCCAAGCCCCGGAGGGCCGCCACAGGCAGCTGTCAGCGGCGTCCAACGCGGCTCCACTGGCCGGCGTTGAACAGGGCCGTCAGGCGCACCAATTCGGCCTCGGTCTCCTCCGCCGTGGGCCAAGGCGCCGGATCCTGATCCGGGCCGTAGAGTGGCCGCGACGCCACCAGGCTGCGATATGCATCCTGCAGGGTGGGCGGTTCGCCGGCGTCAAACGTGTAGCCGCCGAAGTCCGAGAAACGGCTGGTCGCCGGCTTGTCAAGTTTGATTTCCCGCATCCGGCACCTCCTTGGCGGGTTGTATTGGCACAGGGTCCCGGTTAATGACCTGGCGTGTGTTGCGGTCGAACAGACCAGCGATGTCCAGATCCTTCAGGCGGGCCAGCTCTTTTTGCACCATGTCCGGGGTCGGGAACACGCGCCGCGCCTGTGGCGGTGTGTGGCTGTAGGCGGCCCACACCCGGGACCAGGCGTCGGCGATGGTGGGCGGTTCCCCAGGCTCAATGATCCAGGCAATCAGGTTGCCGTCCGAATCGAGTTGTTCCTGCATGCCTACTCCGCATCGTCGTCAACGTCGGCGTCCGCGTCAACAACCACCAGGCGGGTCTCCCGGTCGAACTTGCCCTCGGCGTCCATCTGCTCCAGCCAGTCCAGGACCTGCTGGATGCGTTCGGGGGTGGGGATCGTGGCTTTCTGGCCTTCCGGGGGATTGTGGAAGTCCCAGCTCCAGGCGTACCATCGGGCATCGACAAAGTTGGCGGGTTCGCCGGGCTTGATGGTCCACCCGGCCATGTCGCTGAAACGGCCTTGACCAAGGTATTCGAAATATTCCGGCATGCTGGGCTCCCCATGACAGGAGGGCCATCATGCCACAATCTCCACCCGCGCGTTGCGGTCCCAAAGGCCATCCTCGTCGAGCTTCGTCAACCGGGCCAGCTCCGCGGCGATGGTCTCGCCGCTGGGCACCTCCGCCGCTTCCCCCGGTGCCGCGTTCCAGTACGCGTCCCACAGGTTGGACATGGCGTCCGCCCAGGTGGGGGGTTCGTCGGGGTTGATGATGTAGCCCGTCATGTCGCTGAACCGGTTGGGTTCCTCACCGTCAGGCGTGGTCTTGACTTTCTCCATTGAGGCCCCCTACCGCACTTGACAAGGATATTTGCACATATATTCAATAGTCGCAATGTCGATAATAGGGATTTGACTGGGGTTCAACGGCCTTCCAATGGCCTCCTGGAGGGTCTGGCAAGCGTAAACTGTCTGGGAATTCGGATGAGTCCAGCCCTGTTGGCAGCCATTTTGGGTTCAGCGTGTCCCAAGACAGGGAATCGGGACGGAACGATGGCCTTGTGGAGGCAAAACAAGCCGTTTGGTTATGAGAAATTTTGTGCAAATACCCTTGTCAACCCTACCGCACGCTGTCCAGCACCGAGGGCAGCACCAGCGGCACGCCCCGGTAGACGAGGAAGGTGTGTTCCCGGGCATGGGCGCTCCAGCGGATGGCGCTGGGCCAATCCTCCCAGCGGTACTCGTCCGCCTTCAGGCCCGTCGGTTCCTGGAATTATATACCTGTGTACCAAACCGCTTGCTGGGTCAGGAGGCCTTGTGGGTCCGTTTGCGGCCTGATGCGGCCTCGTAGTGCCAATGCGTCTTGGGCTTAGCGCCCAGCACCACCTCGGCGATCTCTTCCGGTGCGGCATCAATCGGTTCCGGCAAAGGGGTACTGTGGTGGGCACCCGCGTCCCCGTTTGAGCGTCGCGGCCTCTGTTTCGTCCACTGCACGCTTAGCGGTGCCCTGAGGCTTGTCGTTCGTCATGCTCTGATGCCCTCCGCCATGAGTTTGGCCAGCAGTTGCGCCTGTGTGCCCGTGCCCTTCATGGAATTGCAGGCACCACACAGCAGTTGCAGGTTGTCCAAGTGGTCACTCCCGCCCTTGGCGCGCGGCACGACATGATCCACGGTCAGGTTGCGGAACGGAAACAGGATGCCACAGTCTCCGCACACGCCCTCCTGGCGACCGTACAGCGTGTGCTTGTGGATGCGGTAGCTCGGCGGAATGCCCAGATCCGTCCGTCGCGGAATGTCCGTGCGGTGCACCACGTTGCTCACCCTAGGTCGGCGCGCAGACGCTTCAGGACCAGCTGGGCAGCGAGCGAGGAGAGGTCGATGCCAACCCACTGCCGGTCGAGCCGGTCGGCGGCCACGAGCATCGTGGCACAACCGCAGAACGGGTCCAGAACGACATCGCCGGGGTTGCTGCTGGCCTTGATGATGCGCTCCAACAACGCCAGGGGTTTCTGGGTTTGACAGGGGTATTGCACATATGTTCAATGGTTACAATG
>CAZMKQ010000149.1:0-10173 GCA_964566955.1 uncultured Caldilineaceae bacterium | reverse complement strand
CGTTCCTCGCCACAATCGAGTATGGAGGCTCCATGAAGGAAGTTCTGACCGCCGAGGTGGCGAGGTACCAGGAATGGCACAGGGAGGTCTGCCTGACCCCGGAAGACGCGACCATGTTGGAAATCCTGGAGGCGAAACTTGAACGCGAAGGCCGGGCCAAGGGCCTGCAGGAGGGCCTGAAAGCGGGACGCGAAGAAGGACGCGAAGAGGGCCGCCAGGAGGGACGCCAGAAAGGGCTCGAGGTAGGACGGCTCCAGGAGCGGATTGCAAACCTCGAAGGCATGCTGGAACGGAGCCACTCATGGGAAACCGTTGAGGCGTTCACCGGGATTGACGAGGCCGGCCTGCGCAAACTGCGCGAGGAGTTGGACCGGTTGCAGGGCCACAACGACAGCGACGTTGACTGATCGTGGCCGGGAAGGTCACCGCCCTCCCGGCCAGGACAAGCAAGAGCATGCCGTGCCTCACCGTCGGTGCGGGCGACGGACATCGGCCACGGTTTGTCACTATCGATGGACGGGTATTCGTGGCGCAGCGGCGATGGCCTCCGGAACACAGGCAACCGGCACTGGATCCGGCCGACTCCGGAGTGATTGTCCGATGCCCAGCCAATGGCACCTCAGACTTACTGGATTGGTACTAAAGATCCAACTAGCCCACCGGATGAGCCTCTTTCATTGATTGTCCCTCTCCCTGTTCAGGCGGGCGGCAGGTGGTGCAAACAGGATAGCGCTCAGGGTAGTACCCACCCATGTAGACGGACGCTCGCTGGTAGGTCTCGCCCGGATTGATCTTCCCGCGGCACAGTTCACAAGTCCATGCCTTGCGTGCCCGTGTGAGTTTGGCCTTGCCGGCTCGGAGGCCGTCTCGCAATTCCGCCTGCCAAGCTGCCCGGTACGCTTCCCAATAACGCAGATCTTCGGCTTCCTTGCGGGCCCTCCATTTTTCGTAACAGCTCTGGCAACGGTGATGGTACGGGTCCACCTCCGCGGCTAGTTCCGGGCTCATGGTGTCCCAATTCGTGCGCCACGAAGTCCGATTGTTGCATCCAGGCTCGATGCATATGGGCGGCTGTTGCTTCTTGCGTCCCATAGTGTGGTTGATGCGCCTGTTTCCCTGGATACAAGCCTGTCCACCAAAGTATAGAAGGCCATATCGGAAACATGTACGGTGCGTGATGTACCGTATCCGTTTCCCGGATCGATTTCCGAAGGGACCAGTGCCCAAAGAAGGCACAGGTTTGAACAAGGAACGGTGGTCCTTCCGGTTTCTCGGAGCATTGAACATGAACGTGTTGTACGTCAAATTCATATCCGCCGGATGCATGAGGCATGGCCACGGTGCTGCACTCTTTGGCCAGCGGCCTGAACGCGACGAGCCATCGAACATGGGTCCTGACTCCCCGACTCAATGCGGAGGACGGCAGTGACGGGAAAGTCCTGCGCCTGTCCCCCGCGGCATGGAAGGTAGATTGTCAACAACGGCTTCCGGATCAGTCCAGGCACCGAACCGCACAGGTGCATCGATCGGTTCGTCCCGGCCTGGTTCCCGTGATCCAAGGGTTGCATACGCCATGAGACGCGAACGGGTGGCCACGGCCTTACTGATGGGTGCCGGCATGTTGACAGTCGCATCCAGTGCCATCGTGGCGCCTGCCCTGCTGGAGCTCGCGGAATATCTTGGTGGCGGTGTCGCCGGTGCGAACGAGGCCAATCTGTTCCTGGTCATGCCGTCCGTGGGGCTTGTGGTGGCTGCGCCCGTGGCCGGCTGGCTGGCGGACCGTTTCGGGCGGTGGCACACCCTCCTTGGCTCCGTGGTGTTGTTGGTCCTCAGCGGCGTCAGCGGCTACTGGACCACTCAGTACCCGCTGATGCTGATGGAACGGTTCGTGCTGGGTTGCAGCATTGCCGGAACCGCCACCAGTTCCGCTTCGCTCTTGGGGTCCCTGCGGGAAGAGGCCAGGCGCCAGAGCCTGCTGGGCAAGCAGTCCGCCTTCACCAACGTGGCAGGGCTGACATATCTGTTCCTGGGTGGACAACTGGCCGCCATGCATTGGCGGCTGACCTTTCTGATCTACCTGTGGCCGGTCGTACTGGTGCCGTTCCTGGCGGTCAACCTGCGAACAGAGCCGCCCGCGCCGGTGTCAAGGATTGAGGGTTCCGGAACAGGGTTTGCCGGGTGGCTGCGCGGACCGGCGATGCCGGTCCTGCTTCTCGCCTGGGGATTGGGCTGCCTGACCATGCTCTTCATCTACTCGCTGTTCACGGTGCATCCCTATCGCTTGCAGGAGCTGGGGTTTGCCGATCCACGGATTGTGTCGTTGACCATCATGGTGGCTGCGGCGTCATCGGCCGTCGCCAGCTGGAATTTGCTCAGAGTTGGCCGCTACCTGGGGCCCTACGCCGTCTTCGCGCTGACCTTTCTGCTGTTTGCGGTGGGATTCCTGATCGTGGCCATGGCCGGGGAACTCTGGCATGTGGTGCTGGGCAACCTGATTGTGGGGGTCGGCATGGGCCTCCCCGTGCCCAACGGGGCCGCGTGGCTGAGCGGGTTGACTCCCGACCCTTGGAGGAGCCGCGTCCTGGGTGTGTTCAACACATTTGTGTTCATGGGCCAGATTCTGTCCCTGGGGCTTATTCGCGCGTCGGATGCCTTCTCGCCCCACATCTACCACGTCAATTGGGGACTGGGACTCGCGTGCCTGGGCCTTGCCTGCCTGATAGCTGCCACGGGCCCCTATGTGCACCGGCTGTCGAGCCGGCTTGGAACATAGGCCGAGCCGTCGTATTCCGATGGGAGGTTGCGTCGGGCAGCCTTGGGCCGTGGTCTGTTCAAGTCCCATCGTGTGTCGTGGCAAGGCGTGAGCATGCCTGTCCATTCCCCGGACTCTGATGGCTCCGAAACTTTGAGAAAGAAGAGCTTAGTACCGCCCGGTGGCGGAGCAGGGAACCCGTCCCGTCCCGCCGGGTGGGCCCGGTAGAATGGGACCGTTCGGAGCGACCGGGCATGGGAGGCACAGAGATGAAGGCGGTGGGACTGAAGGAGCCAATCCGGTCCGTGGCCGATGAGCGCGCACCGGTGCGTCCGGACCCGGCCTGGGATTGGCAGGTGGCGCCGCGGCACGGCGACACCGATGCCGTCACAGCGCGCGCGGCTTGGGCCAAGCGGATTGCCTGGCGGCTGGCCCATCCCGAGGCCTGGCGGGCCGAGTTGGCGCAGTTGGCGTACTTCGATCCCGCGTACACCTACGACGAGGGCCACGAGTACTGGTGGGACCGGACCACCGACCCCCATCTGAGCACGGACATCCGCCATTGGATTTTGGACAAAGACGGCTTTGTGAGTCCCCTGCCCTACAGACACGTCCCTCTCCTCCTGGCCATGAACTTCGTGCTCCGCGCCATGCTTGGCAATCGCGTGGAGCGGGAAGCGGAGGTCCACTTCGATCCGGACTTCGGGGGCCGTGCGGGCATGTATACCGAGAAGGGGCATCCGGTCTCGCAGGTGGAGCCGGATTTGGTGGTGCTGCCGCGGGAACTGCTGCTGCCGGAAGACGCGGAGCGGAGCCGGGAAGGACGCACGATGCGGCTTGACCAGGGCCACCCAATCCCGGAACTGGTGGGGGAGATCCTGTCGCCCTCCACCAGAACCAAGGATGTGAGGGGGAAGCTGCACCTGTATGCCGACCTGGGCATTGCCGAGTACCTGACCTGCGATCCCGGCGGCGAACCCGAACCCGACGTACCCGCGGAACTTCAGTTCTTCCGCCTGCAGCCGGATGGCCGCTACCGGCAGGACGAGGATGCGCCGGCCTACTTCAGCACCGTGTGCGACACGCACGTGCGCCTGTGGCAGCCGGATACGGGCCGGCCGCCGCGCTTCCAGTGGTGGGATGCGGGACAGGATCGCTGGCGTGATCAGGCGGCCGACCCGGAATACGAGCGGGATCGGCACAACCGGGAGCGGGAAGCCGAACAGGAACGGCACAACCGGGAATTGCAGGCAACCCAGCTGGAAGTAGCCGTTGACCTGCTGCACAAGCTCCTGCCCGACCGGGTGGCCCTTGTGGATCGGGATCGGATCGAGGAATCTTGGCGCCGGGACGGCCCTCCCGCGGATGTGGTCGACCGCATCCTGGCCGTTCGGCAATCACCGGTTGAATGGCGGTCCCTGCTGTAGATCCCGGCCGAGGATCCGACAGGGAATGATGTCCGCAGTCCCTGAACCGGGCTCCACGTGGCGTTGGGCAACCTGGTTCCGGGAATCGGCATGGGCTTCCCGCGCCGCGGAGATGTTCCCCGGAGTGTCGGCTGGCACAGCCGTGCCCAGCCGGGCCGGGAAGCCGCGCCAACCGTAGCCCTCCGCCCTCCGAATGTCGTGGATGTCGTAAGCGGATAGGGCGGCGATGTTGGTCATCACCTCACCGAGGGCCTGCAGCGTGGTGGTCGCCCTGCTTATTCCTTGCGCTCACCGATAGTCAGGTGCAGCTCCCGGACTTCAGGCCTTCCGCGAGGAGGGCCAGGACTTCAAGCTCGCGCGGGGTCAGACTCGTTCCCGCCAACGGCCAGTATCCCTCACTGAACCAATGTTGAGAAAGCCGTGTTGTCTATTGACAGGCGACAGGCGACACCCTAGACTGCTTGTGTGATTGTCTCGTTTAAGCACTGGGGATTGAAGGCACTCTACAGTGGCCGTGGCGCACGGCGAGTGGCTCCACAGCATGTCGGCAAGCTGACTCGCATCCTCGCGGTGCTTGACCGAAGCAGTACGCCGCAGGACATGAACCTGCCAGGTTTCCGCCTGCACCCGCTGTCGGGTCAGCTCGGTGGTCACTACGCGGTTTCGGTCTCGGGGAATTGGCGCGTGACCTTCAGGTTCGAGGATGGGCATGCAGGCGACGTTGACTACACGGACTATCACTGAGCAGGCGAGAATAATGGGAATGCACAAACCTCCGCATCCGGGCGAGATCGTAAGGCATGAGTGCCTTGAACCGTTGGGCTTGACGGTAACGCGGGCGGCGCAAGGGTTGGGCATAACCCGCCAGGCGTTGTCGGATTTGGTGAACGGGAAGGCTGGTGTATCGGTGGAGATGTCCATCCGCCTGTCTCAGGCATTCGGCTCCACACCGGAAACGTGGCTGGGGATGCAGACGGTCTATGACCTGTGGCAGGTCCGGGAGCGGGCAAAGCATATTGAGGTTGAGAACTTCAAAACCGCCGCCCTGAACTAGAAAGTGGTTGGGAACAACACCGTCCATCGCAGGCCCGCGCGCGGGCTGGTGAATCGCTGCGATGCCATCCTGCTGTCCGTGTTCGAGACATCCGACATCGCGAGACACACACACGACACAGCCAGACGGCCGCGTCATGCCGCTGTCCTGAAAACACTACCGCTTTATCCGATTCCAGACGTGGAACGCTTGGGAAACTGGCAAGGTGCTGAGGCGGTGTTGGAGTTCGGCCGCTCCCGACCACTCTTGTGACACAGGCATTCACCTCAAGCCGCACACCGCATCCCATCCGCTGCCAAAAGCAGGCTCCGGCGGCACTATCCTGGTTGCTCCGCGGTCAGCAAGGATGCTTCCTGGCGCCACCATCTTGCCGCGTTCGCACACCGATAAAACCGTCGGCAGCGGACCGAATCCATGATGCAGCAGCCTGCTACACGGTAATCAGGGCTTCGTCCTTGTGGTACACCACCGGGTTCTGGTGGTCGTCGTTCAATTCGTCCCCGATCGCATACGCGGCGACCTGTTCGTCGGTCAGGATGTTCTGAATGCCGTTGAAGGTGCTGCCGTAGGGCATGAAGGCACAGGTCATGGCCCGGCGCCAGCCGGACGTCATGTTGGCGCCAGCCCCGTGGGCCAGCAAGCCGTTGTGGAAGGAGCACGACCCCGCCTTCATGGGGGCGGCGATGGATTCCATGTCCACAAAGTCGGGGTACTCCCGAAAGAGGTCCGACATGTTCTCGGCGATGGGCACGTTGACGTAGGTGGTCTGCTTGTGGGAACCGGCCAGGAAATAGAGACACCCGTTGTGGGCGGTGGCGTCGTCCAGCGCGATCCAGATGCTGATTGCATCCGGGGAATAGAAGGACCATTTGGGGTTGTCGTGATGCCAGGCCGTGGCATTGGCCCAGGGTTGCTTGATCAGGGCCTGGTCGTGCCACACGCGCATGCCGTCCGTCTGGGCCAGTTCGGTGGCCATTTTGCCAATGCGGGGATCCAGGATGAGTTCCTTCACGGCCGGATTGTCCTTCCACAAATTGAGGCGCTGCACAAAGACGTAGTCGTAGAAGGAACCGCGGTCCTTCCAGCGATCGTCGTCCACGGCGCCTTCGACCACCAGTTTCCGGCCCTTGCGTGCGCGTACGGCCTGGTCGACGGCGTCGCGCCAGGTCTCCAGTTCCTCGGGGGTCAGGAATTCATCCATGACCACAAAGCCATGGGTTTGATAGGCGTCAATCTGGGCCTGGGTGATTTCCGTATGCATAGCCTCTCCTTGTCCCACAGGTGATTCCGGCACCTTCCGTAACGGCCAAACGTGGCAGGGGACTGTTCCGCAACAGGAACAGCCCCCGTCCTACCAATACCTCTTGGACGCAATTTTACTCGCTGGCGTAGAACATCTGCTCGCCGCTGTTGTTGCCGGCAATGGCCTGTTGATGGACTTCACGGCCAGCCAGGCCACCGATACGGCCGAGCGCGATGTGGTGCAGGAACTCCAGGACGGGGTGCGGGAACGGGGCTACCGGCCGCTCACGCAGGCCGGCGACCGCGGCTACTCGGCTAGGATTGTCCTACGGTTCATTGACCGGATTCGGTCGGCGAGCACCCGGTGCCGTTGGCGCGCATGCGGTGGTGAACACCGACCGGTACAGCCAGTGCCGGGCCGTTGGCTCACGCCTGACCGTAGATGTGTTCGTAGAGTTCCGCCTGCCGCGCGAGGCCACGGTCGTAGGTCGGTGCTTCGTCGGGGTTCGGCTCGAAGCGATCGGCAATGTGGAATTCCGGCGAACGCGCCTCGGATCCCAGGAGGGCCTCCAGCGTCAGAATGGCAGCCCCGCGGCTGGTGGTCTCCGTGGATCGGGTTCGCTGGACCGGCCGTTGGCTGGCGCCTGCCAGAATCCGGCACCAAAGATCCGAGTACTCCAGATTGCCGCCACTGGCCAGGATGGCCGTGTCCGGCTGAATGGCGGGAGTCAGTTTCCGGATGATCAACGCCAGACGATAGGTCACCGCCTCCAGGCCGGCTCGCATCAGTTGGCCCGGTTCCGTGCCGGCGGTGATGCCGTGCAGGCTGAGCGAGGCATTGTCGGCCCAGCCCGGGCTCCGTTCGCCCTGCAGGAACGGCAGGATGGTCAGGCCATGGCTGTCGGGATGCACCGCGCGGGCCTGTTGTTCGAGATCGGCGCGGGTTTCGCCCAGCAAATTGCAGATCCAGACCGGAATCGAACCGCCGTCCGTCAGGGCGCCGCCCAGTAGATGCCGGTTGTGATCGATCCGATAGCACCATAGTCCGACCGGCACTTCGGGGGCGGTGCCGTCCGGCCGGTTCGGCAGGACCACGCGGACGGCGGCGCTTGTGCCGATGGTCACCGCCAACGCGGTTCGATCCACGGCGCCACTGCCGATGTTGGCGGCGGCGCCGTCGCCCACCGGCAGGCAGAAGCGGCTTTCCGCCAGTTCCGGCCATCTTTGGGCATAGGCGGGGGCCAGCGTGGCCAGACCTTCGCTGTAATCCCTGAGCGGGGGCAGATGTTCCTCCGAGATGGGCAACAGGTTCAGCAGTTCGCCACTCCAGGCTTGCCGGTGCCTGTCCTGCAGCCCGGTCCATCCTGCCTCGCAGGTGGAAATGGGGGCTGCCGGCCGGCCTGTCCAGCGCGCCAGCAGATGGCTGCCCAGCGTCTGCCAGCATGCCGTTTGTGCCAGCAGCCCGGGTTCCGTGGCGTCCAGGCCGAGTAGTTGGGCCGGGGCGTACGCCGTGTGGATGGGTACGCCGGTCCGCGCCCACGTGGCCTCCAATTCCCCCTGTTCTTCAAGTTGTCCGCGCAGCTGCTCCGCCGCGGCAGCCCCGTGGCGGCAGGCATAGGTGAACCCCGGTGTTGCCGGCCGTCCCGCCGCGTCCACACCCACCAGACTCATGGCGAGGGAGGAAATGCCGACGCCCAGGATGCGCATGTCTCCGGACAGCCGCCTCAGATCGGCCAGGCAGTCGTCCACCACCGCGTCGGCGGCTGCGGCAACCTCGCCGACGGGCAGGGTCCCATCGTTGCCCAGCGCATAGGTGCGCGCGTGCAGGGGGGGATTGTCGGGGATGCTGCTGACGTGCCGGGCGGCTTGGTCGTAGGCGCGGCACCGGACCGAGGACGAGCCGATGTCCAGGGCCAGAACGAGTTCCTGCATGCCGGTTAGTGTACCTGCGCCGGGTCGGCCGGGGCGCGGGGCATGGATTAGTGGGTATACGGATCCGCCGCGTCGCGCAGCCCGTCGCCCGTGAAGTTGAAGCAGAGCACGACCACGATGATGCAGACGCCCGTCGAGAACAGCCAGGGGGAGCTGGCCACGGTGCGGATGTTCTGCACGTCGGCCAGCAGCACCCCCCAGCTCACGACCGGGGCCTGCAGGCCGAGACCGATGAAGCTGAGGGCGGTCTCGGCCAGGATCATCTCGGGGATGCGCAGGGTCAGGACCGCGATCAGGTGGCTGGTCATGGACGGCACCAGGTGCCGGAAAATGATGCGTGTCTCGCTGGCCCCGAGGAAGCGCGCGGCCAGCACGAACTCCTCTTCGCGCAAGGCCAGGAAGCGGCCCCGGACCACCCGGGCAATCTCCGTCCAGGCGACCACCGAAATCACAATCGTGATGCCGAAGTAGATCTGGATGGCCGACCACTCCCGCGGCAGGGCCGCGGACAGCGTCAGCCACAGCGGAATCTGTGGCAAGGACTGCAGCAGTTCAATCATCCGCTGGATGAACAGGTCCACGGTCCCGCCGAAGTAGCCGGATATGCCCCCCAGCAGGACCCCCAGGGCCAGGCTGAGAATGACGCCGATGAACCCGATCGAAAGGGAGATGCGTGTGCCGTAGACCACGCGCGAAAGCATGTCGCGTCCCAATTCGTCGGTCCCCAGCAGGAAGATCCGCGCGTCCGGATCCTCCAGGCCGAAGAGATGCCGGTCGCCCCGCCAGAGGCCCCAGAAGCGGTAGGGGTCGCCCTTGACCCAGAACCGGATGGGATGGGGTTGCTCCTCGTCCTCCGCGAAGACCATGCGCAGGGTCTGGGGATCGCGGCTCTGGACATAGTCGTAGGTGAACGGCCGGTGGAGGCGGCCTTCGTGCAGGATCCGGATGCGCATGGGCGGCGCGTACTGGTAGAAGACGTTGGGAATGTTGGGGTCGTACGGGGCCACGAATTCGACGGCGATCGCCGTCGCGTAGAAGAAGGCAATCACGAAGAGGCTGACCACGGCCGCCTTGTGGCGCAGGAAGCGCCAGCGCATCAACTGCCACTGCGACGCCGTGTCCAGGCGTTCGGCGGCGTCGGCGGCCGGCAGTGCGGTCATGGTTTCGGCGGTCATGGCAGGCGGGCCGGGTGCGCGGTTCAGACGCCCTGGCGGATGCGCGGATCCAGAAGCGCCAGCAGGATGTCCGAGATCAGCGTGCCAATCAGGGCCAGCGTGGCCAGCATCAGCAGGAAGCTGCCCGCCAGGTACATGTCCTGGCTCAGCAGGGCATTGAGCATGACCGGCCCGGTGGTGGGCAGGCTGAGCACGATGGAGACGATGGCGGCCCCCGAGATGAGCTCGGGCAGCACGCCCCCAATCCCGGAGATGAAGGGGTTGATGGCGATGCGCACCGGATACTTCCAGATCAACTTGAACTCGGAGACCCCCTTCGCCCGCGCGGCCTGCACATAGGGCTTTTCCAATTCGTCCAGCAGGTTGGAGCGCAGGATCCGGATCAGGTTGGCGGTTCCGGCCGTGCCCAGCACCACCAGGGGCACCCACAGGTGCTTGAGCAGGTCCACGAACTTGGCCCAGCTCCATGCTTCCCGTTGGAATTCGGGTGAGAACAGGCCTCCCATCGTCCAGCCGAACCAGGACCAGCCGGCCCACATCAGGATTAGGGCCAGGAGAAAGTTGGGCGTGGCCTTGCCCAGGAAGCCGAAC
>CAZMKQ010000148.1:0-10244 GCA_964566955.1 uncultured Caldilineaceae bacterium | reverse complement strand
CGCCGGGTCTCCCGCTACGGTCTCGGCATGGAGGGCGGCAAGAACATGCTGTGGGTGCTCCAGAACCACGGCGCCCTGCTGGACGACTACCGCAATCCGTCCACCTGCACCCTGGACCAGCCCGAGGCGGTGCAGGGACTTGAGTTCTTCGCCAACCTGATGGCCACCAACGCCGCCATGACCAGCGACAACCTGAACCAGGCCGGCGGCGATGCAGCCGTGTTCCAGGCCGGCCAGGTTGCCATGATCATCCAGAATGCCAGCCGCGTCAGCGCATTCAACGCGGCCGAGATGAACTACGACGTTTCCGTGGTCCCGCTTCCGGACGGCGGCCGCCGTGCCGCCAGTGCCGGCGGTGCGGCCTGGACCATGAGTGCGGGCAGCGACAACAAGGAGGATGCCTGGCACTTCCTGCAGTGGCTGCAGAGTACCAACGGCGGGCAGCGGATCTACACCGCGTCCGGGGAAATTTTCCCGGCGCTGCAATCCACCGCCATGTCCGATGCCTTCCTCAATCCGGACAACCCGCCGGCCAACCGCCAGGCCTTTCTGACGGAAGGCCTCAACGCCACCGTGGGCCGTTTCGGCTACTTCCCGGAGTGGGGCTACCTGAGCGGCAACTTCGTGTCGCCCCACATCAACCAGATCTGGACCGGCGACCTGGCTCCCGCCGATGCGGCGGCAGCGGTCTGTGAGGGTGTCAACCAGTATCTGCAGGATGAGGGCTTCCCGAAGTAGGCAAACCCGAACCTGACATTTCGGCGGGTGTCGCCGTCCTTCAGCGACGCCCGCCTTTTTGTTTGCCGGCCGTGGCTTCCGACGCGTCCCCGTTGCGTCCGCCTCCCCGCTGGCGGCGCTGGCGCGCCGACCAGCAGTCCGAAGGCTATCTGTTCCTCCTGCCCAGCCTGGCGGGATTCATCCTGTTTGTCCTGATCCCGGTCGTCGCAGCGCTCGTGCTGAGCCTGTACGAGTGGAGCCTGCTGTCGCCCGGCGAGTACGTCGGGCTCACCAACTACCTGAACCTGTTCCGCCGCGATCCCACCTTCTTCAAGGCGCTCGGCAACACGCTCTACTTCACGGTGACGATCGTACCGCTGCAGCTGGCGGCGGGGCTGGCCGTGGCGTTGGCCCTCAACCAGGCCATCAAGGGCCTTGCGATTTACCGGCTGATCTATTTCATGCCGGTCGTGACCACGATCGTGGCCGGGGCCCTGGTATTCCAGTGGATCTTCAACAAGGACTTCGGCATCCTGAGCGCCGTCATCTGGCGCATCAATGAACTCACCGGCATTCCCATCCAGCCGCCGGATTGGCTGACCGATCCCGCCTGGGCGCGGCCGGCCGTCGTGATTCTCACGCTGTGGAAAAACGTCGGCTTCACGATGGTGATCTACCTGGCGGGCTTGCAGGCCATCCCTGTGGAGTTGTACGACGCGGCGGAGGTGGACGGCGCCACCAACTGGCGCCGACTGCTGTACATCACGCTGCCCATGATCTCACCGACCACGTTCTTCCTAATGGTCATTCAAATGATCGGGGCGTTCCAGCTGTTCGACGAGGCGTTCGTCATGACCCGCGGCGGTCCGGCCCAGGCCACCACCACGATCGTGTACTACGTTTATGTCAACGCGTTTGAGTACCGCCGCTTTGGCATGGCCAGCACGGTGGCCTGGGTTCTGTTCGCGTTCATCTTCGCCTTCACCTTCCTGCAAAACCGCCTGCAGCACCGCTGGGTGCACTACGAAACCGACGATGGCCGCTGAACCGTCGCCCGCGGGCGACACCGGCCTGACGCGCCGGGCGCGCACACCCCTGGGCCACATCGTCCTGCATGCCGCGCTGCTGGTCGGCACGTTCTTCATGGTCATGCCGTTCCTGTGGATGCTGTCCACCTCACTCAAGGTGCCCAAGGAGATTTTCCGGTACCCGCCGCTCTGGATTCCCACGGAATTCGCCTGGTCCAACTACAGGGACACCCTGACCGCCCTGCCGTTTGATCGCTTCTACTTGAACAGCGCCATTGTCAGCGTGTCGTCGACCCTGATCCAGGTGCTGGCCGCAGCCCTGGCGGCCTTCGCCTTTGCCAGGCTGCGCTTCAAGGGCCGCAATCCCCTCTTCCTTCTGTATCTGGCCACGTTGATGATTCCATTCCAGGTCACGATGATTCCGAACTTCATCCTGATCTCCCGGGTGCTCGACTGGTACAACACCTATCAGGCCCTGATTTTCCCGACCTCCTTTTCCGCCTTCAGCGTGTTCCTGCTGCGCCAGTTTTTCGCCGGCCTGCCCATGGAACTGGACGAGGCCGCACGCATGGACGGCGCCTCCACCCTCCGCATCTGGTGGCAGATCATCCTGCCGCTGAGCGGCCCGGCCCTGGCGGCCCTGTCCATCTTTTCCTTTCTGGGTTCCTGGAACTCCTTCCTTTGGCCGCTGGTGGTGACCACCTCCAACGAAATGCGGACGATCCCGGTGGGCCTGAGTGCCTTCCAGGGCGAACACAACACCGCCTGGAATCTGCTGATGGCCGGTTCCGTGATCGCGCTGGTGCCCGTGTTGGCGGTGTACATGGTGGGACAGAACTGGTTCCAGCGCGGGATTACGCTTTCCGGCATGGGCGGGCGGTAACATGGACCCGGCTGTCAATCCTTCGGGGACCGTCCGGTGTCCGGCAACAACGCCTCAGCCAGCGCCATCGGCTGCATCGTAAAGACCAACTCCCATGTGGAGTACCTGTGCCGCATCTACCGCCACAGGGAAGTTGATCACACACCCCACGCCGAGGACTTCCGGTTCGGCCGCTTCGTGACCGTTGATGCCGGGGACAATCAGGGCGGTGCCCTGGGCCGCATTGTGGGCCTGATCTGCAACACGCATGTGGTCAATCCGGACTTCGGGTCGCCCTTCAACCCGCAGATGGTTTCCGACGACTTCGACATCACGCTGCCGCCCTACCTGCAGGCCGACTTCACCGCGGTGGAGGTCGTGGGCATTGGCTGGGAGGCCCCGGACAGCCAGTACCTGCAATCCGTTCCGCCCCACGCTCCGATGATGAACGCACCGGTCCATCCCATGCCCGCAGCCGATGTCGCGCGGTTTCACCAACAAGGGGACCGCGGGTTGCAGGTGGACTACCTGCCGTTCCTGATCAACTGGAACCATCCCCTGGCCCAGGATCTTCTGTTGCATCAGTTGCGGTTCCTGCGCGCCAGCTTTGCCGAACACGCCGATGCCCTGACCGTGGTGGAGAACATGGTCAAGTGGAAGTCCATCGTGGGAGGCCTGCGATGAGCCAGACCGGCGGCCCCCTGGGACTGGTGCGGGGCCCGGGCGAGTCGGTGTCCGAGTTCGTGTTTGTCTCGCCGGATCCGGACCAGTCGGCGCGCATCGGCGAGTTCGTCTACTTCGAGGATCCCGCCATTGAAGGGGGCGTGCGCATCTACGGACGCGTCACCCAGCGGGAAGCGGTGCGCCTGTGGCCGGACGAGTTCATGGCGGACCCCGACATCGCGCCCGCCAGGGTGGCCGGCCTGCTCGGTTTCGACCAGGGGGCGGCCAGGTCGAACACGGACCTGTTTGCCCTGACCGTCTCCATTCTGGGTCACTTCGACCGTCAGGTCAGGGACTTCATCAATCCCCGCATCACGCCCAGCAGCGGATTGCCGATTCACCTGACCTCGAGCGCCGAACTGACCAGGATTTTGAATGCGGTGGCACCGACGGCAGCCGGCAGCGCCCTGGTGGGGGACCTCATCACGCGCGCCCCGTCGGAGGTCCCGATCGCCCTCAACGTGGCCGCCTTCACCAGCACCCATCTGGCCATCATCGCCACCACCGGCAGCGGCAAGAGCTATCTGGCCGGGGTGCTGTTGGAAGAAATGATGCGGGAAAAGAACCGGGCCGCCGTCCTGGTCGTGGATCCGCACGGCGAGTACGACACCCTCGCCGAAATGGAGGAAATCCATCGGGAAACATTCGCGACGAACGAGTACCGGCCGACTGTCCGGGTTCTCCTGCCCGATCAGGTGAAGGTCCGCATCGACAGTTTGTCCGAAGCCGATCTGAACGCCTATCTGCCGGACATGTCGGAACTCATGAAGCACAGGTTGCGCGAAGCCCTGAAACGGGTACGCGCCAGAAAGGACCGCTACACGCTCGGCGATCTGCTGAAGGCGGTTGAAACAACCGGCAGGGATGCCCAGGACGGATCAAGCAGCGGTTCGAAGCAGGACGGCACCATCCAGGCCCTGCAATGGCGCCTGGAGAGCCGCCTGGCCGGCAGCAGCCTGTTCACCGACAGCGAAGAGCTGGAACTGACGCAGCTCTACCAGCCGGGCCAGTTGACGGCCCTGCAACTCAACGAAATCGACACGTCCGAGCAGCGGATGATTGTCACCACCATCCTGCGGCGGGTCATGAAGTCCCGCACCGACTCCATCAAGCACCGGGGAAGCGGCGATGCCAACGACCTGGGATTTCCGGTGTTCACGCTGCTGGAAGAGGCCCACAACTTCAGTCCGGCCCACGAACACGCGGTTTCATCGCCCATCCTCAAGCGCATCCTGAGCGAGGGACGGAAGTTCGGGGTCAGCATCGGCCTGGTCAGCCAACGGCCGGGACGCTTGGATGCGGATGTCCTAAGCCAATGCATGACGCAATGCCTGATGCGCATCGTGAACCCGGTGGACCAGGCGAAGATCGCGGAATCCATCGAGAGCGTAGGCCGCGATCTCATCAATGAACTGCCCAGCCTGTCCCGCGGCCAGGCCATTCTGGCCGGCGCCAGCGTGAACACGCCCGTACTCGTGAAGGTCCGGCCCCGAATCACGGCACACGGCGGGCAGGACATCAATGCACCGCAGGAATGGCGCAGTTACGAACCCGGGCGCAGGCGGACGGCCATTCCGAGGGACATGGGAAACGGACGCAGGCCCGACGGTACCGTCCGCTGAAACCGAAAGCGGCACCTCCAAGCCGACCAACCGGGAAATGGTGTTGCCAGCGTTCCTGCTTGCCCTACGCCCTTGGCCTCGGTGCCGACCAACCACACCCAACGGTCAAAGTCAGCCACCGAATCGACCGGATCCACGCCTATAGTGCGAAGTCCCAATACCATCATGGTCAGCAGTTGAGCACGAATACCGGATAGCCGCTAACCGTTTCCCGTTGAACAGGTTCACTGGTGGGAAGCGTTGACTTGGCCAAGTCCAATCCTGTCAGGTTGCGGCGAATGGCGCGGTGGCAATTTCCAATGTTCAATGACGAAGAGCCAAGCGCAGAACCACAAGGAGCTTGTTGTTTGGATGCGAACGATGAACGCTGTCCTACAATGTGCCAAGTGACAAACGAACCGAACCCAATGACGGATCTCGCAGCAGCCCGTACTACCTATATCCAAAAGCTGAACGACCTGCTTGATGAAGGTCAGACCAACGAGCAGACGTTCCGATCCGATTTCCAAGTATTCCTGGAGGATGGGCTGGGTGTCCGGTGCCGCAACGAATCGGTCCGACTAGAGTGCGGGACTCCAGACATTCAGGTCTACCAACGGCGCAAACTCGTCGGGTTTGTGGAGAACAAGCGGCCTGACCTGGACCTTGAGGCCATCCACCGCGACAGCGAGCTGGCGAGTCCTGCAACCCGAAACGGCCGACAGCTGCAACGTTACCGCGCCGTCCTTCACAACCTCCTTCTGACCAACCACCGGTCGGTGATTTGGTACGTCCAAGGCGACCGAATTGAGTCCGCGAATCTGGGTGATCCTGCCCGTTCTGATCCGATTTTGAAGCAATTTGTTCAGCAGGAGTTGCCTCCCATCAAGAACCCCTCGGTGCTGGTCTCCCGCATGGCGGATTTAGCCCGTATGTTGCGCGATAACCTGCGCGGGGCACTCTCCAACACAAGCCCAGACGGATTACGAACACAGCTTCATCAAGCACAGGAATTCCTTGATCAGGACCTAGACGAAGACGGTTTCGCCGACATGATGGCTCAGACCATCGCCTACGGCCTGTTCGCGGCCCGTGTCCATGAGCCGGATCGGCCGCTCATTTGGGCGGTGACACCGGAACTTGTTCCAGTCACCAACCCCTTCCTGCAAGACATGCTGGATGATCTTTCGAGCATGCGGGTACGCAGAGCCGCACGCAGACGTGAAGAGAACTGGAGTGGCCATATCCATCTGCTGATCGACCTGTTGAACGGCACCGATATCCGGGCCTGTCTTGAAGGATTCGGCACAGGCAGCGGATCGACGGATCCGGTCATTTACTTCTATGAACACTTTCTAACGCAATACGACCCGGAGCAGCGCAGGAGGTACGGGGTTTACTACACACCGGATCCCGTAGTCGATTTCATCGTCCGTTCAGTAGACGAGATCCTGCGGGAGAAGTTCGGCCTGACTGACGGCCTAGCCGACCGCAGCCGCATCAACAGGTCCGATGCCGACAAACCGGACCGAGAGGAGGCCGGCGCCCACCGTGTGCACATCCTGGATCCCGCCTGTGGAACCGGTTCATTCCTATATCGAGTAGTGGAGCGCGTTCGTCGGTCCTTGGCCGACAACCAAGGAGTCTGGCAGGACTATGTGAGAGAGGACCTGCTGCCGCGAATCCATGGCTTCGAATTCAAAATGGCACCGCATACGATTGCCCACATCAAAATGGCCTGGCAGCTGCAGGCACTGGATCTTCCCACGGACGAACGCAAGGCCTGGGAGGTGGATCTAGACAACAGGGACATGGCACGCTTCGGCATCTACCTGACCAACAGCCTGGACCTGGACCCGCCAGGCGCGGCACAAAGGGCCCTTGACTTGGCCCTAGCTAATGAGGCCGCGGCTGCAGGCAGAGTCAAATCCGAGGTCCCGGTCATGGTCGTGTTGGGCAATCCTCCGTACAAGGGAGAGAGTGTCAATCCCAGCCGAACACCTGAAGGCAAGCTGAAACCTATAGGCAAGCTGATTGACGACTACAACACAGTGGACGGAACACCTTTGGGCGAGGCAAACCCGAAATGGCTTCAGGACGACTATGTGAAGTTCATCCGGGCCGCCCAGGATCGCATTGAGCGCACGGGATCCGGGATCATCGCCTTCATTACGAATCACCGATTCCTGAACGCGGTTACCTTCCGCGGCATGCGCAGTTCATTAATGGAAACCTTCGACGACCTGTACTTCCTGAATCTGCACGGAAACCTGCGGATGGGCTCGCCATCCGTGAACGGTGACAGGGACGAGAACGTATTCTCCGACGTGCAGGCCGGGGTTTGCATCTCCTTCATGGTGAAACTACCCCAGTCCTCCGGAAGGTGTCGCGTGCATTACGCCGAGGTGCAGGGTGCGCGGCAACACAAGTTCAGTATCCTAGCAGGATCGTCCTGGGCCACGTCTGAGTGGCGTGATCTCAATGCAGCGGCACCCTCATTTTGGTTTGTTCCGCGAGCGACTTCACATGAATCCGAGTACCGACGCGGGTTCAGTCTGCGCACCATATTCCCGATCCAATCCTCCGGCATCGCCACGGCCCGGGATGACCTAGTGGTCAATTTCACGCTGGACGAGTGCCGCTCCCGACTCGAGCGATTCAGGGACTTGGAACAGGAACAGGCCCGTGCAGAATTCAATCTGCGCCAGGATACACGCGACTGGCAAGTCAGGCGGGCTCAAGCCGACCTGAAAAATCACAAAGGCTCACAACACCTGTTCCAGCGGTATCTATACCGCCCCTTCGACTGGAGGTACACAGCCTACACCGGCCAAAGCAGAGGTATTCAATGTAATCCGCGTACTCAAGTGATGCAGCACTTGGAAGCAGGGAACCAGGTTACAAACACCGGTTTACTGTTCTGTCGCCAGATGAGCCAAGCCACTGGAGAATGGCGGCTGATCGGCATCACAGACTGCCCTGCGGACTCGGCAGTACTGTCAACCAAGACAAGCGAGGTGGCAACCGTAGCACCTCTCTACACTGTTCCAAGCATGTCTCTCTACTGTAAGGAAAACGGAGGAGAGGAAGATCCCGCTGTTTTGGTTCCCAATCTCGATGCCGACTTCATCGAAGAGTTGGAGGCACACATTGGAATGAACTTCGACGGTCGGGGATACGGGGACAGCAAGACTTCGTTCAACCCTGAGCATTGCCTGAACTACATCTACGGAGTCCTGCACAGTTCGACCTACCGAGAACGCTACGAACACTTGCTACGCAGCGACTATCCGACGCTTCCCTGGCCTGGTAATGCCGACATATTCCTCTCCCTAGCGGCAACGGGCGGAGAACTGGTTCGGCTACACCTGCTGGACCCATCAGTACTGACCGGTCCCAAACCAACGTATCCCGTAAGCGGCTCCAATCGCGTGGATGCCGGTTATCCCGAATACGACTCGGCAACCAAACGGGTCTGCATCAATGAACAGCAGTATTTCGAAGGGGTGTCGCCACTTGCTTGGGAGATGCAAATCGGCAGCCACAAGCCATTGCGCAAATGGCTCCAAGACCGGAGGGACCGCGTGCTGACCTATGGGGAACTACAGCACTACCCAGTTGTAGTCCAGGCACTGACCCAATCCCTTGACACGCTGGACACGATTGACAACATCGTAGGCGACGGTGAGCATCTTTGGCTGGAGGCCAACGGCGAACTCGCCCAACCCTGAACACTTCACGAAAACTGTCAGACGGCGGTAGCTGAAGTTCGGCGTGCCGTGCGCCGCCTTACACCGTGGGGTCAATCCTCGCAAACCCTGTTGCAGCCCTTCATGTTGTCCAGGAACGATAAAGGTAAGCTCTGGACAGACCAGCAAGCAATGTGCCAGCCAGACAAGCAGATTCGCCAATCCGTAACCACAGTGGGTCCAGGACAATCGCGAGATTATGTAAAGCCCGAAACTTTCTCCATGTGGGTGAGGTTGCGGTCGATCTAGCGGCACCGGATGGTCACACCGGTTTTGACGGTGAACGCAATCTTGCGATTACCCTGACAGTTGGTCGCAAGAGCCGTTTGCCGGGCCCCTCTGGTGATAAGATCGGGCCGAGTCCGCCCATTGCGGATGTCCGATGAGTCAGGGAGGAATTGCGGTGGCCACTTCCCCATTTGCCGGTGTGCGCCGAACATTCAGCACTTCCCAGGGCGATTGCGCCTATTACCAGATCCACGACTTGGAAAAGCAGGGTCTGGGTGCCGTCAACCGCCTTCCGTGGTCGCTGAAGATCCTGCTCGAATCGGCTGTGCGCCAGCATGACGGCTTCAGCGTCACCGAAGAACATGTGGAGCTGATTGCCAACTGGAATCCGGAAACGGCGGGCAAGGTTGAAATCTCATTCAAGCCGGGACGCGTCGTCCTGCAGGACTTCACGGGTGTGCCCAGCGCCGTGGATTTGGCGGCCATGCGCAGTGCCATGCAGCGTATGGGCGGCAATCCCGCCCGGGTCAATCCGGTGGTGCCGGTGGATCTGGTCATCGACCACAGTCTCCAGGTCGATCAGTTCGGCAGTCGCTTTGCCCACCTGTTCAATGCCGAACGCGAGTTCGAGCGCAACGGGGAGCGCTACGAGTTCCTCAAGTGGAGCCAAAGCGCCTTTGAACACTTCCGCGTGGTCCCGCCGGCCACCGGCATCGTCCACCAGGTCAATCTCGAGTTCCTGGCCCAGTGCGTCATGGCCGGGCAGGAAGGCAACGCACGGATTGCCTATCCGGACAGCGTTGTGGGCGCGGACAGCCACACCACCATGATCAACGGCCTGGGAGTGCTGGGCTGGGGCGTGGGCGGCATCGAAGCAGAAGCCGTGATGCTGGGACAGCCGATCTACATGCTCCTTCCGGAGGTCGTCGGCGTGCGACTGGAAGGCGCGCTGCCGGAAGGCACCACCGCCACCGACCTGGTCCTTACGATCACGGAGTTGCTGCGCGCACAGGGGGTGGTCGGCAAGTTTGTCGAGTTCTTCGGCCCGGGCCTGTCGCTCCTGTCGCTGCCCGACCGGGCCACGATCGGCAACATGGCCCCCGAATACGGGGCCACCATAGGCTTTTTCCCGGTGGACCGGGAGACCCTGCGCTACCTTGAACTCTCGGGGCGGGCACCGGAACAGGTGGAACTCGTGGAGGCCTACACCAAGGCAGCCGGCCTGTTCCACACCGCCGACAGTCCCGAGCCGGAGTTTTCCGATGTCGTGTCGGTGGACATGTCCTTGATCAAGCCCAGCATCGCCGGCCCCAAGAGGCCCCAGGATCGGATCGAA
>CAZMKQ010000147.1:0-10392 GCA_964566955.1 uncultured Caldilineaceae bacterium | reverse complement strand
GCCTTCGCACAGACCCCACCAATCATGGCACCTTTGTGCAAATACCCTTGTCAAGGACCCTACCTGCCCTTCCGGAGGTCTCCAGCGGATCCGGATGACTGTCAACGTGGACTTTGCGCCGCAGGGCTGCGACCTGGAGACGCTCGTGGCCATGGCCTGTCGCCGCTGGGTCATCGAGCACGCCTTCAAGGCGGCCAAGCAGGATACGGGACTGGACACCTCCGGGGATATGCAGCACCGTTGGCCGGTACCGGTACGCAACGCTGGCACTGCGGGCCTTGGCGCTACTGGCCGTGGCACGGGCGGTGGGGCCGACACGCCCCCCAATTTGTGCCAAGTCGAACTTAGGCAGCAGGTACCGGTACTGGTTTGGTCACGTCCGCCTTGACCAGAAAACGGCGTTCTTCCCAGGCGACCAGAATGGGCGTGGCGTTGCAAAGCGAACTGTAGGTTCCGGACACCAGGCCGACGATCAACGTGGCCATGAACTGTTGCAGCGTGGCTCCGCCCAGGACCAGAATGGCCACCAGCACCAACAGCGCGGTCACCTGCGTCGCGAGCGAACGCTGCAGGGTTTCCACCAGGCTGCGGTTGGCGATGCGGGCAAAGGGTTCCCCCTGGTAGCGCCGCTGGTTCTCGCGGATCCGGTCGAACACGACAATGGTGTCGTTGACACTGAAGCCGATCACGGTGAGCACGGCCGTCAGGAAGAGGGCATCCACCTCCCAGGCCGCCACCAGGCTCATGATGGAGATGAAGGACAGTGTCACCAGGACGTCGTGTACGAGCGCAAACACGGCGCAGGCACCGTAACGGGTGGCGTGGTTGAGGTGGCGGAACGCGGCCGTGATGTAAATCAGAATGCCGGCCACCGCCACCAGGATAGCCAGGCCGGCCGCCCGGCTTACCTCGGAGCCGATCGCCGGCCCGATGTTGCGGTAGAACTGTTCGTCGAATGGTCCGATCTCGGATTCGATCTCGCCTTCCAGCCGCTCCTTGACCTGATTGTCAATCGCCTTCAGCTTCAACTGCACGGTCCGGTCGTCCTGCACCTGGAAAGCGGTCGTGTCCGCCAAACCGGCCCGCAGCAGGATGGCCCGCGCCGCTTCCGGGCTGGCCGGTTCGTCGAATCGGATCTCCCACTGCACGCCGCCCGTGTAGTCGATGCTCAGGGGCAGCAACGAATTGCCCGTGACGCCGCGCCAGGCCATAAGCAGAATGCCGGGCAGAATCAGCACGAGTGACAGGAGGAACCACAGGTTGCGCCGCTCCACGATGGCGGCATTCCCCATGCGACTGGTCAGCAGGCCCATGAACCCATGCTCCCGGAATGCGGACGCGGCAACTAGTGGCCGACAAGCAGCCGGCGCGAATCGCCTTCGACGCCGGTGGTCAAGGTGAGGAAGGTCTGGAGGAAGGTACGCGTCACCAGGACCGCCGTAAACATCGACAGCACTACACCGATGGCCAGCGTCAAGGCAAAGCCCTTGACCACGCTGGCACCGAAATTGCTGCCGAACCAAAACAGCACGGCACACGAGATCAAGGTCGAGAGGTTGCCGTCGCGGATGGCGGGCCAGGCCCGGTTGAAGCCCGTGCGAATCGCCAGGCGCAGGGAGCGGCCGGAGCGCAGTTCCTCGCGCAGACGCTCGAAAATGAGGATGTTGGCATCCACCGCCATGCCAATGGACAGGAGGAACCCCGCGATGCCCGGCAATGTCAGGGTCACCGGCACCAGCTTGAACACGGCCACGTTCAGGGCAACATAGATGACTAGGGCCAGGCAGGCCAGCAGGCCCGGCAGGCGATAGATGACCAGCATGAACAGCAGGACCATCAGCAGGCCGACCTGCCCGGCAATCAGGCTGCGGGAGACCGATTCCTGGCCCAGCGTCGCGCCGATGGTGCGGACATCGACCACCTGGAGCGGCACCGGCAGGGCGCCGTAGCGCATCTGGATGGCCAGGCTGCGCGCCTCCTCCTCGGTAAAGTCGCCCGAAATCACTCCGATGTCCCGGATGGCGGCATTGATGATCGGTGTCGACAGCACCACCCCGTCCAGGACAATCGGCATGGGCCGGCCCACGTTGGCCTGAGTGTAGTTGAAGAACTGGTCCGATCCGTCGCCCGCGAGCTCGAAGTTGATTTGCCACAGTCCGGTGGTGTCGTCCAAGCCCGGCACGGCGTCGTTCAGCACGTCGCCGGTCATGGCCGTTTCGAACACCATGTCCGGGAACGGTACCGGGGCCGGATCCATGACGCCGGCGGCCATGGCGGCCATGGCGTCCGCCGAGGCCGTGGGGCGATTGGTTGTATTGATGATGTACCCGGACAGGAGTTGCGCGTCGCCGGGATCAATGAACTCCAACTGCCCGGTGGACCGCAGCGTCTCGATGGCTTGTTCCGGATTGTCGATGCCGGGCAGCTCCACGATAATCCGGCGCGTGCCCTGGCCCTGGACCGCGGGTTCCGTCACGCCGAGGCTGTTGACCCGATTTTCCACGATGATGCGGGCCGTGGCCATCGAGCCTTCGGGGATCTCCGTGTCGGCGGGCAAGTCCGCCTCCAACAGGATTTGGGTGCCGCCCTGCAGATCCAGGCCCCTGACCAGATCGCGCAGGTCCCTGGGGTCCTCCGGGGTGCCCAAAGCCGACTCCAAGCCCGGCAGGTGATCGAGTGGCAGAGCCACGTACAGGGCTGCCGCCGCCAGCAGGATGGTCAACAGCAGGGACAAGGGATTGGAACGCATGGAATACTGCCGGACACCGGCCTGGGCCGGCTTCCGCAACCGGCAACGAACTGGGGGTTAATCCTGACCGCAGCGCGCAGTATAGAGTAGGGATCGGAACTCGACCAAAAATGGCGGCTGCACACCGTTTGACGGCGGCCGTCCCAAGCATCGCGGCACCCCGCAGGCAATTTTCCAGCAATGCCGGACACCGAACACCGACACATCTCCAGTACCCGCAATCCCCGGATCCGCCATGCCCTGCGCCTGCGCCAGAGCACCTATCGCCGCGCCCATCGGCAGACGTTGGCCGAAGGCTACCGGGAAATCGAAGCGGTTCTGCGCAACGACATTCCCATTCAGACCGTGTTCGCGTGCGAGGAACTCCTGTCCAACCCGGAGGGAACGGAACTCGCGGCGCGCCTGCGGTCCCGGGTGCAAACCGGTGACGGCCGCTTCCATACCGTGTCGCGCCACGTCTACGGACGCCTGGCCATGCGCGCTTCCGTGGGCGGCCTGCTGGTCGAAATCAAACCTCCGGTCCACTCCCTGCGCGGCCTGGTGCCCCACCCGCACGAGCGGCTGGTAGTGTTGGAGAATGTGGACAAGCCCGGCAACATCGGCGCGGTTCTCCGAACCATGCGGGCTGCCGGGAGCGGCACCCTGATCCTGGCTACGCACGGCAGGGGCGGTACCGACCTGACGAACCCGAATGTAATTCGCGCCAGTGTCGGCCTGTGTTTCGACCTAAGGTGCGTGGAAGCCCCGGTGGAGGAGGTTGTCGGCTGGCTCAACCGGCAGCAGTGCGCCGTCCTGGCCGTGTCTCCCGAGGGACGCAGCCTGTACCGCACAGGCGGTTTGCCGGGACCGATCGCCTGCGTCTTCGGCAGTGAAGCGACCGGCCTGTCTCCGATCTGGCGCGACGTTGCCCACGCGGTGGCCGCCATCCCCATGACCCCGGGCATGGACAGCCTGAATCTGTCCGTCAGCGTCGCGGTCGTGTTGTACGAGCTGCTGCGCCGCGGCCTGTCCGAACCGGATTGACGGTCCGCCCAACCTGCGGGTGTCCGTGTTGATTCAGGCCGGAGGCCGGGAAGCCGCACGCCTTTCTGGGGTAAAATGCATCCACAAACAACGCCTCAAGGCGAGCGCATCCCCCTGTGAAGAAAATCATCGTCCTGACGCCGCGCACGTTGGCATTGGCAGCCGCGGGTCTTGTTGTTGCCAGCATCCTGATCTACGTGGTCGTGCGTCAGTTCCGCCCCGCCCCGGAATTCGTGTCCCTGGACACGATTGCCGCCGCGCTGCAGGCCGGCGACGTGACCAGCATGCTGGTGGGCGCGGATCGGGTCGAAGTACAGCTCAAGGACGGAACATCCACCACCGCGGTCAAGGAGACCCGCATCAGTTTCCTGGAGACGCTGGCCGATCTGGGTCTGTCGGCCGAGACGCTGGCCGGGGTGGACATCCGCATTGCGCAACCCGGCTTCTGGTCGCGGACCGGGCCGGTCCTGCTCGGCCTGCTGCCGCTGTTGTTGATCGGCGCCTTCTTCTTCTTCATGTTGCGCCAGGCGCAGGCGTTCGGCAGCCAAACGTTTAATTTCGGGCGCAACAAGGCCCGCATGCTGGAAGGCGAAAACGTGTCCGTCGCCTTTTCCGACGTGGCCGGCAACGAGGAGGCCAAGTTCGAACTGGAGGAAGTGGTCGAGTTTCTCCAGACGCCGGAACGGTTCCTGGCACTCGGCGCCCGCATTCCCAAGGGCGTGCTGCTGGTCGGCCCTCCGGGCACGGGCAAGACCCTGATGGCCAAGGCGGTTGCCGGCGAGGCCGAGGTCCCGTTCTTCAACATCTCCGGATCGGAGTTCGTGGAGATGTTCGTGGGGGTGGGTGCCCGGCGGGTGCGCGACCTGTTTTCGCAGGCCGTGAAGAACGCGCCGTGCATCATCTTTGTGGACGAAATCGATGCCGTCGGCCGGCGCCGCGGCGCCGGCATGGGCGGCTCCCACGACGAACGGGAACAGACCCTGAATCAAATCCTGGTGGAAATGGACGGGTTTGACACGAGCACGGAAGTCATCGTGATGGCGGCCACCAACCGGCCCGACATTCTGGATCCCGCCCTGCTCCGGCCGGGCCGCTTCGATCGGCGGGTGACCATGGATACGCCCGACATGAAGGGCCGACGCGCCATCCTGGACGTACATGTCAAGGGCAAGCCCCTGGATGAGGACGTGGAGTTGGACACGGTGGCCCGGCACAGTGCCGGATTCGTGGGTGCCGACATTGAAAACCTGGTCAACGAAGCCGCGATTTACGCGGCCCGCAACAACCGGCGCACGATTGTGATGGAGGACTTCGAGGAGGCAATTGAACGGGTTCGGGTGGGACCGGAACGCAAGTCCCGGCAGGTCAGCGATCGGGAACGGGAAATCCTGGCCTACCACCATGCCGGCCACGCCCTGGTCATGCACTACCTGCCCGAACATGATCCGGTGCACCGCATCACCATTGTGCCGCGCGGGCGCAAGGGCGGCTATTCGCACAGCCTGCCGGAAAACGAGATGCACCTCTACAACACGGAGCGCATCAACGCCATGCTGTCGGCCACGCTTGCCGGCCGGCTGGCCGAACAACAGCACTTCGGCGAAGTGACCACCGAAGCCACCGACGACCTGGATCGGGTCACGCGCCTCGCCCGCACGATGATTACCCAATGGGGCATGAGTCCGGAACTGGGTCCGATCCAGTACGGCCAAAGGGAAGAGATGGTCTTCCTCGGTTCGGAAATCACCGAGTACCGCAACTACGGCGAGAAGACGGCCGAGGAAATCGACAACGCCGTGCGGAAAGTGGTCACCGAAGCATCGGACAGGGCACAGGCCCTGCTGGCCGAACACGCCGAGGAACTCGATCGGCTGGCGGTATTCCTGCTGGCACGGGAGACCGTCGAGGCGGCCGACCTGGAAGCCATCCTGAGCGGCGAACTCACGGCCGACATGGTCAGGGACGAACCGGCCGCCCTGGGTCAGGCGGAACCCGAAACGCCACCGGACCAGGCACACGCTACGGAAAGCGGCGATGCCAAGGACAAGGGAGCCAACATCGGCGGGACGGTGCCCAATCCGATTTAGGGGCGGTGGCCGGCACCGCCGCGTTCCGCCAGTCCGGGTCCGCAACGTCAGACCTGACCACCAGGTTCATGCGCTCGCCCGCCGTCATGCGCGTCATGCACGGGTTGGCCCACCACCATGTGGGATCCCCCAGCCTGTTGCAGTGGCTCTGCATGCTGTTGTTGGCATCGGCCGTCCTGCTGGCCCTCAACGCCACGGCCCTGCCGAACTGGTCGGCAGCCCTTCCGGTTGCCGGCTTGGCACTCCTGGCCTATGCCTGGTGGACCGCACACACCCATGACTATGTGACGTTCCGGCCCGAGCACGGCACCCCTCCGGATCCCGTTCCGTTGCCGCCTGGACAGGCGATTCAGGTTTCGGTCACGGGATTGTTCGCGGTCGAGGAGCGCTGCTGCCACCATGTCTGGCTGTCGGGCGAGTACCGGACCTTCCCCACCCGGGAACACGCGGTCATCACAAGGCTTGAACCAACCCGGTATTGTGGCATCGGACGCAGCCGCGAGCAGTTGGAAGGCATGTGGTATATCTTCTGCCAGCCCGGAGACATCACAGACATAGCGGTCGGCGAGCTGTGCTTTGGTTCGTTCAGGAAGCCCTGCGTGCGCCTGACGCACCGTCAGGAACGGCCCGGCCGGTTGCGCAGGCGGCGAGTCAGGCGGATAATGGGCACCACCTATTTGGCCTGTGACAGCGAACAGGACCGAAGGCGGCTGGCCGCCGACCTGGACACGCAACCTGCCGCCATCGAGCCGAACCACCCTTGAACCAGACCCCTTCCGGCAAGTCCGGCCCGGACCACCGCCCAACCTGGGATCAGTACTTCATGCAGCTCGCGCGTGTGGCGGCCACCCGCAGCACCTGCGACCGGGCGGCGGTCGGGTGCGTGATCGTACGGCATCACCGGGTGCTGGTGACCGGTTACAACGGCGCCCCCAGCGGCCTGCCCCATTGCGACGAGGTTGGCCACCTCTTTGCGGACCCCAACCGTCCCGACCACTGCCTCCGGACCCTGCATGCCGAGCAGAACGCGCTGATCCAGGCTGCGCTGCACGGCGTCTCGACCGATGGCGCCACGGCCTACGTCACGCACGCTCCCTGCCTGACCTGCGCGAAAATGATCATCAACGCAGGAATCCGACGCGTGGTCTACAACCGCGTGCACGGCGATGTCGCCCTTTCCCTCGAGATGATGAGCCAGGCCGGAATCGAAATCAGCCAAATGGTATTGGCCGACCGATCATGACCGACATCCGCCGGCACCGGAATGGCACGTCCGGGTGCATGCCCTTGAAGCAGCCGATCGGGTTGCCAGGATGCCGGATCGGGCCCGTTTCCCGGTCGACGGCAAGCCGGGTCCTGTGACCACCGCGAAGCCCTCCCCGGTCGCCAAGCTGGTGCACCGCCTGGCCCTCGACCGCATGTCGTGGGTTGACGTCGTCCTGTTGCTGATTCGCATCGGGTTCATCAGCGCGGTGGTGATCGGGTCGACGCGGACCTTCATGGAAGGCCGGTTCTCGGCGGCGCAGTGGGGCACGCTGATTTCCGCCGGCGTGGCCCAAGGCAGCATCTACTCCCTGATTGCACTGGGCTACACGCTGGTCTACGGCATCCTGCGCCTGATCAATTTCGCGCACGGCGACGTCTTCATGTTCGGGGCGTTCTGCACGGTGTTCCTGGCCATATGGACGTCTCAACAGGGCATTCTGGAACGTGCCCCCGCGATCACGGTCCTGAGCTGGATTCTGTTCGCGGCCCTGATTTCGATGTCGGTCGCCGTGCTGGTTGAACGGCTGGCCTACAAGCCCCTGCGCAACAAACCGCGGCTGGTGATGCTGATTTCCGCGATCGGCGCGTCGTTTTTCCTCCAGTACACGGCCCGCGGCTTCTTCAGCACCGCGTTCCGCTCCTATCCGACGGTGCCGGGCCTTGACGGGCGTCTGGAATTGGGACAAATCACGGTGCCGCATGTGCAGATCACCGTGTTCGCGGTGGCCCTGACCCTGATGGCGTGCCTGTACATCCTGGTGGAAAAGACCCGGATCGGACGGGCCATGCGGGCCGTATCCGAGAACATGGAAACCGCCCGCCTGATGGGGGTGAACATCGAACGGGTCATCATGTTCACGTTCGGCATCGGCGGCGCGTTGGCCGGCGCCGCGGGTGTCATCAACGGTCTCTACAAGCCGCAGGGCGTCAGCTTCATCATGGGCTTCTTCCCCGGCGTCAAGGCCTTCACGGCCGCGGTGCTGGGGGGCATCGGCAGCGTGCCGGGCGCCTTGATCGGCGGTCTCCTGCTTGGCATCTTCGAGGCGCTGGGCCCCAACCTGGTGCTGACCGGCCTGGGCATTCCCGGCTCCAATCAACTCAAGGACGTCATCGCCTTTCTGATGCTGGTCCTGATCCTGATTTTCCGGCCGCAGGGCATCATGGGCGAAGTCATCGAGGAGGAGAAGGCCTGATGCAGCGCCTGCGCCAACGGTTGGCCAAGCCCCTCGCGCAGGGAGCCCTGGCCGGCGTCCTGTGCATCTACATCGCGCTGACGGGCATGCTGGAGGCCTTCGGCGAGCGCGAGGTTGTCTCGGACGCCCTGGACCTGGGCCAGGTGGTGCTGTTCGGTCCCTTTGCGGTGCTGGGCCTGCTGCTGCAGCAACAGGCGCCGAACCGGAGGGTCGGCTGGCTGCGGGTGCTCGTCGCCTGGCTGGCGGGCACGGTCGCGACGGGCCTCTTCATCCTGTTCATCGATGCCGTATCCATCCGACACATGTTCACGCACGCTTCGCCGGTCCTGGTGGCGTACATGACCATGGGACAGGATGCGCTGGCGGCCGGCCTGGGGCTGTTGGCGGTGGCCACCCTGGTGGCCGGAGCCGTCGGGTCCGGTCTGGCCTTGATGCCGGCCTACTGGCGCAACACGATCTTCATGGCCACCCTGACGGTGGTCGGCCTGGCCCTGCTGAGCGAGCTGGTCAGCCAGGTCCTGCGGCAAATCCTGAACGGACGGCCCGACCGGCTGCTGTTCAGTCAGGGAGCACTCCGCCCCGCGGTGGCGGCCATCGCGGCTGCGGCCGTGTTCGCCTGGCGCGGCCTGGTGCCGCGCATCCGGCTGCGGATGCGGGACCGCCTGCCGCAGCTCGCACCGGAACGTCAGCGGCAGGTGTCGCTGGCCGTCCGCGGCACCGGCGTCCTGGTGCTGCTGGTGCTGCCTTGGCTGGTGGGCAGCTACCTCAGCGAAGTGATGGCCAACGTCGGCCTCTACCTGCTGATGGCCCTGGGCCTGAACATTGCCGTGGGCCTGGCCGGCCTGTTCGACCTCGGCTACGTGACCAACTTTGCGGTGGGCGCCTACCTGATGGGCGTACTCACAAATTCGGGCCCGCAGGCCACCGGGGAATTCAACTTCTGGCTCATCCTGCCCGTGAGCATCCTGGTGGCCATGTTCACCGGCCTTCTGCTCGCGCTGCCGGTGATCCGCATGCGCGGGGACTATCTGGCCATTGCGACCATGGGCTTCGGCGAAATCATCCGCCTGTTGGCCCTGTCCGACTGGCTGGCGCCGCTGATCGGCGGTTCGCAGGGCGTCCTGTTCATTCCCAAGCCCAACATCGGTGCGTTCACCTTCCAGACGCCCCAGCATCTCTTCTACATCATCCTGGCCGCCAGCCTCGTGATGCTGGTGGTGATCAACCGCCTGGACCTTTCGCTGACCGGTCGCCGCTGGATGGCCATCCGCGACGACGAAACCGTGGCCAACGCCATCGGCATCGACACCACCTGGATCAAGACCCTGGCCTTCACGCTCAGTGCCGCCAGCGGCGGGCTGGCCGGCGCCATCTTCGCCTCGAAGCTGGGCACCATCTTCCCCCATTCCTTCTCGCTCCTGATCTCGATGAATGTCTTGTGCATCATCATCGTGGGCGGCATGGGCAGCATACGCGGCATGGTGCTTGGCACCCTGGTGCTGATCGGCGTGCCGGAACTCCTGCGCGAATTCTCCGAGTTTCGCTTCCTCCTGTACGGGATCCTCCTCATGGCGGTGGCCATCTACCGACCCGGCGGCCTGATGCCGGCCCGGGCGCGCCACTACCGCACCGAACCGGCCCCGCATCCGGCCGGAGTCCCGCCGGCCGCCAGTTCCTCCGCAGCCTCCGGCTGACGCGGCCATGTCCGAAGCCCTGCTGTCCGTGTCCGGACTGACCATGCAGTTTGGCGGCCTGCGCGCGGTCGACAACGTGGACTTCCGCCAGGAAACCGGCACGATTGTGTCCATCATCGGCCCCAACGGGGCCGGCAAGACCACCCTGTTCAACTGCATCAGCGGCTTCTACGAACCCACCGCGGGCGAAATTCACCTGGGGGAACGGCGCATTACCGGACTGCCGCCCAACAAGATCGCGCGGGCGGGCATCGCGCGCACCTACCAGAACATTCGGCTCTTCCGGAACATGACCGTTCTGGAGAACGTGATGCTGGGCCAGGAACGCCTGTTGCGCACGACCTGGCTCGGGTCCATCTTCGGCACGCGCGCCGCGCGGC
>CAZMKQ010000146.1:3557-10563 GCA_964566955.1 uncultured Caldilineaceae bacterium | reverse complement strand
ACCAGTACACGGCCCACCAAGCGTTCCAGGTCCCCCGCGGTCCGGAAGATGTCCCAATGCACCAGCGAACCGTGGACGAAGGAACGGCCGGCCGGAGTCAGGGCGATCTCCTTGCGCAACGGCACGATTTCGCGTTCCAGGTCCAGGGCCAGGTACCACTCCTGCCCAGCCGGTGCCGTGATGTCCTGTCCCATCAGAAAGAACACCCGATCGCAGTTGGCGATGTTCTCGAAGATGTTGTCGTAGATGTCGCCACCGGCCGGCGTACGCCTGATTTCAACCTTGTTGTGGGCGGGCAGGGATGCCAAGGTCGTCGCGATGATTCCTCGTTCGGCATCCAGGTCGTTGGTGGCGCTTACAAACAGGCGCAGGGTTTCTGCCATGGGCACGGAGACAAGTCGGAGGGGACAGGGAAGGCCAATCCGTTGCGCAGTGCCTGGACGGCTCTGGCGACGGCGGCGAGAGCGGATTTTAACACAGGGATCACCGGGCGATTTCCGGCTATTCAACCCTGTCGCCGCGTGCGGAGGGGAAAGGCGAAGGAATCTCGGAACGACTACAAGGCGATGCCGCCGCTGTGTGCCGACGACAGACGCATGGACCCGCCGATGGATGGCCCCCTGCATGCAACCGGCCCTGCTCGATGTCGGCCTTGTTGTGAAAGCTTGGGCAAATTCGACCACGTCTGGATCGGCACAAGATCATGTCGGCCCGATCCTCGCCGACACGGGAGCCCACTATCCGGTCAAGACCTCCGGCGTCGGAGCTGTTTTTCCAGCTCGCGGGCCCGCTCTTCCCACTGGTGAGCGCGGGTTTCATACGCGACGCGTTCTTTACGCTCTTCTCTCAGTTCCGCTTCGGACTTGCGAGCTCGGGCATCGGCTGCCTCGGCACGTTCTTCGGCCTCCAGCGCGTGCCACTCGGCTGCCTCGGCGCGGGCAACCTGGTCGTCGTATGTGGGAATGTGCCGACCCGTAGTCGGGTCGTACCAGCCCAGCTTCCCGTACACCCAGCGAAGATTGAGATTCAGGACCGCACTGTGGCCCTGCAGGACTTCCGCCTCCAGTTCCTCAATGGCGATGGGCCGGTATGTGCCGTGTTCAAGCCGGTCGCCAGCCAGCATGGCTCCGTGGTAACGGCCCGTGTCGTCGAAGCGCCAGTATTCGGGGATGCCCAGAGCGGCGTAGGCGTCGCGCTTTTCTCCCACGTCCAGGTATCCGGTGGCGCGGGAGGCAATCTCCAGCACGAAATCGGGCGGCTTGCCCTGTTCCGAAATGATGTAGGCATTGCTCCGTCGGTACGCCTCGGGATTCACATCGAAGGCGATCATCAAATCCGGAAACTTGATGCCCGCCATGTCACGGGTGGGGAAGGGGGCAATGTAGTGTTCCCCCGCCACAAGCGTCGTGTCGGGATGGCCAAAGTACTTGGTCAACAGGTAGGTGCTGCCGGTGAGACTGAGGTGGTTGAAGCCAGACATCTCCTCGGGCCTGCGTTCGGGGGGATCCGGCATCGGCAGCAGAGGATTGACCGGTGGTGCCGTGACGACGGACTGCGTGGTGGTCATGACAACCGTGTTGGAATCGGCATTGAGCCGGGCTTGCGCACGGTCCATGGCAATGCCTAACCGTGCCATGGCTTCGGCCTTGAGGGTTGAATTATGAATGATCACGAAACGGTACCGGAATTCCACTCGGCCGATGGCCGGCACCGACACGGGTCATGGAAGTTGACATCGGTGACTTGGAGCGCACAACCTACCGTTCAGACGCGTTTGGAGGTCACCAGTTCCATATCCGCCTCGACCATGGTCGCGACCAGCCCTGCAAAGTCAAGCGAAGGCTCCCAGCCCAGCTTGCGGCCGGCCTTGGCGGCATCGCCGACCAGGAGATCCACGTCCGCCTCGCGCATGAACCGTTCGTCCTGGACCACATGGTTGCGCCAATCCAAGTCCACCACGTCGAAGGCGGCCTTGGCAAACTCCCGGATGAGATGGGTCTCGCCCGTGGCCACCACATAGTCGTCCGGTTCGTCCTGCTGCAGCATGAGCCACATGGCCCGCACGTAGTCGGGCGCATACCCCCAGTCGCGCGACGTGTCCAAGTTGCCGAGGGCCAGTTCGCGTTGCAGGCCCTGCTTGATGCGCGCGACGTGGTAGGAAATCTTGCGGGTCACGAATTCCATGCCCCGCCGCGGGCTCTCGTGGTTGAACAGGATCCCGGAACAGGCAAACAGGTCGTAGGCCTCCCGGTAGTTCACCGTGATCCAGTGCCCGTAGACCTTGGCCACGCCGTAGGGACTGCGCGGGTGGAACGGCGTCTGCTCGGTCTGGGGAACCTCCCGGACCTTCCCGAACATTTCGCTGGAACTCGCCTGGTAGAACCGGATGGACGGATCCACCTCGCGCACGGCCTCCAGCATGCGCGTCACCCCCAGGGCCGTGGTCTCGCCGGTCAGGACCGGCGCCTCGAAACTGGCGGGGATGAAGCTCTGGGCGGCCAGGTTGTAGATCTCCGACGGCCGGTGGTTGCGAATGATGGAATGCAGACTCGTCTGATCCAACAGGTCCGCCTGCTCCAGCACCACCTGGTCCAGCAGGTGTTCGATGCGGTGGTGGTGAAAGACGCTGGTGCGGCGCACCATGCCCACGACCTTGTACCCCTTCGCCAGGAGGAATTCGGCCAGATAACTGCCGTCCTGACCCGTAATGCCCGTGATCAGGGCCACCGGTTGCGTCATTGTTGTTCCTTGTGTTCGACGGGAGCTGGATCGGAAGCCAAGGCCGCGCGCCAGCAGTTCAGCATGTCCTGCAGCGTTGCGTCCAGGGGCACCGCGGGACGCCAACCGCCCAGCGACCGGAGCTTGGCAATGTTGGCCCGCATGACCGGCGGATCGTTGGGCCGCAGGCGCTGCGCGGCGGTCCGGACCTCGATGGCAGTGCGGCTGAACGCCACCAGCCGTGCCAATGCATCCTGCAGTTGTACGACAACCCCACTGCCAATGTTGTACACCTCGCCCGATGTACCCTGATCCATTACGCGACAAAGGGCCAAAGCCATGTCGCGGACATCCAGGAAGTCCCGTCTGGCCGCCAGGGTACCGGTCTCCACCACCGACGGCTGCTGTCCCGCCTCGATGGCCGCGATTTGACGGGCAAAGGAACTGAGCGCGAAGTCCGAACTCTGACCCGGACCAATCACGTTGAAGGAACGCACCACCAACAGGTCCAGGTCGGCGGCCAGGGACATCTGCCGGGCCATCATCTCCGCCGCAGCCTTGCTGACCCCGTACGGCGACACGGGCCGGACAGGGTGATCCTCGGCAATGGACGACCCTTGCATGAAGCCGTAGACGGCACTGGTCGATGCCAGGAGCACCCGGCAGCCCGGAGCATGCCGGGCCAGGGCCTGCAGCAGGTTCAATTGCGAACGCAGGTTGATTTGGTAGGTGCGCCACGGATCATGCCAACTGAGGCTCTCGCGGCTCTGTCCCGCCAGATGAAAGACGCGGTCGGGACGAATGCGGGCCACGGCCCGGTCCACCCACTCCGGATCCGAGAGGTCCCCGCGCAGGGTGCGGGCCTCCAGCCCCTCCGGAACCGGGCTGCGCCAAGCCATGCCCCACAGGGAGTGTCCGGTGCCTCCGGGCAGGACCCGAGCCAATTCGCGCCCGATGAATCCCGAAAGGCCTGTCACCAGGGTCGTGGTGTGGGCAGGAGTGGGGCTCATCGTGTGAAACCGGCGGCAACAAGAGGCGAGTCAAGGCTACAGCGTAGCCGAATCAACCATGAAACAGGCCTGTTTACCGGTCAAAGTCGTCAAGGTTCGGCCGCAGCAGGAATGGGCGGTACCGGGTCCGGGCGCACCCCCCCGGACTCATCCTGCCGAAGCCATTCTCACAATCATGTCTATCAAAACAGCACCATTGGGGTCTTGCTAAAATCCCCTGCATGAAAGTTGGCTATGTGCGTGTGGGACCCGATGAGCAGACGCATGCGCGCCAGGTAAAGGCCATCAGAAAGCAGGGATGCCGCCGGAAACGCATCTTCGTTGACCGCTGCCGCGGATCGGTCCCCGCCGCGGAACGCCCCCAGCTGCAGAAAGCCCTGGCCATGTTGGGCAAGGGCGACACCCTGGTCGTCTGGCGGCTGGATCGGCTGGCCCGTTCGCTGACGGAACTCGTGGCCCAGGTCGGGTTGCTGAAGGACAGGGGTGTGGCCCTCCTCTCGGTCAGCGACAAACTCACGACGAAGGCCGGTTCCGGCAAGCAGGCGCGCCGGCTGTTCGCGTCGTTGGCCCGGTTCGAGAAGGATCTGGTCGATGAACGCACGAAACCGGGACGCGCCGCGGCCCTGGCGCGGGGACGCCAGGGCGGAAGACCGATGAAGCTGTCCGGCGACAAGCTTGAACTGGCTGCGGAACTCAGGCGCCAGGGCTCGTTGCCGGTCGCCGAGATCGCCAGGATCGTCGGTGTCAGCGCACCGACCATTTACCGACATGTGAATGCCGACGGATCCCTGCGCGGGAAGACCGGGCCGATGCCGACGGAGCCCCCGCCGGAGTCGAAGCCGTCCTAGAATCCGGCACGATTTCGGCCAACCGTCCACAGTCGGCCTTGCCCGACAAGCACCGGACCGCCATCGGCGGCAAGCCAGCCGCGGGCAGGCTTCAATGTCAGGCCCCAAGGCAGCGCACGAACGGCGCATGCCGTTCGCTGACCTACAATGCACGACCAATGCCGGCCGCGACCACGCCGGACACACGCCTTAATTCGGTACTTGAACATCCCGCCACCCGTGGCCATGACAGCACTTGTAAACTGCGTCTCATTGTTACTATTTATGAATCTCGAAAAAATAATTCACAACCTGGGTTGGCGGGTGCGGGTGCTTGACGACCTGAGCAACGGCCAGCCGGAGTTCCTGGACCGGAGCATCCCGCTCCAGGAAGGGGACGTCAACGACCTGCCTCTCCTCTGGCGGTTGCTGAAGAACGTTGAGGTCGTGTTCCACCTCGCCGCGCTGGCCAACGTGCCGGACTCCATCCACTACCCCCGGGCCTACAACACGGTCAACACCGGTGGCACCGTCGCCCTGCTCGAGGCCTGCCGGGATGTGGGGGTCCGCCGCGTGATCCTGGCCAGCAGCGCCACCGTCTACGGTGCCCAGTCCAGGCAGCCCGTGTCCGAGGATGCCCCCCTGAAGCCGGGGGTGCCCTACGCGGTCTCCAAGGTCGCGGCGGAGAACTACCTGTTCAGCATTGCCGGGCGCAACGGCTTTGAAGCCGTTGCGCTGCGCATCTTCAACACCTACGGTCCGTGGCAGCCCGTGCCCCATGCCCATGCCCCGGTCATCCCCCGGTTCATGCACGATACCCTCAACCGCCGTTCGGTCGTTGTCTTCGGCGACGGCCACCAGACCCGCGACTTCATCTACATCGACGACGTGGTGCGCGCCTTGGTCCTGGCCGCGGAAAAGCCGGGGATTCACGGGCATGTCCTGAACATCGGCAGCGGCTGCGAAACCACCATCAACGAACTGGTGGACCTGATTGGCCAAACCGTTGGCCGCAAGCCCCATGTCCTCCACAACCAGGACACCACTCCCGGTGTGAGCCGGCTGGTGGCGGACATGTCCAAGGCACGCCGCGTGCTGGACTTCAAGCCTCGGGTCCCGCTCAGGGACGGACTGCAGCGGTTCCATGAACTGGAGCCGGCGTTTCAAGGCTGAAGCCGTCAAACCCGTTGCCGGACGCGTCCCGGTACGGGCCGCGGCGGGCCGAATCCGCACCGGCACAGCCCTGCCAGCATGGGCGGTGCTGTGCCTGGCGGTATGCCTGGCGGGCTGTGGCCGCATGACGTCGGAGCGGTACCTGAACGACCACCGCCTGGAACTCAACACGCCGGCCGCCGCGGCCCAATCCTGGCAACCGTTCACCGTCCGCCCGGGCAGCCATGCCGGCATCATTGCCGACGACCTGGTCGCGGCCGGCCTGATCAATGATGCCCGGCTGTTCATGGCCTGGGTGGATGCACACGGGCTCGATACATCCCTGCAGGCCGGCGAGTACCTGCTCTGCCCCTGCCTGACCGTCCCACAGCTGGCCACAAGGTTGCAGAGCGGCCAGCCGCCGGGCCTGGTCGTGACCGTGCGCGAAGGCGTGCGCCGCGAGCAAACGGCGGAACTGCTGGAGGCCCTGCGGCCGGGCACCGGCACGGAATATCTGCGCCTGACTGGTTCCAAGCATGCCTTGGACACCTGGCGGCGCGTGTTTCCCTTCCTGCCGACCACGCTCGAAACCGCCTCGCTGGAAGGCTACCTGTTTCCGGACACCTACCATGTGCCCGACACGGACGGGGCGGCCGCGGACCTGATCCGGCTGCAGTTGTCCCGGTTTGGCAGTGTGGTCGTGCCGGAATGGGAACAGGCCCGGTCCGCACAGGCAACCGCACTGTCCCTCCCGGAACTGGTAATCCTGGCCAGCATTGTGGAAAGGGAAGCGGCCAGCCATGCGGAACGCGCCACGATTGCCGGCGTGATCCACAACCGGCTGGTCAGCGAAATGCCGCTGGAAATGGACGCGACCGTCCTCTACGGACTGGGACCTCCCGCTCCCGGGGAAACCTGGTGGGGCCGCGTCCTGACGCGTGCGGACCTCAAACACGAGAGCCCGTTCAACACCTACCTCTTCGCAGGTTTGCCTCCGGCCCCCATTGCCAGTCCCGGTTGGCGGTCCCTGGCTGCCAGTCTGCGGCCCGAAAGCCACAACTTCCTCTTCTTCGTGGCCGATCGGGACCGGCCCGGCCGCCATCGGTTCGCCGAGACCTACGCGGAACACCTGGCCAACGTGGAAGACTACTGGCGCTGACGCGGGTCCCGCGGCCCGCTTGACTCCGCAATGCCCCGATTCCTAGAATCAATGGAACGGGAAGGTGGCGAAACGGCAGACGCGGCGGACTTAAAATCCGCTGAGGTAACTCCTCGTGTGGGTTCGAATCCCACCCTTCC
>CAZMKQ010000146.1:0-3423 GCA_964566955.1 uncultured Caldilineaceae bacterium | reverse complement strand
GGACCTGCTTCTTGGGGCCCGCATCACACGCTGAAGGACTTCCAATCATGGATGGCGCGAACACTACTTTCGTCCTGATTTCCACGGCCATGGTCATGCTCATGATCCCCGGCCTGGGTCTTTTCTATGCCGGCCTGGTGCGAGCCAAGAGCGCCTTGTCCACGGTCATGCAGTGCTTCATCTGCATGGGGGTCGTGGGGGTGGTCTGGGTCCTGTGGGGCTACACGCTCGCCTTCGGCGAAAGCATCGGCGGCTTCATCGGCGGCTTCAACCATTTCGCCCTCCAGGGAGTCGCCCTTGAAGGCGCGGACGGCGAGTTGTCGCCGATGCTCTTCATGCTGTTCCAAGGCATGTTCGCCGCCATCACGCCGGCCCTGTTGGCGGGCGCCTTCGCGGAACGCATCAAGTTCAGTGCCTTCCTCGTCTTCGTCGTGCTTTGGTCCTCGCTCGTCTACTCCCCCGTGGCCCACTGGGTCTGGGGAGGCGGCTGGCTGGGCGCCCTGGGCGCCCTTGACTTCGCAGGCGGCAACGTGGTGCACATGACCTCCGGCGTGGGCGCGCTGGCGGCGGCCCTGATCATCGGCCGTCGCATGGGGTTCCCCCGGGAACCGATGGAACCCCACAGCATCATGCTGGTCCTGCTGGGCACCGGCCTGCTCTGGTTCGGCTGGTTCGGCTTCAACGGCGGCAGCGCCCTCGCGGCCGACGGAATCGCCGTCAACGCCTTCGTCACCACCAACACGGCCGCGGCCGCCGGCGCCCTGACCTGGATGCTGATCACCTGGCGGTTCGGCGGCGGCAAGCCCTCGGCCATCGGCGCGGCCTCGGGCGCCGTGGCCGGCCTGGTGGCCATCACCCCCGGCGCGGGCTTCGTGGAACCCATGCCGGCACTTCTGATCGGCATCGTGGCCGCCATCGTCTCCTACGCCGCCATCGAATTCCGCATCCGGCGGCAGTTGGATGATTCGCTGGACGTCTGGGGCATCCACGGCATGTCCGGCACCTGGGGCGCCCTGGCAGTGGGCCTGTTCGCCTCGACCGCCCTGTCCGACGGCGGGGTCTTCACCGGGAACGCCGGCCAGTTCGTAAGCCAGCTCATTGCCACCGTGGCAACCTGGGCCTATGCTTTCATCGTGACCTGGATTCTGTTCAAGCTCGTCGACGTGGTCATGAAGGTGCGCGTGTCGGAGGCGGACGAGGCCATCGGGCTCGATGCGTCACAGCATGGTGAACAGGAAGGCAGTGCTGTGTAATGATTCCAGGCTCGGACAATTCCCGGCTGACGCCATCCAACCAACGGGGAACCGCATGAACAAAATCGAAGCCATCATCCGGCCGGAAAAGCTGATCGCCGTCAAGGACGCATTGTCCGAAGCCGGGATCAAGGGCCTGACCGTATCGCAGGTAACCGGACGCGGCCAGCAGCGGACCATGGTGCACAGCGGGCGCGCCGGCAGGGGCGTCGCCTCGGACATGCTGCAGCGGGTCAAGATCGAGATCTTTGTACGGTCCGAGGACACCGATACCGCCGTGGACGCCATCATGGAGTCGGCCCGCACCGGCCAGGTCGGGGACGGCAAGATTTTCGTCCTGCCCACCGAACGGTCCGTGCGCATCCGCACCGCCGAGGAAAACGAACAGGCCATCTGACCCCCGGCGGCCCGACGATCGGGCCGCCGTCCTGCCAGCCGTACCGGATTGCAGGGCAATCGCAGGATTATGTGAGGCCCCCGGAACCTTGGCCCTGGGGCGTCAACGGCTGCGGCACGGCCACACCCGGCTGGCAGGCTTGGACCGCCTGCAGGGCTGCGCGGTCCGCAATGCCGCGCCCGTCCTGTTCCCCGAACGCCACCGCGCGGTACAGCCACCCTAACCTCTCGTTGCAGTGCCAGTCAGGTATACAAGTCCCCAACCGATGGCATCAATGGTGCCGTGCCGCCCAGGTCCGGCACCTCGGGGATGTCTGTGACTTGATTGGACTTGGCCGCCACGGTTGTCTGCGCCAGCCGCCTCTCACAGGCGTAGACGCTCACCGTGTGCAAGGCCGACGGTCGTGCGCATGCCGGGCAGTCTTGCCGTCCAAGGCCACCACCTGACCGGTCAGCAGGCCGGGGCGGGGTCTGCGCCCGTTGCACAAACCAGTTGCAGTGGCCCCGACCGAAGTCCCCCACCTCCACCCAGGTGTCAACACCGCCGATAACGGCGGTCAGGGCCAGGAAGAGAATGGACATGAGCGGGTGCCTGCGGACATGGAGGCCCCGGGAATCGGCACGCCTGCCAGGCAGGTTGGCAGGAACGTGCCATGCGAGATCCCCTGACGAACCCCCATAGGGTGGACAGGGGATCTCGATCCGGACAAGCCGCACACAACGCAATCTTGCGATTGCCCCGGGGTTGCCGACAAGGACGGTCAAATTGGTATATCATTGTAATTACGAAATCATCCTGGTAGGTTCTGTTGCAGGCCGGTGCCGAGGCACCGTCGTTGTCAACCTGCGCTCCACTCCCCTGCGACTGGCATTCGGAACCTGTTGAACAGGTCGCGAGGGAGCTCATGAAAGTCTTGTACAAATTGCGCCCGTTGGCCCGCTTGCTGGGTGCAGGCATCCTGCTGCTGGCAGTGGCCGCGGCACCGGCGGCGGCCCTGAACAAGGTCCACGTAGTCCAAAGAGGCGAGACGCTGTCGTCCATCGCCCGCCGCTACGATGTCCCCATCTCCGTCCTGGCCGCCCAGAACGGGATCGACAACAGCGACTACATCTTTGTGGGGCAGCGGGTGGTGGTCCCCGCCTCCGAGACCGCCCTGATCCCGTCCCTGGGCATCCACACGGTCCGTGTCGGCGACTCCCTGCCCGACATTGCCGCCCTCTACGGAGTTCCGCTGGAGAAGATCTTGTTCTTCAACGGGATGGACTCGCCGTCCGCACTTTGGGTCGGCCAGCCGGTCCTGGTACCGGTTCCCGCAACCCCCGGGCCACCGCCTTCGGCGGCCGCTCCGGCACCGATTGTGGTAGACCGCAACGCCACGTCGCACCAGGTGCGGCAAGGCGACACGCTCTATTCCATTTCGCGCGCCTACGGCGTGGACATCCAGACCCTAGCCACCCACAACCGCCTGCAGGACATCGGACGGCTGATTGTGGGCCAGACCCTGTCGCTGCCCAGAAACCCCCCAACGGCTCCTGCGGTCGGTACGTCCCAGTCCATGCCCCGGTCCTCCTCGGTCATCCACACGGTAACCCTGGGCGATTCGCTGAACTCGATTGCAAACCGGTACAAGGTGACCGTCAGGGACCTCATGCTGCTCAACAGCCTGGACCACGCGTCCTTGATCTGGGTGGGACAAAACCTGGCCTTGCCGCAGCGGGCCGACGGGTCCGAGCCGCTGATTGTGCCAGCTGCGGTGCCGCAGTCGGCCACGGC
>CAZMKQ010000145.1:0-10568 GCA_964566955.1 uncultured Caldilineaceae bacterium | reverse complement strand
GGGCCTTTGTCCAGTTCGCACTGATCGTGGAAGCCCTGAAAGTAGTGTGAACAGGACCTAGCCTCGGCCTGGCGGAGAACCCAATGGGTGCCCGACGCCGCAGATGTCCTGAATGTTCTGATCGGCTCCCGCGACTGGTCGACACTCATGCCGCCCGAGGACGCGTAGCAGTTCCAAAAACCTTATTGGTGCCCGGTAATACCGATCCAGTATGACTATGGCATAAACGTGTCGATGGGCAGATTGGTCAGGGTCTCCCGGATCCAGCTCCCACCGCACAGTTGTCGCACCCGCGCCTAATCTGCCTGCCAAGCCTGCACGGGTTGTCCCAGAGCCGCCTTATTGGCCGCCAGAGTCGGCGGATACATTCGGTCCTCCGGGGCCCGGCGCAGTTCCTGGAAGAAGCGCTTGACCGGGTCCGGTTCGGAGGCACAGGGTGGCTGCACCACCTGCGGCGCTTCGATGGCCTGCATGTCCTGCAGTCCCGAAAGGCCTGTTCGAACCCGGCGGCATCCAGCCGCGCGCAGACCTGCCCCAGTGTGTCGTGCGAGGGGGCTCCGTGGGGCAGTTCCAGGAAGGTACGCAGCCAGGCCTCGTTGTTGTTGCATCTTTTCAAAGCAGGGCACCAAGTCACACCGCATCCCCCGGTCTGAAGGATGCAGGTCTGGCCGGCTAATTGAGCGCCTCGCAGTAAAGGCCGTCGCGGTCCCTGTCGTGGCTGGCAGGCTTCGCCCTGCCGGCGTAAAACGCCTCGTATTGGGCCCGGGTGTCGAAGTCGTTGCAGTACCGGCCCTGCCTGCGCGGGGGCGGAAAGTTGGACTGCGGCGCGTCGGCCGGAGGGACCGGTGTAGGTTGGATCTGAGGGATCGGTGTAGGTTGGGCTGGCGGGACCGGTGTAGGCTGGGCCGGAGGGATCGGTGTGGGCTGGGCCGGAGGGATCGGTGTGGGCTGGGCCGGCACCGCCGGTTGGGCCGCGGGCACGTAGGGTTGGCCGGTACAGGTGTCCAGCATGGACGACAGGGCGGATTTCTCCGCCTGGGTCACCAGCAGGCTGTACTTGTGCTTGACTTCGACCCAGTCCCGGGCATACCGACACCACGAAGCCTGCACCGGAGGCTTCCACTCGTCGGGCGCACCGGCGCTCTTGGCTCGGTTGACCCCACTTTCCGTGGCCTGCAGGGCCGCTGCCAGGGCCAGGTCGTTGGCATAGGTCCGTTTTTGGTTCCTGCTCCAGGCATGGCCGCCGGAGATGTGGGCGTTGTAGAGCGGCACGTGGTGATCGATGTCCACCTGGCTGGCCTGGGTGAAGGTCCGCCCACCCCAGGGGCCCACCCAGAGGCCCGTGTCGACGGTACAGCCGTTGGCACGGTAGGTGACGGCCCGTCGGCTTTCGGCAATCAGGACCTCGGCCCGGGCATTCTCGCAGTCGCGGTCGTCATCGACCCAATGGTCCCAATCGTCCCGGTCGTAGGTGTTGTGGTGGGAACGGTTCCCGACCGGAAGCTGTGCCAGCATGTTCCGGTAGGGATTGCCGGTGGCGAGTGGCGCCGTCTGAGCTTGGGGCGTGGGGGTGCTGGTGGGGGAAACCATCTTCCTTGCCCCATCGCCGGGTAGCAGAATCGTACTCCCAACGTAAACCTGATTGGGGTTGGTGATTTCAGGATTCAACTTCAGAATCTCGTCGATCGAGGTGTTGTGGGCCTCGGCTATCTGGCGAAGGGAATCGCCGGAGCGGACGATGTAGGTGATCGTGTTCGGTTGGGATGGGGTGTCCGCAGCCGGCTGCAGCGTGGGTGTAGGCGCCGGGGTCTTGGCAGGGGCTGTATCTTCGGGTTGCGGTGTGGCTCCCACCCTCGAGAGCAGGACGGTGTCCAAATACGGTCCCGACGTGTCGATCCTGAGGTCCTGTATGACGTGTTCCATTCTGTCGATTTCGGCGAGCAGGGCCTGGAGTCGCGACATTCCGTCAGCGTGGCGGATCCGCACGCTGTCTTGGAAATCCGAGCGAGTAACCAGATCGTCTTCATCAAGCCACCCGGTTGTGCCGTCCTCCAACAACACCTGTACCCATGTGGTGAACCAGTACCCATGGGTATCGACAGGGCATGCTTCCGTCCCCCAGGCCAAATGTGTTGTGGCGGCCGAACGGTCGGCTTCCGCAAAAAGCTCCTCGGATTCCCAGTTGTCGTAGTACAGCGTTTCCTGCTGGCATTCAAGTGCCCATGCCGGGTGCGCCGTGAACAGGCTTAGGGTCGTCAGCAAAACCAAAAGCAAACAGGCTATAAACTGCCTCATCAGCACCACCTCGTGGCAACAGTTCGGGTCTTGCAACAGGGGCACGCCGGTCTTCCGACCATGATGTTGAATCGAGAAGAGGGCGGCTGGCCGGGTCCTGCTGGCCACCTGCACACCGGTTCGTCCAAGGCTGTTAGCAGGTTGACCAAGATGGCCCGGATATCTCCATATTGTTACACTGCCAAGCCGGACTTTGTGCAAATGCGCTGGCGGTCCTGACCTGCGTGGACGGCTCTCTTGACCGGGCGCGCGGTGTACTTCGCGGCACTCAGTAGAACCGGGCTTTGGTAGAAGCACTCTGTTGGAATCGCACGGGAGAGCAACACCCCGTATCCGACCGGCCCGCGACACAGGGGAAGCTGCACGGCGAGAGGCGATCCCGCAGGGGATCTTGAGCTCGACTTTGTACAAAGTTGAACTGAGTAATACCAATCACTCCGGAGGCGGCCGGATCCAGTGCCGGTCGCCTGTGTTCCGGAGGCCATCACCGCTGCGCCTCGGCACCCCCCCAGCGATGGTTACAAACCGCCGCCGATGTCCGTCGCCCGCACCGGCGGCGAGGAACGGCACGCTCTCACTTGTCGTGGCCGGAAGGGCACCGCCCTTCCGGCCACGATCAATCAACGTTGCTGTCGTTGTGGCCCTGCAACCGGTCCAACTCCTCGCGCAGGTTGTGCAGGCCGGCCGCGTCAATCCCGGTGAGCGCCTCGACGGTTTCCCATGAGTGGCTCCGTTCCAGCATGCCTTCGAGGTTGGCAATCCGTTCCTGGAGCCGTCCTACCTCGAGCCTTTCCTGGCGGCCCTCTTGGCGTCCTTCCTGGCGTCCTTCTTCGCGTCCCGCTCTTAGGCCCTCCTGCAGGCCCTTTTCCCGGCCTTCGCGTTCAAGTTTCGCCTCCAGGATTTCCAGCATGGTCACGTCTTCCCGGGTCAGGCCGACCTTCCCGTACCGTTCCTGGTACCTCGCCACCTCGGCGGTCAGAACTTCCTTCATGGGTCCTCCATATTCGATTGAGTAGTGCTGCACCAGCGTCACCACCTTGGAGGGGCCGCCGGGCGTGGCCCGAATCGCCGGCAACAGCGGCGGCAGCAACTGCACCAGGCGCGCGGCCTGGGTGCGCCCATGGTCGCTCAGCAGCATCTCCATCGCCCGACCGTAGGCATCGCCGCGCGCCTCCTCCAGCGGCATGCGGTACAGTTCCACCAGCACGTGGCGGAAGCGGCAGACACCCGGCAGGTCCCGCACCTTTTCATTGTACAAGTCCGTGAAACGGGTGGACGGTGACCAGGCCCGCGGGCCGTGGTGCAGGACCACGGTCACAATCGGGCTGATCGTGTCCGCCCGCGGGCGCCGGGTCCGTTCTTCCTCCCAAATGCGGCTCTGGTAGCGGAGCAGCCGCAGGCGCAGCCAGAAGTCCACCGTGGACTGGTGCTCGACCAGCACGTACACATGCACCGGCAGGCCCGACGCGGTGCGGGCCTCGAACAACACGTCCGTCTCCGACCGGTGCAAGGCTTCATCGACGAAGGAGCCCGGCAGGCGTTGCAGTGTGGTGAAGTTGAGGTGTTGGGCCACGTCCTCCGGCAGTCGTGCCTTCAGCCAGGCGCGGGCGGTGGCCGGATCGCCCAGGGCCCGGCGCACCAGGGCATCGTGGTTCATGCCAGGGGATGGTTCGTCCGCCATTCCGGTCGCACCTGCCTGCTGCAGTGGTCAAGCCATTCCGGTTAGCCTATCCCAAGGGCACGAAACCTCCAAAAAATGGCCAATAATTCGTTGATTGGGTGGCACAGGGTTGTCCGGTCCATGCCAAGTCCGTCGTGCGGTGTCCGTTGTGCCTGTCGGGAGCGGGTTGCGATGTGACCCGTACCGGAGCAGGCACATGCCCCCGTTCCGCGCCCGGTATCGCAGGAGGGAAGCACCGGGTGCCCCGGGTTCCCGGGGGACCGCCCATTCGTGGGCATGCGTGGGCGGATTTGCTCCCGACACCAGGCCCGTGGAATGCCGACACATCGCACCGGCAGCCCCGCCGCCGACCGGATGCCGGTGCCCACCGGACCGCCGTTGTCCGGTCACCCGGCACTGACTCCGGCCGACTCCGGAGTGATTGTCCGATGTTCGGCCAGGAGCAGGCACGGCTTTGCCTTTCCTGCCCCATTCCGATGTCAAGTTGTACAAGGCCCAGCCGACGCAGCCAAGGCAAAATCCGGGTCCTGTGGTATCCGTCGGCGGTCAATCACACACGTCCTTGGTCCGCAATGCGCCCGTTTCAGCCCAGGGACTGGAACTCGCATGGTCCGCGATGACGAAATTGTGTTCCTTGAAACCGGCAGCGCAAAGGCACTCCGGGGTCCGGTCCCGGGCCTCTTCCACGAACAACCTGACGGATACGGCCAACTGATCGTCGACCAGGTTCCTGAACAAACCCATGTCCCAGAGCAGAACCAGTTCGCGCAGGATCCCGGTGTTCTTGTCGGGGCAGTACTTGGCAGCCGTTCTGATCCGTTCGTCGCACAAGGCGAGGATTGGGTTGTCGAACTTAACCGCGGGGGCGGAGTCCACATTCCAGCCCAAGCGGTCCATGCAGTTCAATACGTGGCTGTCCTCGATCACAATGTGGAAGTTGCGCATGTAGGACCTGAACATGCCGCTGTCCACTTCGGCGTTCAGGCATCCGAGCACGGTGTTGCAAACCTCGATCGATTCTGAGGCCGACGACTCCAGGTAGGAGGTGAAGCCCACTGTCAGGTGGGACCCCGAGGGTCGGAAAACCGGGCCGGCGTTTTCGACCTCGGACATGGGCCGGAAGATGGAGCGGGGAGAGCTGCGTTCCCAGTCGGCGATGTATCGGTCCAGCAACTTGGCGTTGGTGCGCGCAGCCGAATCCGCATCCAGCACATCGCTGATGTTGTCTGCGTAATCGAGGAGGATGAAACCGCGCTGGTCCGGGCGGACGAAGTCCATGGTGCGGTAGGCACTGGAGCGGGGCACATGCGTGTTCAACCAGCCCCAAAGGGCATCGTCGGCACACTCCCACATGCGATCCCAGTCGTCGCTGTAGAAGCAGCCGTCGACATCGGACCACAGTTCGGAAACCCGGTTCCAGCCGCTGCTCTTGAAGAGCACGCTGGCGCAGTCGGCCGCGTTGTAGCAGATGTGGAGTTTTTCGGCACACTCTTCGTCGAATGGTTCGCAGTGAGGGGAAATTTCGAACGACGGCGCCAGCGTGAAGTTGGGCCAGACGAGATCGTAGATGGGGAACTTGTCGTCCCAACAGGCGTGGAAGGCCGCATTGCGGCTGTTTTCATCGGCCGCGTCCGAGACACTGCACGCGTCGAGTTGATCGGTCCAGGCTGCGGTCAGGCTCTTATTGTCCAGATTGGGAATGGTGCGGTTGCGGATCGTGACCTGTACCGAGCAGTGGATGTCCAGTCTGGTGCACTGGCCTGCCGGCAGTATCGAAAAGTGGGCGGTTTTCTCGGTCGCGGACAGGATTTCGAAGTAGCTGCCAGCGAAGTCGGTCGCGGAAGCGGCCTTGACCGGGCTTCCGAACACGAACACCAACAGGAAGGCAGCCAGCAATCCAACGGCTGTGCCGCTCAGCCAAGTCCTGCACTTCCGGGAAGGGGTTCGTTGTGACCAAGTGCGTGCGGCCGGAAAGCCGGTAGTCAAGGATTCGGTTATGGCATTCATGGAGCTGTGTCGAATGTGTGACGAGCCAAGGTGGAAGGGTTGGGAAGCAGGGAAACGTCCTGGACCGGTTTGTCCGTTTTGGATATGGTCCCAAATTCAACTCTACACGAACTTTCGGTTGATCGACCTCGCACATGTAACAAACATGAAGCAATCATTCCCGGCATAACACGGGATTCCAACCAGTAGGGGTTTCCGGAATCATGTCAGCCTGCCGGTTCGACCGACGCGACTGCGGCCCGTGACGCCGATGTGTGGGGACCCAAGGGGCAAACGATACCTCGAATTTGGTTCGGCAAGTCTGTACCTGGAGCCTGATACGGATGCCCAAGACACTGTTCCCTGGAACCGGGATCCGGGGCTTGTTCAAACCCAACTCCAACAGGCCAAACCCGAATCTCCGGAAAGGTCGATTCTGCGAGGTCCGGGACATGTCAAGTTTGTTCTTTGGTCAGTTGCAAACGTTCTCCGTCCTTGGCGCACTGGATCGCTCCCATGGACCGGCAGTGTCGTTGGCGGTGACGACGAAGTGGCTTTCCAGGAACCCCGCGGTGCACAGGCAATCCGGGGTCCGGGCCCGGGCCCGTTCCACCTGCAGGCGGTGCGCCTGGGCATCGGTGTCGAAGAGGATGCCCCTCAGCAGACCGGTGTCCCACATCGCAAACAGGTCGCCGCTGGCGCCGGTGTCCTTGGCCGGACAGACTTGATTGGCCGTTCTGATGCGTGCGTCGCAGGCGATCAGGTTGGCATCGTCGAAGGCAATGGCGTGATTGCTGCCCACATTCCATCCGGCCCGGCCCATGCAGCTCAGTACCCCGGTGTCCTGGATCACGATGTGCAGGTTCTGCATGTTTGGCCGGAAGGTGTTGCTGAGGGTGGCCACGGTGATGCAGCCGATGGCCGTGTTGCAGACCTGGTACGGCGCGTTCGTTTCCAGGTAGGCCGTAAAGTTGACTGTTAGGTACGCGTCTCTGTTCGGTTGGAAACCGGGTCCGCGTGTGCCCACGGAGTCCCTCGGCTGGTAGATGGGAGTTGGAGTCCGGGATGTCCCCTGTTGCCGGGACGGTTCGGACACGGTCTCGGCGCGGCGCGTGGATGACCGGTCGCCGCCAACATCGTTCAGGTCGTCTTCGTAGTCCTCCAGGATGAAGCCGCGTTCATCCTCCTCTTCGTCTTCCAGATCGCCGTAGTCGTCATTGCGGTTCATGTTGTCGTCGAGCCAGTCGTCGAGCGCTTCGTCGAGGCATTCCCAGACATCGTCCTCGTCGTCGTCGTACAGGCAGGAGCCGGCCTCGTCCTAGAGTTCGCCCACTTGCGTCCAGTCCTTCCTGCCATAGTTGTTGTCGTCGCAATCGGCCGCGTTGAAGCAGACGCGCAGCTCTTCGGCGCACATCTCGTCGCCGCGCTGGCAGTAGGGGGTGATTTCAAAGTCGTCGTCGGGACTGATGGTCGGCCACTCTACAGTGACGTTGGGTACGTGGCCGTCCCAACAATCTTCGAAGTCCTTGTATCGCCCGTCTCCGCTTCTGCTCTCAGTGCAGGCGTTGATTGTGGCAAGCCAGCCATCACCCGGGGCAATCCCTCGAACCTCCACCGTGCAGTTCTCATCTGTTTCCCTGCAACTCTCATCGATTGCGAAATAGGCTGTGTTCGTTGTCGACCTGACCAGATCGAAATAGTCATCGTGGAAATTGGTGGGTTCGTTCGCCAGCGAGACCGAAGTCATGCCGGCGGCGATCAGGACGGTGCCCAGCAACACCCACAGGAACTTGGCCGGAAGTTTGGGGTGTTGGTGCATGGATTTTCTCGTGGGAGTGTGCGGGATGAGGTGTGTTGTGGGCAGCTGATACAGGAAGTTCCGGACACAGAGTTACAGAGCCGGATTCCGGGACTTGAGCGAGTCTGCCGTTAGGTGTCCAACCCGGTTTATCCGAGGGTTGACTTCCCGAGGTCGGAGCAGTGTGAAGTTCCCTGTTAGGTCAGTTGCACACGTTCTCTGTCCTTTGCGCACTGGAGCGATCCCATGGACCGGCAGTGTCGTTGGCGGTGACGACGAAGTGGCTTTCCAGGAACCCCGCGGTGCACAGGCAATCCGGGGTCCGGGCCCGGGCCCGTTCCACCTGCAGGCGGTGCGCCTGGGCATCGGTGTCGAAGAGGATGCCCCTCAGCAGACCGGTGTCCCACATCGCAAACAGGTCGCCGCTGGCGCCGGTGTCCTTGGCCGGACAGACTTGATTGGCCGTTCTGATGCGTGCGTCGCAGGCGATCAGGTTGGCATCGTCGAAGGCAATGGCGTGATTGCTGCCCACATTCCATCCGGCCCGGCCCATGCAGCTCAGTACCCCGGTGTCCTGGATCACGATGTGCAGGTTCTGCATGTTTGGCCGGAAGGTGTTGCTGAGGGTGGCCACGGTGATGCAGCCGATGGCCGTGTTGCAGATCTGGTACGGCGAGTCCGTTTCCAGGTAAGCCGTAAAGTTGACTGTTAGGTACGCGTCTCTGTTCGGTTGGAAACCGGGCCCGCGAGTGCCTACGGCGTTCGTCGGCTGGTGGACGGGAGTTGGAACCTGGGACCGTCGGTCTCCGCCGATATCGTTCAGGTTGTTTTCGTAGTCCTCCAAGGTAAAGCCACGGTCATCCTCCTCCTCGTCTTCCAGGTCGTCGTAGTCGTCGTTGGGGCCCATGTTGTCATCGAGCCAATCGTCGAGTGCGTTGTCCAGGCACTCCCAGACATCGTCTTCATCGTTGTCATACAGGCAGAAGCTGGCCTCGTCCCAGAGATCGCCGACCTGGGTAAAACTGCTACTTCTGCCAAAACTGCTATTGTCACAATCGGCGGCGTTGTAGCAAACGATCAGTTCGTCTGCGCACACCGCGTCGCCGCTCTTGCAAAACGGGGAGATTTCGAAATCGTCATCGGGTCTGATGACAGGCCACTCGACGGTATAGGTGACAGATGACATGTGAGTCCGCCAACAGATGTCGAAGTCTCTGTTACGCCCATCCTGTCCGGACCTGGAGTGCGTACAGTGGAGCAGGCCATTCCAGACATCCTCCATGGTCATGTTGTCCTGTGGAGTGGGGGCGGCGAGCGCAACACTGCGTCTTACAATCACCGTGCAATTTTGGTCGATGTCTCTGCAGCTGTCGTCGATGGTGAAGTAAGCCGTGGTGCTTGTGGCCTTGAGAATGATGAATGCATCGGGGCCGTGGAATCGAGTTTCCGTCCTTGCCAGCGAAACCGAAGTCATGCCGGCGGCGATTAGGACGGTGCCCAGCAACACCCACAGGAACCTGGCCGGGAGTTTCAGGTATTGGTGCATGGTGTTTCTCGTGGGAGTGTGCGGGATGAGGCGTGTTGTGGGCAGCTGATACAGAAAGTTCCGGACACAGAGTTACAGAACCGGATCCCGGGACTTGAGCAAGTCTGTCGTCAGGCGGTCCAACCCGGTTTACCCGAGGGTTGACTTCCCGAGGTCGGAGCAGTGTCAAGTTCCTTGTTTGGTCAGTTGCACACGTTCTCCGTCCTTTGCGCACTGGAGCGATCCCATGGACCGGCAGTGTCGTTGGCGGTGACGACGAAGTGGCTTTCCAGGAACCCCGCGGTGCACAGGCAATCCGGGGTCCGGGCCCGGGCCCGTTCCACCTGCAGGCGGTGCGCCTGGGCATCGGTGTCGAAGAGGATGCCCCTCAGCAGACCGGTGTCCCACATCGCAAACAGGTCGCCGCTGGCGCCGGTGTCCTTGGCCGGACAGACTTGATTGGCCGTTCTGATGCGTGCGTCGCAGGCGATCAGGTTGGCATCGTCGAAGGCAATGGCGTGATTGCTGCCCACATTCCATCCGGCCCGGCCCATGCAGCTCAGTACCCCGGTGTCCTGGATCACGATGTGCAGGTTCTGCATGTTTGGCCGGAAGGTGTTGCTGAGGGTGGCCACGGTGATGCAGCCGATGGCCGTGTTGCAGACCTGGTACGGCGAGTCCGTTTCCAGGTAGGCCGTAAAGTTGACTGTTAGGTACTCGCCCCCGGTCAGACGGAAGCCGGGTCCAGGGGTGGCCACGGAGTCCCTCGGCTGATAGACGGGAGTTGGGGCCCGGGATGTAACCTGGCGCTGGGTCCGTCGGTCTCCGCCGATATCGTTCAGGTTGTTTTCGTAGTCCTCCAGGGTGAAGCCCCGGTTATCCTCTTCCTCGTCTTCCAGGTCGTCGTAGTCGTCGTTGGAGCCCATGTTGTCGTCGAGCCAATCGTCCAAGGCCTCGTCGAGGCACTCCCAGACATCGTCTTCGTCGTTGTCGTACAGGCAGGAGCTGGCCTCGTCCCAGAGATCGCCGACCTGGTCCCACGAAGCCCTTTCAAAATCATTGTCGTCGCAGTCGCGGGCGTTGTAGCAGACGCGCAGTTCTGCGGCACATACGTCGTCGCCCCGCTGGCAGTAGGGGGTGATTTCAAAGTAGTCGTCGAGGTGGATGACCGGCCACTCGACGGTATACGTCACTCTATGAATTTCCCCCAGCCTCTTCCAACAATTGTCGTAACTATTCAGGTACCCACGGTTAGTTCGGCCTGAGGGATTGACGGAGCCGGT
>CAZMKQ010000144.1:0-10714 GCA_964566955.1 uncultured Caldilineaceae bacterium | reverse complement strand
TACATTCTGCGCGGCTTCCCCTTTTTTGGTCAACTCCCAATTCCACATTAGGCGTATTATAGTTAATGTGAGATAGCTGGAGACCATTCCCTCTCATCGCCTTGTTTCGAATCGTCGAAGTAGCTTGAGATGACCCTGTTGGCACACAGATTCCTCATCCTGCCGGCGATGGAGCATCGCCGAATTGGAATTTGGTTGCCGCTGGTCATGGTAGTCCTGCTGCTGTGTGCGCGATCGGCAGGGGGCATAGGGTTCCCGCTTGGCAGCAGGACGTGCCCGTCCTCGCTCCTGTGGCTGCCGGTGGAAATCACCGATCTGATTGTGGAATGGGACGGGCGAACGGAGACGCTCCGTGATGTGATGATGTTCGAGCAGAGCGCAGTGGAGACCGGCCAAATGACCGTGGTCTTCAGGGATTTGGATCCGGCGCTGCCCTTTGAACACTACCTGGTCATTGCCACACCGGTGTCGAAGCTGTCGGAGGATCTGAAAATCCCCGAGGTCAAGGAAGGACTGCGCCGCACACGAGACCCGGACGGCCAGGTCAGGCATCATCTCAACCTGGAACCCGGCACGGAATACGCTGTCGAGGTCTACGCCACCGCACCGGGCTATGTCACGCTTCTGAGCGGCAAGCCGGATTACAAGGCGGCCACAACTTTGCTGAGTCCTTTGTACTTTGGAGGCTACCAGCTGGATACGACCTGGGGGTGTCAAGAGACGAGTACCGGAGCCGGATGTGTCATAACCGCCGCGACAGAGGACATCACGGTAACGACCGACTTGACGCTCGATGCCGAACACCACAACACAGGTACGCTCGACTTGGGGGCCCGCGACAATCCCAACCAGGCACGGACGGTGAGGATGCTCAAGCCGTTCTACTTTGGGCCCGGAGATCACCTGTCGTCGGACAGGGCCAGCAAGGTTACCCACTATCAGCTACGGGTTATGGAACGTGATGGCGGCGACAAGCCCGCATTTTTCCAGCGTATCGACAAGGACGACGAAGGCTACTGGGTGGTTTCCTCGAACAGGTATGCGGTCTTCGGCGGTTCGGGACAGGCACGCGACGCGGAAGGCAATCCTTTGACAAACAACACCCGACCCTACGTGTCGGGCCACCGGTTCGTGCTGCAGCTGGAGGATGGAGAGTATGTCTTTGAGTTGGACGCGGTCGAGCGGAAGGTCGACGACGAAACCAAAGAGGTCAGTTGGATCACCCACACGGCACCGTCGCGCCTCGAGGCAATCGTTGGCCCGTCCACTGTGTACCGGTTCACGGAGGAAGAATACAAAATCATCCTCGAGGATATCGAGCGCGACATCGACCCCGAGGACGACGACCTGAAGTACAGCCTTTGGTTCGATGTCCTCTACCCGGACTGGAAGCGTGGCGAATACCTGTTCTTCGCAGCGGATGACCTGGCCCTCAGGTTCGACCAGTTGCTGGACTGAAGTTCGGGTGCTGGATTGGGCGGGGCGGACTGCCGCCTCCAAACTGCCACGCGGTGGAGTGATTCAGGAACGCTGACCCACTCCAAGGGCCAAACCCACCAATCCAGTTGTCGGGTCGGCACCGGTTTCGCCGATGGCAGCCGTTCCCGCTACTCTACGGTGTTGACCAGGGACAGGTCGCCGATGCGGATGGTGATGACATCGCCGGACTGCAGCGTGAACTCGTCCGGCGGCACGATGCCGGTTCCGGTCATCAGCAACACGCCGGCCGGGAAGTCCAGTTCCCGGCACAGGTACTCCGCCAGTTCGGGAAAGGTGCGTTTCATGTTGGCGGTGGATGTGCTGCCCTCGAACACCGCGGCCCCGTCCCGCTCGATGCGCATGTCGATTTCAAGTCCGACCAGTTCGTCCGCATCGCAGAGGTGGATGGCCGGTCCCACCGCACAGGAGCCGTTGTAGGTCTTGGCCTGGGGCAGATAGAGGGGATTGGCCCCTTCGATGTCGCGCGAGGACATGTCGTTGCCCACGGTGTAGCCGACAATCTCGCCTTCGGCGTTGACGACCAGCGTGAGCTCGGGCTCGGGCACGTTCCATTCTGAGTCCCGGCGGATGCGCACCCCCTCTCCGGACCCGCGGGTCCGCCACCCCTGGGCCTTGAAGAAAATCTCGGGCCGCGCGGCATCGTACACGGCCCCGTAGACATCGGCTGCCGCGGACTCGGACTCGCGGGCCTCCCGGCTGCGCATGTAGGTGACGCCGCTGCCCCAGACTTCCTGGTGCCGGTCGACCGGCGCCTGCACGACGGCGTTGGGCGGCAAGGGGGCGGACGGTTCCCCTGCCAGCTGTCTCAGCATGGCTTGGTGGCTTTGGCCCAGCAGCGTGGGCAGGTCCGTATGCCGCGCCAGCTGCCGGCCGTCAACGCTCCAGACAGAGGCGCCGTCGATCAGATTTCGCTGCAGCAGCATTGTTCACCACCGGATTGTTTCGGAAGAGGGACTCGCGGCCGACCGGGAACGGAATGCGCCCAGATGCCATTCGCGGTTATGGTAGCATTGATCCGCGTTCCTGTACTGCCAACCCATACCTGCCGATGGCTGGAATCAGTCCTCTGGTTGATCTCCCCTGGGCCACTCCTGCCGGCCATGCCGACGGGGCCGTTAGCTGGCGGCTTCGAACGAAAACATGTTACTTTTTGCACATTTTCAAGGAGATGCACATGCGACACCGATTCATGCTGATCGGAGCCCTACTCATTGCCCTGCTGGCCTTGGCCGCCTGTGGCGGCGCGCCGGCGGCCGAGGAGGAAGCACCCATGGCGGAGCCGGAGGCTCCCGCCGCGGACATGTCCGACAGCCCCTATGGCGAAGCCCCCATGCTCGCCGCCATGGTGGCGGCCGGTGAACTCCCGCCCGTGGAGGAGCGCTTGCCGGTCGAACCGGTCGTGGTACCGGTGGTTGATGCGATTGGCCAGTACGGCGGCACCTGGCACACGGCTTCCTGGGAGGCCGGCATGGGCAACATCAAGATGATTGCCTACGATCCCCCCGTGCGCTGGCGGGCCGACTACAACGGCTATCAGCCGGGCCTTTTCAAGGACTACGTCTTCAACGAAGACGGCACCCAAGTCACCTACTATCTGCGTGAAGGCCTGAAGTGGTCGGACGGTGCACCGTACACCACGTCGGACCTGCAGTTCTGGTGGGAGGATCTCGCCACGAATGCCGATTACGGCGACGTGACCGTGCCGTGGTACGGCTTCAACTCTGACGGCGAGACCATGGACGTCGAATTCGTCGACGACTACACCATGACCTGGACGTGGGACGAACCCCACTGGATCACGCCGACCATCCTGGCCCAGGGCTTCTGGGAATTCCAGGATCGCATCATGAAGCCGCGGCACTATCTCGAGCAGTTCCATCCGGCCTACTCGGACAACGAGGACTACTCGGCCCTGCTGGAAGCCACCCAGGACTACTTCCGGAACCCGGACCACCCGGTCATCACCGCCTGGGGTACGCAGTCCATGGAAGCCGGCGTGCGCGCCGTCCTGGTGCGCAACCCCTTCTACTGGAAGGTTGATCCGGAAGGCAACCAGCTGCCCTACATCGACTACATGGACATCGAGGTCGTGGAGAACGAGGAAACCCGTCTCCTGAACCTGTCCGAGGGTAAGTACGACGCCTCCTTCCGCGACGGCTCCTACAATCCGACGCACATTCCGTTCCTGGCCCAGAAGGCCGAGGACGGCGACTACACCCTGTACACCGACTGGGTGAACGGTGCGGGCGGATGGCCCTGCTGGCTCATCAACCAGGACTACGTCGGAGACGGCAACGATCCCGAAAAGGACGCGGAAATCCGTGCCCTGCTGCGGGACGTGAACTGGCGCAAGGGCGTATCCGTGGCGATCGACCGCGAACGCCTGATCGATGTGGTCTGGGACGGCATCGGCATTCCGCAGCAGTCCACGATCAGCCCGCAGGCCTGGCATTTCCAGAGCCCTGAGGGACAGGCCATCAACGAGGTCTGGCAGCAGGCCGATGCCCAATATGATCCTGATCTGGCAGCCCAGCGCTTTGAAGCGGCCGGCTTTACCGACCAGGACGGCGACGGCTGGCGCGACCTGCCCAGCGGCAAGTCCTTCCAGCTGATCCTCGATTCGGGCGACTGGGGCGGACAGGTCATTTCCGAGAACTCCAACATCGAGCTCAAGGAACAGATGACCGCCATCGGCATCGATGCGATTGTCAACGACCTCTTCGGCCAGCCGGAGTGGGGCAGCCGCCAGACCGAGGCCAAGTACATGTTCCGCAACTGCCACGCTTCCGAGCTGGACATCTGGACCTACCCGGACTGGATTTTCCCGCTGCGCGACAACCGCGCCTGGCCGCTCCAGGGCAAATGGCGTGCGACTGGCGGTGCCGAGGGTGAAGAGCCGCTGCCGGGCAGTCCCGCAGCCAAGCTCCAGGCCCTGTATGACAAGGGCATTGCCACCGGCGACGAAGAAGAACGACACAAGGTTGTGTGGGAAGCCGTGCAGATCCACATCGACGAGGGTCCCTTTACCCTTGGCGGGGCAGGCGATCAGCCAATGCCCGTGGTGATCAAGAACAACTTCAAGAACGTGCCGACGTTCGGTATTCTGGGGCCCTGGGCTCCGGGCAGTCCCGGCAACCTGCATCCCGAGCAGTTCTACATCGAACAGTAGATTGACAAGGTCCCACCCCGGTTGCGCCCGAAGTAGGCACAACCGGGGTGGCATTTCCGGGGCCGGCACATGCGTCAAGGCGGTAGCCTGCCTGCCGTGTTCTGCGGCAGGTTGCGCGCCGGCCCCCATCTTTAGTTAAATCGTCCCGCTTGGTTCCGGTTCCCGATCGTGCTTTCCTACATCATTCGACGCGTGGGCTACTCGCTGGTGATGCTGGTGCTGGTCTCGTTCGTCGGGTTCGTGATCATCGAACTGCCGCCGGGCGACTTCCTCACACAGCTCCTGACGGAACTGGAGGCGCGCGGCGACCGGAGTGCGGAAGATCGGGTCACGGAACTCAGGCAACGATACGGCCTCGATATTCCCCTGTTGCCCAGATACGTGATGTGGGCCTCGAACTTCGTGCGAGGGGACTTCGGAGACTCGTTTGCCCTTGAAAGACCGGTGCGGGAGGTGATCGCCCAGCGCTTCTGGCTGACCTGTGCCCTGGCGGTGGCCTCCATTCTTCTGGTGTGGATCGTCGCCATACCCATCGGCGTCTATTCCGCCACCAACCAATACTCGATCGGCGATCAGATATTCACGACGATCAGCTTCATTGGCCTGGGTGTACCCGGATTCCTGCTCGCCCTGCTGCTCCTGTTTTACGTGGTGCAGTTCACGGATGTCGACATTCTGGGATTGTTCTCGCGGGAATACCGCGATGCGCCCTGGAGCTTCGCCAAGTTCATCGACCTTCTGAAACACCTCTGGCTGCCGGCCCTGATCGGCAGCATCACCGGCACGGCCGGGCTGATCCGGATTATGCGCGGCAATCTGCTCGACACGCTCGGCCAGCCGTTTGTCGAGTCGGCCCGGGCGCGCGGCCTCAAAAGCCGGACCGTGACCTGGAAGCACGCGGTGCGCATGGCCATCAATCCCCTGATCGTGATCCTGGGGTCCGAGGCCCTGCCCGGGATCATCGTGGGCAACGCCCTGGTGGCGACCGTGCTGAACCTGCCCACGATCGGACCGGAGTTCGTCCGGGCCCTGCAGCGTCAGGACATGTACCTGGCGGGCACCACCCTGGTCTTTTTTACCCTGATCCTGCTGGTCGGCAACCTGCTGGCCGATCTGGCCCTGGCCTGGCTTGATCCGCGCATCCGCCTTGAGTAGCCACAGGCCCTACCATTCCTTTTGGGAAGACCGGACATGAGCACTGCCGTCCCCGAACCGTTCGCAGAGGAGCAGAACGCCAAGGAAATCAGCCAGAACTACTGGGTTCTGGTCTGGTGGCGGTTCCGGCAGAACAAGCTGGCGATGTTCGGCGGCTTCCTGATCATCGCCTACTACTTCGTCTGCGCCCTGACGGCGGAATTCTGGTCTCCCTATCTGGTCGACACCGTCTCCGACTACCTCGAGGCCCCGCCCCAGCGGCTGCAGTTCCGCCACGAGGGCCGGTTTCAGGCCCGGCCCTTCGTCTACGGCCTGAAGGAGGAGGTGGACATGACGCTGCGCAAGCGCTTCTTCGTGGTCGATGAAAGCGTGCGCTATCCGATCCACCTGTTCGTGCGCGCCGAAGAGTACCGCCTGGCCGGCCTGATCCCGTCCAACATCCATCTCTTCGGAGTGGATCGCGAGGAGAGTCCGGACGGCTACGTCTACCTGTTCGGCACGGATCGCCTGGGCCGCGACCTGTTCACGCGCATCATCTACGGCGGCCGCCTGTCCCTGCTCATCGGCCTGATTGGCCAGCTTCTCACCATCACCTTCGGCGCCACCCTGGGGGTGATTTCGGGTTGGTACGGCCGCCTGGTGGACCTGCTGGTCCAGCGCATCACGGAGTTCCTGTCGGCCTTTCCGGACATTCCCCTGTTTATGGCGCTGGCCGCCGCCATCCCGCCCGAGTGGTCTCCGATCGCGGTCTACTTCATGTTGACCATCATCCTGGCTTGCGTACGCTGGGGTGGCCTGGCGCGGCAGGTGCGCGGCCTGGTGCTTTCTCTGCGGGAACGCGAATACGTGCTGGCGGCCCAGTCCTTCGGCTCCAGCGACTGGCGTGTGATGTTTCGCCATCTAATTCCGGGTGCCACCAGCCACATCATCGTGATTTCCACGCTGGCCATTCCGGGAATGATCCTGGCCGAAACGGCACTTAGCTGGCTGGGACTGGGCCTGCGCCCGCCACTGACCAGCTGGGGCGTGCTGCTCTACGAAGTGTCCGGTATCCGGGCCATCCAGTTCTCGCCGTGGATGCTGATCACCATTCCTGTCATCATCGGGGCCATCTGGGGTTTCAACATGCTGGGCGACGGCCTGCGCGATGCCCTTGATCCCTACGGAGGCCAGTAGCCATGTCGGCGGCGGTCTTGGACCAGGATGTTCTGCTGGACGTCAGGGACCTGCAAGTCCACTTCGAGGTCCGGCGCGGCACGGTCCGCGCCCTCGAGGGGGTGAACTTCACGATTCGCAAGTCGAAGACCCTTGGTGTCATCGGCGAGAGCGGCTCCGGCAAGTCCGTCACGGCCCGCGCCATCATGCAGTTGCTGGCCAAGAACGGTTCGATTGTGAATGGCGAGATGCTGTACAACCGGCAACGGGACGATTCCGGCGACTCCGAACTCATCGACATTGCCCGGCAGCCGTCCGACAGCCAACTGATGCGGGACCTGCGCGGCGGCGAGATTGCCATGATCTTCCAGGAGCCGATGAGTTCGCTGACTCCGGTCTACACGGCCGGCCTGCACATCGGCGAGTCGATTCAACTGCACCTGAAGCCGCGCCAGACCGTCGGCGACCAGATGGCGAAGGCCATTGCCAAGCAGAATCGGATTCCGCGCGAGGAAGCCCGACGGATCGCCGTCGAGATGCTGGACAAGGTGGGCATTCCCCGGCCGGAGGAACGGGTCGTGAGCTATCCGCACGAGCTTTCGGGCGGCCAGCGGCAACGCGTCATGATCGCGATTGCCCTCTCCTGCGGTCCCAAGCTGCTGATTGCCGACGAGCCCACCACGGCGCTCGACGTCACGACCCAGGCTCAAATCAACGATCTCATGCTCGACCTCCAAGAGGAGTTCGGCATGGCCATTATGTACATCACCCACGATTTGGGCGTCATCGCCGAGATGGCGGAGGACATCGCGGTCATGTACCTGGGCCGCATTGTCGAACAGGGCACCACGGATGCGATCTTCTACAACCCGCAGCATCCGTACACGCGCGCCCTGCTCCGATCGATTCCCCGCATTGGGCAGACCGAAGGGTCCCGCCTGGAGGTGATCGAGGGCATGGTGCCCGATCCGTTCTCCATTCCGACCGGGTGCCCCTTCAACAACCGGTGCCCCGATGTGATGCCCGGCATCTGCGATGCGCGCATGCCCGAACTGCTTGCTGCGGGCGACGGGCAGCGAGCCGCCTGTCTGCTGCACGATCCGGACACGATGCGAGAGGTGACCAGTGCCCGCGTCCATTGAGGATCCAGGCGTCCTGCTGGAAGTCCGGAACCTGAAGAAGTACTTTCCCATCCGCAAGGGCCTGCTGCGCAAGGTGGTGGGCCACATCAAGGCGGTTGATGATGTCAGTTTTGAAATCCGCAAGGGGGAAACCCTCGGGTTGGTCGGGGAAAGCGGATGCGGGAAGACCACCGCTTCGCGCACGGCCATTCGGCTGTACGACCCCACCGACGGCGCGGTGCTGTTTCGTTCCCACGCCAACGGTTCCGAAGACGGGGAGGTCCATGATCTGGCCACTCTGCCCCTGCGGGACATGAAGCCGTTGCGACGCGAGATCGCGATGGTGTTCCAGGATCCGATCAACAGCCTGAATCCCAGGATGAGCGTGTCGGACATCGTCAGGGAACCGTTGCGGGTGCACGGACTGGATCTTGGGCGTGCAACCGACGAAGAGGTGCAGGGGTTGCTGTCCGCCGTGGGTTTGCGACCCGAGCACATGGAGCGCTATCCGCACGAGTTCTCCGGCGGCCAGCGCCAGCGCATCGGCATTGCCCGCGCCCTGTCCCTGCGCCCCTCGCTCATCCTGCTGGATGAACCGGTGTCGGCCCTGGACGTGTCCATTCAGGCCCAGACCCTGAACCTTCTGCAGGACTTGCAGGAAGAGTTCGATCTGACCTACCTGTTCGTGGCCCACGACCTGAGTGTGGTCGAACACATTTCCGACCGGGTGGCGGTCATGTACGTCGGACGCATGGTGGAAGTGGCACCCAAGCGCGAGCTGTACACGAATCCCAGACACCCGTATACCGAGGCGCTGCTGTCGGCCTCCCCCAAGCCGGACCCCCGCAATCCCACGGTCCGCATTCCGCTGATTGGCCAAGTGCCGGATCCGTCCAATCCTCCTGCCGGCTGCTATTTCCATCCCCGCTGCCGGTATGCCGAAGACATTTGCAGGACCGAGACCCCGCCGCTGGTCTCCATCGGGGAGGACCATGCCTCGGCCTGCCACTTTGCCGACACACTGGAATTGCAGGGCATGCAATAGGCCTCGCGCGGGTGTGCCCCAAGCAGGGACGGCGGGCACAGTAGTGTGCCGCCGACATCCGTGAGGATACCGGAGGTCGGGGTGGGTATCGGCACCGCAGCCGTTCCCGACCTGCATAAACCATGAGCCTGCCCCGATCTCTTGAGCCGATCCTGCTGGGGTTGGTTTGGCTGTTGACCTCGGCCCTGGGGATTGCGGAAGTCGCGATTGGCGTGGATCTGGTCATGGCCGCCTATGCCGGCCTGTTGCGCCTCTTCAACGTGATCGTGGAGGAGTACGGGCGGGAATACTGGGTCGGCTTCAATGTCCAGACCATCTCGGCGATGGTCCTGGGCATCGCTGTCATTGCCATGTCGATTGTCAGCGGCGAAACCTACCTGCGCCATCACGGGACCCGGCGGGCCCGGCGCATGGCGGCGGTGATTGTGGCCGTTGAACTTGCCATTTTGTTGGTGGGCTATTTCTTCTCGTCCGACGCCTTTGTCATTCTGGGGTGGGTTACCGGTTCGGGTTGATCCCGGATCGGAGCGCGGAACGTTCCGGTCTGCTGTCGCGGGGAGACACCATTTCCACGGGAGCCAACCGGAGGACCCATTCGGATGGAGGCAGCCGCAGTTGGGAGTCCTCGGCTTCCGGTCTCCGCTGGTCGTGCCGCGACTTGAACGGACGGGAGTTCGACACGCCCGAGAGTGCCAAGGAAGGGATCGGATCAAAATCCGTCAAACTGAAATCGGGTCTTGACACGTCACATGGTTGCCGAGCAGTTGACGTGTGCATGGAGAGTAAACTGCTCTTGAACTTGCCGAATTAAACGGTCGGTTATCGATGGTAGGCTACCTTGCTTGTATCGGTTGTGACCGAGGGTGGACGTGCAACAAGAGCCTGGCTCCGGGTCAGGCGCTTCGGGAGGCGAGATGCCGCAGGAACATGCAGACATGACAATTCGAGAGGCCGAGCCGTCGGATGCCAAGTCCATCGCAAAGGTACATATTCGGACGTGGCAGACGTCGTACGCCTAATGTGGAATTACAGGGTCACGGTGAAGGTCCGGACGTCAATCCCGGCCTGACGGCGGAGCAGGAGCTTGAGGGCATGACTGGCCATCTTGGCCGCGACATGCGTGCACAACCCTCGGAGCGTCCTGCAGGTCAGATGCTCCAGGTGGCGGCCGGTGTTCTGCACCTCGTGGAAGGCCCCTTCGATCCGTTCCCGCAGGCGGTTGAGCCACCGCTCCAAGCCGGGCGGTTGGGCCGGGTGCTGGTTGGCGCGCAAGGGGGTCAGGATCTCCAGGCCCCGGGTCTCCCGGTAGCCCTGTTGCCAGTCGGCCCCGAGGAAGCCCTTGTCGCCGAGGATGCGGGCCCCCCAGGCCCAGTCCAGCACCTGTTCCCCGGCCACCCGCTCGTCCGTGGAGGCCGGCACCAGGTCGTAGGCTGCGGGCACCCCCGCCGGCGTGCAGAGCAGCACCAGCTTGTAGCCGAAGTACTTCAGGTTGCGGCTGGCGCAGACCCCGTAGGCGGCCGTGGCCGCAAAATCGCTGCGGTCCTTGCAACGCGTGTAGCCGACGACGGG
>CAZMKQ010000143.1:0-10899 GCA_964566955.1 uncultured Caldilineaceae bacterium | reverse complement strand
CGCTCCGTGATGGGCACATGGAACACACAACCAATGCCGTAGTGCCGGCGGTTCCCAGCGACCAACTTCAAGCCGGCCTCGCCAAGCCGTCGAGATTGCCGAACTGGTCCAAGCCGACTATGCGGATCGGGTTGGGCCGAGACAAGCCGACCGACAACAACACCTCGGATCCGTACGGCCCACCGCTGACAAACCGCATCCTGGACTGGTTGGCCGGAATCCTGGAACGAACGGAAGACGCGGTTGGCTACCTGAGAGCCAATCTGGGACGAATGCCCGTCAAGGCCGACCCGGTATCCATGGCCGGGGCGGAGGAAGGGGAACGGCTCCGGCGCGCGCTGGACGAACAACGCAAGGCCGGAGCTACACAGTCCGACTTGATCAAGACAGCCATCACCAATCGGGCCCGGTTGTGCACAGCCCTTGGGGGATTGTTCGCGTTGCCCGGCACGGTACCGGGCATCGGCACCGCGGCCCAGTTTGTCTTGGGCATGGCTGCAACATGGCCCGAAATGGACCTGATCCGGTATCAAGTGTGGTGTTTGCAGGTGGAACTCCTGCACCTACACGACATGACCTACTCCAAGGCGGATGCCGATTTGCTGTCCGAAGGCTTCCTGAACTACGAATGGATCAACAAGGGCGGCGAGGTCTTTGCCCAAAGATTGCTGGTCAGACTGCGCCAGTCGGCGACGGTTGCCACCAAGTTCCTGGACCGCTTCCTGGTAAGGATTGGGGCCTCTGCCGCATTGCGGGAATCCGCCAGCCGAATTCTGTCGAAGACCCTGCCCTTGGGCATCGGTGTGGCCATCGGCGCGACAGTGAACTACCTGAAGCTGCACCTGTTCGCCCGCAGGCAACTTCACCGGATGCAGGTCACAGCCGACTGAATTATGTCAAATTCGACTGTGGTATCGGCTCGGCTGCCTGCCCTCGTGCACGTTGCATGGGCCCGTTGAGCCATTCGGAAACTACTTGTGCACTGTTGGACCACAACCGCAATGGGCGGCTCCGAAGCGGAGCTTGAAGCCCTGGTCCACCTGGAGAACCGCAACTTCCCCGACGAACCCACAACCGTCGAGGTCCTGCGGTACCGGGCTCGGAAACGACACTCGTTCTACTTTGCCCGCGAAGAAGCGGTGTGGTCGGGGGACTGCATGATCGGGTACGGCTCCCTGCACAGGGCGTGGTGGCTCGAACAGCCCGGACGCTACCGGATATACGTATCGGTGGACCGGGACTGGCGGAGGCGAGGCATCGGCACCCGCATCTGGCAACGCCTGTTGTCGCTGGCAACGATCACGGAACGCATCCGATGGCTTGAATCGGGAGCCAGGGAGGATCGGCCCGATGCGCTTGACTTCCTAAGGGCGAGGGGATTTGAACCGGAGGATCGGATTGAGAAGTCCGAACTCGCTCTTGGCGGGTTCAACCCTGGAAACTGGCAACACCAACGCACCGCTCCATCGAAGGTCGGAGCAGCCATCTGCAGCCTGCGGGAAGCCATGGAACGGTATCCGGACTGGCAGCAACGACTCTGGCGTCTTGAACACTGCTTATACCGGGATGTTCCTTCCGCGGTGTCGTTCCGTCCCCTGGAATTCCATCACTGGTTGGCACAGAGAATAGACAGTCCCGGATTCAGCCCCAACGCTTGCTGGTTGGCCCTGAACCAAGCCACCGGCGACTGGATCGGATTTACCAATCTGCTCGAAGAGACCGGCTACCTCAGGGGACTTGACACCGGCTTTACCGGAGTTGAAAGGGACTGGCGCCGGAAAGGATTGGCGACAGCCCTCAAACTGCACGCGATCGAGTGGGCACTGAGCGAAGGATTTGAGTACATTCGGACGGACAACGGCTCCCATAACCCCATGTACCGCCTGAACCTGAAACTGGGCTTCCAACCGCGGCCTGCGTGGATCGGGATGGTCTGTGAATGTTCTGGTTGAATCACGCGGGCGCAGCTCGCCGCCGTCTCCATTGACTTGGGTGATATCGGCATTCCGGCACCGACACTGGCCGACCCCATGGACGACATGTGCCTTTCCGGGAGAGGCCAATAGCCATGAGGGCGCCCCAACCGGGGTCGGAATATATGACTGACAGACTGTGGCCCGTGGAGTCGCTTTCTCAACACGCTCCGGACTATCCCTACAGTCCGGGCCACCGCCCCAAGTAAGCGAACCGGGACCTCCCGGTGCATCCAAGCGCCGGTAACCGGCCCGTCAGTCCGGCTGTGACTACTGCCGCTCGGCCGCGGAGCGCGCCGACCCGTCCTGACAAGGGCAAAATCGGGCTTTTGGATGTCCGTCTGCTATAGGATCCGTCGGCTGCCGTCCCATGACACTCGGAAATGCACAAAACAGCCATGTTGATCCGCGACTTCAGGTTCGATGCCTGCGACTATCGGGCCACGCGTATTCTGCTGGAGAAGGTGTATCCCCGCGAACCAACATCGGTCGAAGTGCTGCGCTTCGAAGATGATGCCCGTCCCAAGATCTGGTGGCGGAAACGCGTGGCGGAGATCGATGGCCGTTTTGCGGCGTTGGGCATGGTGGGCGAGGCCTTTGGGTCGCCTCGGGAGGGTGACTTTCGCCTCCGGGTCCATGTGGATCCCGATTGCCTCAACCAAGGCATCGCCACACAGTTGTATGCGGATCTCCTCGCCTTGGCGCACGGACAGGGGCCGGTTGGCCGGTTGGCCACCCACACGCGGGAGGACCAGACGCCGGCCAACGGGTTCCTCAGGGAAAAAGGGTTTGAAGTGGTCATTCGCGAGCCCGTCTCGGAGTTGGATCTGTCCACGTTCGACGAAACCCCGTTCGTTCACAAAATCCGTCAGGCTGAAAGCCACGGCATCCGGCTGGTCAGCCTGGCGGACCTGACCCGGGAATGTTCCGACTGGCAGGAACGGTTCTGGCGGCTTGACACGACCATTCATGGGGATGTGCCATTGCCCGAGCCCTTCAGGCCGCTGCCGCTGGAGGACTTCCTCCGACAAAAGGTCGAGACTCCCGCATTCACTCCCGACGCCTCCCATGTGGCGGTCCACGGCGAGGAATGGGCCGGCTTGTCGGAACTGTACATCGACCCCAATCATCCGCAGGTAGGCGGCACCGGCTTGACGGGAGTCACGCGGCCGTGGCGGCGCAAGGGCCTGGCCACCGCCCTCAAGTTGAAGGTGCTAAGGAGGGCCAAGGCCAAAGGTGTCACACGGGTGATAACGGACAACGAAGAAAACAACCCGATGTTCCAAATCAATCTGATGCTTGGTTTCCAAGCCCAGCCGGCCTGGCTGGGTTGGCAATTGAATCTGGTCGAGGGTGACTGAACCGAGGCACCCCATCCCGGCCCTGGCCCGCGGTGCCGATAGGCCCGCGCCGGCAACCGCGGGCATGGCTGCCACTTTGGGACCTGTGGCCGTCTGCTCCGGCGGATCCCATGTCCGTTGCGCGGGTTTGGGAGATTGCCTGCCTGCCGTTCCGCCCCTTGCCGTCCATTACGTTCAAGTACAACGGATACTGCCATGTTAATACGTGACTTCAGGTTCGACGACAGCGACTATCAGGCACTGCGCATCCTGATGGAAAAGATCTATCCCCGGGAACCAACATCGGTGGAAGTCCTGCGTTGGGACGATGACAGCAGACCCAAGGTTTGGTGGCGCAAGCGCGTTGCCGAAGTCGATGGCAAGTTTGCGGCGTTGGGCACCGTGGGCGAACCCTTCTGGTCACTTCAGAAAGGCAAGGTCCACCTGGGTGTCGACGTGGATCCGGATTGCCTCAACCAGGGCATCGGCACGCGGCTGTACGCAGACCTTGAGGCAATGGCGCGTGCACACGGACCGGTCCACCGCCTGATTACCGGCACGCAGGAGGACAAAACGGAGGCCAGCAACTTCCTCAAGGAAAAGGGCTTTGAGGTGGTCATCCGAGAACCCATCTCGGAGTTGGACCTGCCCGTTTTCGACGAAACTCCGTTCGTTCACAAAATCCAACAGGCCGAGTCCAGCGGCATCCGGCTGGTCAGCCTGGCGGATCTGGCCCTGGAATATCACAACTGGCAGGAACGGCACTGGCAGCTCGACACTGCCATCATGCAGGATGTCCCAACTCCCGATCCGTTCAGTCCACGCACGCTGGAGACGTTCATCCGCCAGCACATCGAGAACCCCGGGTTCTCGCCGGACGTAACGCACGTGGCAGTCCACGGCGACGAATGGGCCGGCATATCGGAACTCTACATCGACCCCAACCATCCCGAGGTTGGTGGCACCGGGCTGACAGGCGTCACGCGGCCGTGGCGTCGCAAGGGCCTGGCCACAGCACTGAAGTTGAAAGTCCTGCGCCAAGCCAGGGCCAAGGGTGTCCGGCGGGTCATCACGGACAACGAGGAAAACAACCCGATGTTCCAAATCAACCTGATGCTGGGCTTCAAGGCCAAACCGGCCTGGTTGGGATGGCAGTTGACACTGGATGCCACAACCTGAATTGCTATCCGTTACTCGTCCACGCTCCGAGTGGGGTCGGGGACCATCGTTTCCTGCCGGTCGGACGAGAGGCATTGGAAGGACTGCAACACCACGTCCGGCCTGCCTGTCCCGGTCCATCAGCCGCGAACTGCACAGGCTCCCGTCTGATTGGCAGCCCGAATAGGGATTGGGCCCCATACTCTCCGCCGACTGCCGGTCAAGCCAAAACCCCGCAACACCCATGGTGATCCGCGACTTCAGGTTCGACGACAGCGACTATCAGGCAATGGTTGCCCTGATGCAGAAGATCACCCCCTACCAACTCGCTTCGGTCGGTGTCCTGCGTTGGGCGGATGCCATCAGGCCCAACGTCTGGTGGCAAAAGCGTGTTGCGGTAGTCGATGGACAGTTTGCCGCGTTGGGCACTGTGGGCGAACCGTTCTGGTCACTCCAGGAAGGCAAGATTCACCTGAGTGTTGAGGTGGATCCCGACTACCTGAACCGGGGCATCGGTACGCGGCTGTTCGCCGACCTTGAGGCACTGGCGCGCGCACGCGGACCTCTTTGCCGTCTCGTCACCAGCACGCAGGAAGACAAGACGGCAGCCAGTGACTTCCTCAGGGAACGGGGTTTTGAAGTGGCCATCCGCGAACCCATTTCGGAATTGGATCTGCCAGCGTTCGACGAAACCCGGTTCGTCCACAAAATCGACCAGGTGAATGCCATGGGCATCCGACTGGCCAGCCTGACAGACCTGGCCCGGGAATATACCGACTGGCAGGAACGGTTTTGGCAGCTTGACACAACCGTCATGCAGGATGTTCCAACCCCCGATCCGTTTAGTCCGCCCACGCTGAAGACATTCATCCGCCAGCATGTAGACAACCCGGGGTTTGCGCCGGACGTAACGCACGTGGCAGTCCACGGCGACGAATGGGCCGGCATTTCGGAACTGTACATTGATCCCGGCCTCCCGGAAGTCGGCAGCACCGGGCTGACGGGCGTCACGCGGCCGTGGCGTCGCAAGGGCCTGGCCACGGCGCTGAAGTTGAAGGTCCTGCGGGCGGCCCGGGCCAAGGGCGTGCAGCGAGTGATCACGGACAACGAGGAAAACAACCCGATGTTCCAAATCAACCTGATGCTGGGTTTCAAGGCCAAGCCGGCCTGGTTGGGGTGGCAGTTGACACTGGATGACACAACCTGAATTGCCGATCCATTGCTTGTCCGGGCCCCGACAGTGAATTGGAGGCCATCGTTTCCTGCCGGTCGGACGAGAGGCATTGGAAGGACTGCAACACCGCGCCCGGCCTGCCTGTCCCGGTCCATCAGCCACAAACTGCACGGAACCCCGCCTGATTGGCAGCCCGAATAGGGATTGGGCCCCATACTCTCCGCCGACTGCCGGTCAAGCCAAAACCCCGCAACACCCATGGTGATCCGCGACTTCAGGTTCGACGACAGCGACTATCAGGCTGTCGTTGCCCTGATGCAGAAGATCAACCCATACGAATCCGCCTCGGTCGGTGCCCTGCGTTGGGCGGATACCACCAGGCCCAACGTCTGGTGGCAAAAGCGCGTTGCGGAAGTCAATGGACAGTTCGCAGCGTTGGGCACTGTGGGCGAACCGTTCTGGTCGCTCCAGAAGGGCAAAATTTACCTGCGTGTTGACGTGGATCCCGACTACCTGAGCCGAGGTATCGGTACCCGGCTGTATGCGGACCTTAAGGCCATGGCCCGGGCCCGCGGCCCTGTGCGCCGCCTGATTACCGACACGCAGGAAAACCAGACGGAGGCCAACCACTTCCTGAGGGAAAGGGGTTTTGAAGTGGTCATCCGAGTGCCCATCTCGGAGTTGGACCTGCCTGCCTTCGACGAAACCCCATTCGTTCACAAACTCGAACAAGCCGAAGGTCTCGGCATCCGACTGGTCACCCTGGCGGACCTGGCCCGTGAACAGGTCAACTGGATGGAGCAATACTGGCAATTCGACACGGCCATCATCCGGGAAATTGCAAGCCCCGATCCGGCCAGTCCGCGCTCGCTCGAGACATTCATTCGGCAGAAAAACGAGAACCCCGGTTTTTTGCCGGACACAACGCACGTGGCGGTTCACCGTGGGGAGTGGGTCGGATTGTCGGAACTAAAGATCGACCCCGACCATCCGAAGATTGGTCTCACCGGGCTGACGGGAGTCGCGCGGCCGTGGCGGCGCAAGGGGCTGGCCACGTCACTGAAGTTGAAGGTCCTGAGGAAGGCGAAGGCCAAGGGTGTCCGGCGGGTGATCACGGACAACGAGGAAAACAGTCCCATGTTCCAAATCAATCTGACGCTGGGCTTCAAGGTCAAGCCGGCCGAGCTTGGATGGCAGCTGACCTTGGCGGACCATGGCTGAACACCCGGCAGATCCGTCCGGCCTCCCCAGGTACAGGCTGCGGCCCTTCGTGCCCGGACAGTCGGATTGGGAGGCGCTGGCGCAACTGCACAATCGTGCCCAGCCGGAAGAGCCCACCACAGCCGCACTGCAGGAACATGTGCACCGGTCGACGCCGGAAGGCAGCTGGTGGGTGGAGCGCGCACTTGAATGCCACGATGGACACCTGATCGGCTATGCCGCGCTTGGCCAGGCATTCTGGAGTGGCCGACAGGATGTCTTCCACCTGCATATGATGGTCGATCCGGACTGGAGAAACCTGGGCCTGGGGACACTTCTCTATGACCAGGTGTGGAACGCTGCCGCGCTGACGCAATGGTTCACCAAGGTGACGGCCCGAACACTCGAGAGCCGTTCGGCCGCACTGCATTTCCTAAGCAAGCGGGGGTTCGAGGTTGCGATGCGGGAACCGGTGTCAAGCCTGGATCTTGGCACTTGGGAGCCGGCGTGTGGCCAATCCAGCCTTGCCAAGGCTGCGGCACAGGGAATCGCAATCCACAACCTGCAGGATCTGATCCCGAACATGCCGGACTGGCAAACCCGATACTGGCATATGGATGCCGTGATCAGACAGGACATTCCATCCCTGCATCCCGATCCCGGCACCTCGCTGGAGGAGTTTGTGCGGCACCCCCTCGGCTCCCCGCGGTTCTCGCCCGACCTGCGCTGGATTGCAATCGAGGAGGCGACCGGATCCTGGATCGGTGTGACCGGTTTTTGGAAGCCGGCTCCCCAGGCGCGTCATCTTGACACGCACGTCACGGGCGTGCATCCCAATTGGCGCCGGCATGGCGTGGCCACGGCACTCAAGACCACTGCCATCAACACCGCGGTTGCCATGGGGTTCCGGCAAATCGAGACCTTCAACGAAGAAGACAACCCCATGCTGCAGCTGAATTTGGCCCTGGGATTTCGATCGACCACGGCCCGCGTCTCGATGAGCCTGGACGTTGCCGGGAGCCATTGACGCAGCGGAACCAACCGCATCTTCCTCGACCCGGGCCATGCAGGTCCTCGTTAGCGGCATGCCGGCCAAACTTCCAGGGAATCGACTCGGACACGCAGACGACACGGTTCGTTTGGCCTTGACAGTCCGACCGTTGGCACTCTGGCACGGGTGCACCCGGCAGTCCGGCGTCCCCATGCTGGCGGAAAGATGCGGGTTGGTGCAAACCGGACATCTTTCCGCGGTTCGGTAACGAAACAACAGCAATCCCAAGGTGCTATGCTGATCCGCAACCTTGAATCGAGTCTGGTCCCGCGCGGGACCCACCGTCCGCCGAACCCGGTTCGGTCCTTGGTTGTACGGTGTTATCTCATTCCATGGAGATTCGACAAATGCAAGCCAAATCCAAACTGTTCCTGCTCGTGGGGTTGCTGATTGCGGTTGCCCTGGCGGTCACCGGCTGCGCCCTGCCGGTGGCGACCGACGAACACACGCACGACGAAGAAGGAGACCACACCCACGACGAGGAGATGCCCGCCGGCGGCTTCGTCATCGGCGTCAGCAACACCCTGGTCGGCAACGGTTGGCGCGAGCAGATGATCTGCGCCATCAAGGCGGAAGCAACCGCCAGTGGCATGGTGGACGAAGTGATCGTGGTCAACCGCAACGGCGGACCGACCGAACAGATCGCCGATCTGGAAGGACTGATTTCCCAGGGCGTTGACGCCATCATCCTCAACCCCACCGATCGCGACGGACTGAATGCCGTGATTGAGGCGGCTATCGCCCAGGGCATTGTCGTGGTTGCGGTTGATCAGGCCGTCACCGCCGAAGGGGCCTATGTGGCCACCAACGACCAGACCGCCTACGCCCGGCTGGGAGCCGAATGGCTCTTCGAGACCCTCGGCGGATCGGGCAAGGTCGTGGAAATGCGCGGCATCGACGGCGTGCCGGCCGACACGGACCGCCACAACGGGTTCATGGAGGCGCTGGCCAACTATCCGGACATCGAGGTGGTGGCATCCACCTTCACCGGCTGGGACCCGTCCACGGGTGCCCAGCAGGCGCTCGACCTGATCACGACGCAGGAAATCGACGGCATCTGGACTTCGGGCATCGACTACCCGGTGGTTGAGCAGTTCCAGGTGGCGGACAAGCCCTTCGTCCCGATTGTGGGCGCCGACAACAACGGCTTTGTGGCACAGTTGCTGGACCTGGCCGATGACGGCCTGGTCGGGGCCGCGGTCACCAACCCGCCCGCCATCGGCGCCGTAGGCACATCGATCGCAATCGATGCGCTCCTCGGCAACAACCCGCCGCACGAAACCATCCTGACCCCCAAGGTCTTCGCGACCGACAACACCGACGGCCTGAACGCCATCTACGCCCCGGATGAACAGGTCGGATGGAGCACGTACGTCGACATTGAACCGTTTACCCACTACAACGGCAGCGCGGATGTCTCCGCCTGCAAGGCGCCCGGCGAATAGCAGACGCCCGCGTCCCGAATTGACATGAACAGGCCATCCCCGCTGCTGACCATATCGGGCGTGGCCAAAGCGTATGGATCCGTGGTGGCGCTGGAAGCGGTCGACATGACCGTGCGCCGCCACGAGATCCACGCCCTGCTCGGTGCCAACGGCACCGGCAAAAGCACCCTGGTCCGCATCCTGGCCGGAGTCCATCCGGCAGACCTGGGCACACTGGAAGTGGAGGGCAAGACCGCCAACTTCCGGACCCCGGTCGAGGCCATGCGGGGCGGCATGGCCACGGTCTTTCAGGACCCGGCCCTGATCCGGGATCTGACCATTGCCCAGAACCTGCGGTTGAGCCAAACCAATCCGGCCACCTTTGAACAGTGGCTGGACGAGTTCGATCTGGGTTCGTTGGACCGGGACCGCATGGTCCGGGACCTGCCCCTGGATATTCTGCGCCTGGTGGATCTGGCCCGCGCCCTGGCGCTGAATCCCAAAATCCTGCTGCTGGACGAGATCACTGCCGCCTTGACCGCGGATCAGGCCGAGAAGCTGTTCGAACTGCTTGACCGGCTGAAGTCCGACGGATGCTCCGTCGTACTCATCACCCATCGCCTGGCCGAGGTGATGCGCATTTGCGATACGGCGACCATTCTGCGCGACGGGCGCAATGTGGCCGAACTGGAAGTCGGCGGCATCACGCAGCAGGAACTGGTCCACGCCATGCTGGGCTCCCCGGTGGACCTTGCACCCGACACGCCGGCCGGCACCACCGCGTCAACGACGGCGGGCGCCGAGACCGTCTTTGCCGTGGAGGAACTGGCTTCCGGGGAGGCGGTCCGCCAAGTCTCGTTTGCCGTTCGCCGGGGCGAGGTCCTCGGACTGGTAGCCTTGGAGGGCCAGGGACAGGAACGGGTGTTCGACATCCTGTGCGGAGAGAGGCGTCCCAGTTCCGGCCGGATCCTGGTGGACGGGAGTCCCTGCCGGTTCCTGTCGCCGGCCGATGCGGTGCGACAGGGGGTGGTCCTCATTCCGGGAGACCGTCTACAGGCCCTGCTGCCCAGTCTGCCGGTGTACCAAAACCTAGTCGTAACCCTCATCACGCGCATCCGGCAGTGGCTGGGCCTGCCGGCCGATGAACGCACCCGGGCTGCCAAAGCCATCGACAGCTTGTCGATCGACACCCGGGCGGCGGCCCAGGTGCGGCGCCTGTCGGGCGGCAACCAACAGAAGGTGGCCATTGGCCGGTGGCTGGTATCGGGTTTCCGCACGCTGTTGTGCTTCGATCCCACCCGCGGCATCGACATTCAGACCAAGGGGGAGATTTACGCCCTCCTGCGCAAGCTGGCGGCCGACGGTGCGGCCGTGCTCCTGTATACCAGCGAACTGGCCGAAATCCCGCTCGTCTGCGACCGCGTGCTGGTCATGCACAACGGCCTGATCGTTGATGAACAGGTGGCGGCCCAGGCCACGGAAGCCTCGCTCCTGACCGCGGCCCACGGCCTCGTCTGACCCTGGCCCTTGACAGGGGTATTTTCTGGATGCATTAAATGCAGGTTCCCGTCCTGTCGGG
>CAZMKQ010000142.1:8184-10903 GCA_964566955.1 uncultured Caldilineaceae bacterium | reverse complement strand
CACCGAAATCCTCGAGTAGTCTTGACCGGGGCCCCAGGGGCTCCGGATTTTTTGCCACGGGCCAGAGGACACGCCAGGATGCCTCCCAAATCAACCATTCGCATCAAGCTCAAGGCCTACGATCACCGGCTGCTGGACGCGTCCACCCGCGAGATCGTGGAGGCGGCGGAACGCTCCGGAGCCCAGGTGGTCGGCCCCGTGCCGCTGCCCACGCGCATCGAGAAGTTCACGGTGATCCGTTCCCCCTTCAAGGACAAGGACAGCCGCGAGCAGTTCGAGATCCGCACCCACAAGCGGTTGATCGACGTGGTCGATCCGGTTCCGCGCACCAGCGAGAGCCTGACCAAGCTGAACCTGCCGGCCGGCGTCGACGTCGAGATCAAGCTGTAGCTCCCTGCCGGGAACCGTGCGAGGCCGAATACACATGAAGCAGATTCTTGGTCGCAAGGTGGGCATGACCCAGCTCTTCGACGCGGAGAGCGGCAGCGCCGTGCCGGTGACCGTCATCCAGGCCGGTCCGTGCCGGATCACGGCCGTCAAGAATCATGCCGAGCATGGCTATCACGCCGTCCAGCTCGGCTACGAGGAAGTTCCTGAGCGCAAGCTCTCGGGCGGCGAGCGCGGCCATCTGACCAAGGCCGGCCTGCCAGCCCTGCGCCACCTGCGGGAAGTTCGGCTCGGTGGCCCGGCCGAGGTGGCCCGGGGCGACGAAATTACGGTCGCGGCCTTTGCTGAAGGCGACAAGGTGGACGTGACCGGCGTCAGCAAGGGCAAGGGGTTCGCCGGTGCGGTGAAGCGCTACGGTTTCGCGGGCGGTCCCAAGACCCATGGCCAGAGCGACCGGCACCGCGCCCCCGGCTCCCGAGGTGCGGGCACCACGCCGGGCCGCACCTTCAAGGGGTCCCGCGGCCCCGGCCGCATGGGCAACGACCGCACCACCCTGCACAACCTGCGCGTGGTGCTGGTCGACGCGGAGAAACATCTGCTGGCCGTCAAGGGCGCGGTCCCCGGACCCGCCGACGGCTTGGTCACCATACGGGGGGCGGTAAAGGTCTGACCCGCCCGCCTTCCCGGTTTCGGGAGGCGGCATGGGCGGGGTCCGTACGCAGCAACGCAACATGAAAGCCGAAGTTTGGAATACCGCCGGCGAAATCGTCGGCACCGCCGACCTGGACGCCGCCGTGTTTCAGGCGCCGGTCAACGCCAGTTTGATGCAGCAGGCTCTGGTGCGCCAGCTGGCCAATGCCCGGCAGGGCACCCACAAGACCCGCACGCGGGGCGAGGTTCGGGGCGGCGGACGCAAGCCATGGCGCCAAAAAGGCACCGGCCGTGCCCGGCAGGGCACGATTCGGGCCCCGCAGTGGGTGGGCGGCGGTACGGTGTTTGGGCCGACTCCGCGCAGCTACCGCAAGCAGATGCCCAAGGCCATGCGCCGCGCCGCCGTGCGCAGCGCCCTGACCGTCAAGGCCGAGGCCGAAGCCATTCGCATCGTGGAGACCGGATTCGGCCGGGATCTCAAGACCAGGGACATGGACGCCCTGCTCCGCGCCATGCAGATCCGGGATCGGCGCACGCTGATCGTGCACGGCCCCGGCAGTGAATCGATGCAGAGGGCGATTCGCAACCTGACCGGGATCGGGACCCTGCACTACATGTATGCCAACGTCCGCGACCTGCTGCAGGCGGACGTGGTGCTGGTCACGCAGGATGCCCAGGCCGGACTTGAAAACTGGCTGGGAGGCGCGGCGACATGAACCTGCATCAGGTGATTCAGAATCCCGTCGTTTCGGAAAAGACGATGTATGCGGAGGCCGACGGCAAGTACACGTTCAAGGTGGACATGGGTGCCAATCGGCTGCAGGTGCGGGAGGCGGTGCAGGCACTCTACGATGTCAAGGTCGCGTCGGTGCGCATCCTGGTGATGCCGGCCAAGACCCGTCGGCGCGGCAACCGCGTATTCATCCGCAGTCCGAAGTGGAAGAAGGCCGTGGTCACGCTCGCCGAGGGCGAGACCATCAACGTGTACGAAGGGGACTGAGGCAACCCAGCCATGCCCGTCAAAGTATTCAACCCCACCTCGCCGGGCCGTCGCAACATGAGCGGCCCGACATTCGAGGAGATCACCCGGGAAAAGCCCGAGCGATCCCTGGTCGCGCCCCTGCGCCGCCGCGGCGGCCGCAACAACCGCGGCGTGATCACGGTGCGGCATCGGGGCGGTGGCCACAAGCGCCGCTACCGGATTGTGGACTTTCGGCGCGACCGCATCGGCATGCCGGCACGGGTCTTGTCGGTCGAGTACGATCCCAACCGCAGTGCGCGCATCGCCCTGGTCCAGTACCGGGATGGCGAGCGGCGGTACATCCTCGCCCCCGAAGGCCTGTACATCGGGCGCGAAGTGATGTCGGGACCCGATGCGGAAATTTTGCCGGGCAACGCACTGCCCATCCGCAACATTCCCCTGGGCGCCCTCCTGCACAACCTGGAGATTTACCCGGGACGCGGCGGACAACTGGTGCGGAGCGCCGGTACCGCGGCCCGTCTTACGGCCAAGGAAGGCGCCATGGCGCAGGTGCGCCTGCCGTCCGGCGAGGTTCGGTTCTTCAGCATGGACTGCATGGCCACGATTGGCCAGTTGGGCAATGCCGACCATGCCAACCTGGAGCAGGGCAAGGCCGGCCGCCGCCGCTGGATGGGACGCCGGCATTGCCCAACTGGCCAA
>CAZMKQ010000142.1:0-8174 GCA_964566955.1 uncultured Caldilineaceae bacterium | reverse complement strand
CCGTCCGAGCGTGCGCGGCGTGGCCATGGATCCCGCCTCGCATCCGCATGGCGGCGGCGAGGGCCGATCGCCGATTGGCATGCCGTCGCCCAAGACCCCCTGGGGCCGGCCGGCGCTGGGAGCCAGGACCCGCCGCAACCCCAGAACCGATCGCAACATCGTGCGCCGCCGATCCAAGCGGCGTTGATTTTGAGGAACAGCACCCATGTCCAGATCCCTCAAGAAGGGGCCCTATGTCGATGTCAAGCTGCTCAGGCGCATCGAGGCCATGAACGAAGGCAACGAACGGCGGGTCATCCGCACCTATGCCCGGGCCTCCACCATCTTTCCGCAGTTCGTCGGCCACACGATCGCGGTCCATGACGGCCGTCGCCACGTGCCGGTCCTGATCACGGAAAACATGGTTGGCCACAAACTGGGCGAGTTTGCCCCCACGCGCTACTTCCGCGGTCATCTGCGGTCCGAGCGCGGTACCTCGGCCCGGTAGCGCCGGGGCGATTTGGCGGCGAAGGAGGCGGATCCGCATTATGGAAGTCACAGCCAAGATGCGCTTTACGGGCATCAGTGCCCGCAAGGCCAGGCTGGTGGTCAACGAGGTGCGCGGCATGCATGCCCTGGAGGCTGTGGACATGCTGCGCCACATGCCGCAACGGGCTGCGGGGGTGCTGGCAGGCACCATCACCAGCGCGCTGCACAACGCCAGCGAGAACCTGGGCTTGGACCAGGACGATATGTACATCAAGGCCGTCTACGCCGACCAGGCGCCGATGCGCCGATGGCGCCGGTTCGCCGGTCGGGGCCGGTTCAAGCCCTGGCGGCGGCGCTCGTCGCACATCACCGTGGTGCTCGACGAAGTGGATGCAGCGGACGACGACTGGCTCGAAGAAGCAATTTGAGGTAACGCATGGGTCGCAAAGTTCACCCAATGGGGTTCCGGCTGGGATTGATCAAAGAACACCACAGCCGCTGGTATGCCTCCGGCAGGGAATATGTCGCACTGCTGAACGAGGACCGGGCAATCCGGGACACGATCAGACATCGGCTGCCGGATGCCAACATCAGCCACATTGACATCGAACGCCAGTCCAACCAGGTGGAGGTGATTGTCGAGACGGCGCGTCCCGGCATGATCATCGGCCGCAAGGGCGCCACCGTCAACGAGCTGCGGGAGCAGTTGCTCCGGATCACGGGCCGCAGCATTCGCATCGACGTCAAGGAGCTGAACCGGCCCGAGCTGAGCGCGCCGCTGGTAGCGCGCAGCGTGGGCGAGCAGTTGGAACGTCGCGTCAGTTGGCGGCGGGCGATGCGCTCGGCCGGCCAGCGGGCGATGCGCCAGGGTGCCAAGGGATTCATGATCACCGTGTCCGGACGCCTGGGCGGCAGCGACATGGGCCGCGTCGATTCCTTCCGCCGCGGTCAGGTGCCGCGCCACACGCTGCGGGCCGACATCGACTACGGAACCGATGTGGGCCGAACCACCTACGGTGTCATTGGCGTCAAGGTCTGGATCTACCGCGGCGAGGTCCTGCCAGGCCAGGAATATCACAACCGCTATCGGGACATCGCCTGATCCGTTCCTTGGGGACGGTACCCGGCGCACGGCGAGGAAGGAGAACGGCCGATGTTGATGCCCAGACGGGAAAAGCACCGCAAGCGCCATCGCGGCCGCATGCGCGGCATGGCCGGGCGCGGCAACACCGTGGACTTCGGCACGTACGCCCTGCAGGCGGTCGAGCCCCACTGGATCACGAGTCGCCAGATTGAGGCGGCCCGGCGCGCCATCGTGCGTTATGTGCGCAGGGGCGGCAAGCTGTGGATCCGGGTGTTTCCGGACAAGCCTGTCACACAGCGCGCGGCGGAGACCCGCATGGGCTCCGGCAAGGGCAATGTCGAGTACTACGTGGCTGTGGTGAAGCCCGGACGCGTGCTGTTCGAGATGACCGGTGTGCCGGAGGATCAGGCCCGGGAGGCGTTGCGCCTGGCACAGCACAAGCTGCCCATGCGCACCCAGTTCATCCAGCGACAGGATGCCTGAACGGGAGGTCGAGCCCCATGCCGCAGTTGAAGGCCAGGGAACTGGCGGAAAAGAACGATGCCGAACTGGAAGAGATGGTCCAGAACTGCCATGTCGAGTTGCGGAACATTCGGTTCCAGATGATCACGGGCCAGCAGAAAAACACGTCGCGGGCAGGCCAGGTGCGCAAGGAACTGGCCCGCATCCGCACCGTGCAGAGACAAAGGGAACTTACAGCAGAGATGGAGGGCGAGCACGATGCGTGAGCGGCGCAAGGTCCTGTCCGGCACCGTGGTGCAGGATTCCATGGACAAGACCGTGTCCGTTCGGGTGGAGCGCACCAAGCGCCATCCCCTGTACGGCAAAATTATCCGCACCTACAAGCGCTACCAGGTGCATGACGAGGACAACCAGGCCCGCATAGGGGACTTCGTCCGCATTCGTCAGTGCCGACCCGTATCGCGGCGCAAGCACTTCTTTGTGGAAGAAGTGATGGCCCGCGCCTCCGCCCCCGACGAGGTCGAGGTGTAGTTCGCACCTTTCCCGCAACAGGATGCCAAGTAGATGATTCAGCAGGAAAGCCGCCTTAAGGTGGCGGACAATTCCGGAGCCAAGGAACTGCTCACCATCCGGGTGATGGGGGGCAGCGTACGCCGGCACGGCAAGGTTGGCGACATCGTGACCGCGTCCGTCCGGTCCGCGGCCCCGGCCAGCACCGTGCGCAAGGGCGAGGTGGTCAAGGCCGTGATTGTCCGCACGCGCAATCCGGTGCGCCGGGCCGACGGCAGCTACATTCGCTTCAACGAAAATGCCGCCGTGATTGTGGACGATGCCCGCTTCCCGCGGGGAACGCGCATCTTCGGTCCAGTGGCCAGGGAACTGCGGGAGCGGGGCTTCATGCGCATCATCTCCCTGGCCCCCGAAGTGCTCTGAAACAACGGCCGGCCAGACAGGAGACAGGACCAGTGAAGCAGAAGGTGAGGGTCGGCGACCAGGTCGAGGTGATCGCCGGCGCCAGCAAGGGCGAGCGCGGCAGCGTGCGCGAGATACGGCGCAAACGCCGGCGTGACGGCAAGCCGGATACCAACCGGGTGTACGTGGTGGTGGAGGGGGTCAATCTCAGGACCCGCCACCAGCGCGCCACCGGCCGGACCCAAACGCAACGGGGCATCGTGGAGTTCGAGGCTCCCATCCACATTAGCAACGTGATGGTGCTGGGCACCAACGACCGGCCCACGCGTGTGGGGTATCGCCTCGATGCGGGCGACAAGATTCGTTTCGACCGCCGTTCCGGCGAGCCGATCGCCGCGCCCGAGTAGGCGCGGGCGCCTACCCGTTATTCCTGCCTGGATGCCATTGCCATGAGCGAACAAGCCACCGTTGAACAGCCTTCCACGCGACCGAGCCGACCGCTGCCGCGGCTGCTGGCCCAATACCGGACGCAGGTCGTGCCCGCCATGATGAAGGAGTTCGGCTACACGAGTCCTTTGCAGTCTCCCAGCGTGACCAAGATCGCCGTCAACATTGGACTGGGCGAGGCGTTGACCAACGGGCGCGCCGTTGAGGCTGCGGTGCAGGACCTGACGCGGATCACCGGCCAGAAGCCGGTCGTCACGCGGGCGCGCCGCTCGATTGCCACGTTCAAGCTGCGCGAAGGCATGCCGGTGGGGATCAAGGTGACCCTGCGCGGCCATCGCATGTGGTACTTCCTGGATCGGCTGATCAACATTGCCATTCCCCACCAGCGGGATTTCCGCGGCCTCTCGCCGGACGCCTTCGACGGTCGCGGCAACTACACCGTGGGCTTGACCGAACAGTTGATTTTCCCCGAAATCAGCTATGACGACATCGACGCCGTCAGGGGGCTTGAGGTGACCATTGTCACGTCGGCCAGCAGGGACGAAGAGGGCCGTTTCCTGCTGGATCAGTTCAACATGCCTTTCATTCGACCGGGTTCAAACTGAACCGGCCGCCATCCTGATTCACACCTGCAACCGAGGAAGCGAGCGCCTGTGGCCAAGACATCGATGATTTGCCGGGAGACCAGACGGAAGAACCCGAAACGGGTACGCAACCGATGTGCCAAATGCGGCCGACCCCGCGCGAACATGCGCCGGTACGGCCAGTGCCGGATATGCTTCCGGCTTGAAGCCCTGGAGGGGCGCATCCCCGGTGTTGTCAAGTCCAGCTGGTAGGGATGGCATCCAAGGAGAATCACAGTCATGAACGTTGATCCAATCTCGGATTTCCTGACGCGCATCCGCAACGCGCAGCAGATGCAGCATCCGCAGGTCACCATGCCGTCGTCGTCGGTCAAGGTGGACTTGGCGCGCATTCTCAAACGGGAGGGTTTTCTCTCCGATCTGCACGTGCGCAAGGTGGGCAGCCACACCAACCTGGAGCTGGACCTCAAGTACGATCGCCACGGTGCCCCCGTGATTTCGCATCTGCGCCGGGTAAGCAAGCGCGGCCGGCGCGTCTATGCCGGCTGGCGCGACATCCGCTGGGTGCGCAGTGGGCTCGGCATCTGGATTCTGACCACTCCGCAGGGCATCATGACCGGCCAGCAGGCCCGGCGTGCCCGGGTGGGTGGCGAAGTCCTCTGCGAAGTCTGGTAGTTGTAAAGGTCCCGCTAGGAAGGCAACACAGGATCCAGTTTCATGTCACGCATCGGCAACCAGCCCGTCGCGCTGCCCAGCGGCGTCAGCGTCAAGGTCACTCCGGGCCAGTATGTGGAGGTGTCCGGTCCGCGCGGCACCCTGACCGAACGCATTTCACAGCGGCTCGACGTAACGGTGGCGGACGGTGTGCTGACCATCGCCCGGCGCGGCAATTCCCAGGATCTGAAGGCCCGGCACGGGTTGGCCAGGGCACTCGTGCAGAACATGGTCACCGGCGTGACCCAAGGCTTTACCCGCATCCTGGAGGTCCATGGCGACTTCTACCGGGCCTCGATGAAGGGCAGCAACCTGGTTCTGCAGGTCGGGAAGAGTCATCCGGTCGAGTACGCCTCCACCAAGGAAATCAAGCTGGATGTGGATCAGTCGGGCCGGGTCATCACGGTGGAAGGCATCTGCAAGCACGATGTTGGCCACTTGGCGTCCCTGATCCGGGGCGAACGTCCGCCAACCCCGTACGGGGGGGCCGGTATCCGCTACCGGGACGAATGGGTTCGCACCAAGGCCGGCAAGGCCGGCAGAGCCGCCATCTAGGGTGTTCGCCACCACAGGACGTACGACATGCAGCGACAACACAATCGACATCACGCCCGGCTGAAGCGTCATCGCCGGTTGCGCAACCGGTTGGCCGGCACGCCCACGCGGCCCCGACTGAACGTGTTCCGCAGTTCCGCGCACATTTCGGCCCAGTTGATCGACGATCAGGCCGGCCGCACCCTGGTGGCGGCCAGTTCCAACGAACGCGAGCTGCGCGAGCAGCTGTCCGGGGCGCAGCCGATGGCTGCGGCGCGCAAGGTGGGCGAGGTGCTTGCCGAACGGGCCGTGGCGGCCGGATACACCGCGGCCGTGTTCGATCGTGGCGGCTACCGCTTCCACGGCCGGGTCAAGGCCCTGGCCGACGGGAGCCGGTCCGGCGGACTCGACTTTTAGTACTTCACCCAACCTTTCGGGAGCAAGCCACGGTGCAATCCAGACAGAACGAGCGCAGGCGCGACCGGGATTCCGGCGACGAACTTGAGGACCGCGTGATCCAAATCACCCGTACGGCGAAGGTGGTCAAGGGTGGCCGGACTTTCGCCTTCCGGGCGGTGCTGGCCGTGGGCGACCGCAAGGGCAAGGTCGGCATCGGGATTGGCAAGGCGCGCGAGGTGCCGGAAGCCATCCGCAAGGCACGGGAGCAGGCCAAGGCCGGCATGGTCCCGGTGCCGATTGTCGGCACCACCATTCCCCATCCCATCGAAATGCGCATCGGCGCGGCACGCGTCCTGCTGCGTCCGGCCAGTCCCGGCACCGGTGTGATCGCCGGCGGCGGGGTGCGTCCGGTCATCGAGGTGGCCGGGATTTCGGACATCCTGACCAAGTCGCTGGGCTCCAACAACCGGCTGAACGTGACCCAGGCCACATTCCAGGCTCTGCAGTCGCTGCAGGACCACCGCTCCGAGGCCCAAGCCCGCGGTGTGCCGGCCGAGAGCCTGGCTCCCTTTTGGACGCGGGAGCAAAATTAGACATGAGCCCAGCCAAAGTGTTGAAGGTCACACAGGTCAAGAGCGCCATCGGGTACCGGCAACGGCAAAAGGACACCCTCCGGGCCCTGGGCCTGCGGCGGCTGCACCAGACTGTGGAGGTGGCCGACAGCCCTGCCGCCCGCGGCATGATCGCCGCGGTGTCGCACCTGGTGGAATTTGAGGAAGCGGATCGGGCCGCGGCGGGCGCCGCGCAGGAGGAGAACGCATGAAACTGCATGAGTTGGGCGCAAGCCTGCCGTCCGGACCCAATCGCAAGCGCGTGGGCCGGGGCACCGCATCCGGCCGGGGCAAGACCTGCGGCCGCGGCACCAAGGGGCAGGGCAGCCGTTCCGGCCGCAAGTTCCATCCGACCTTTGAGGGCGGTCAGTTGCCCCTGGTCAAGCGCCTGCCGAAGCTGCGGGGCTTCAAGCGCTACGGCAAGGTGACGTACACGCCGATCAACCTCGACGAACTGGGTGCCGTGTTCCCGGAAGGAACGGAGGTTACGCTGCAGGTCCTGGCGGAGGTCGGCTTTACCTCGAACACCCGCGAGCCCGTGGTGGTGCTTGGCCGCGGCGAACTGCCGCACCGCCTCTCGCTGCACGCCCACCGATGCAGCCGCGCCGCCCGCGAGGCCGTGCTGGCCCAAGGCGGCACGGTGACCATCGAAGCCCTCGACAGGCCCTGACGCCATGTTGACGGCTGTCCGCAGCGCGTTCACGCTGCCGGATCTGCGCACCAAGCTGCTGATTACGATCGGCATCCTGGTGATCTACAGGCTCTGCGCCCACATTCCGCTGCCGGGCGTCAATGCGGCCGCGCTGGACCAGCTGTTCACGCAGGATCCGAACATCCTGCTCAACATGCTCAATTTCTTCAGCGGCGGCGCCCTGGCCCAGATGGGCGTGATGGCGCTTGGGGTCTATCCGTACATTACGTCGTCCATCATCATGCAGCTGTTGGTGCCGATGGTGCCGCAGCTGCAGGAACTGAGTCGGGAAGGCGAACGCGGCCGGGCACAAATCAACAAGTTCACCTACTACCTGACCATCCCGCTTGCCATCGTGTACGCCGTGGGCCAGGCGACGCTGCTGAACTCGTCGTTCGGCGGGGGCGTGCCCATATTCACCAACTGGGGCTTCTCCGGTTCCAGTCTGCTGTCCTCCCTGACCATCGTGGTGGGCATGGCCGCCGGCACGATGTTTGCCGTCTGGCTGGGCCAGCTGCTGACGCAGCAGGGCATCGGCAACGGCGTGTCCCTGATCATTTTTGCCGGCATTGTGGCCAGCCTGCCCCAGCAGGTCCGGCAGATTGTGGTGTCCGGACGCTGGGACCTGCTGGTGATTTTCACCATCATCACCATCCTCACGATTGCCCTCATCGTTTGGGTCAACGAGGGGCAGCGACGCATTCCGGTGCAGTACGGAAGACGGGTGCGCGCCATGCGCGGCAACCGGCAGATGGTGGTGGGCGGACAATCGTCCTACATCCCCATGAAAATCAACAGCACGGGCATGATTCCCCTGATTTTCGCCCAGAGCCTGCTGATCTTCCCCAGTACGCTGGCCTCTTTCATGACCACCTCGAGCGGGTGGCTCGGACAGGCCGCGGCGGTGGTGGCCAACATCATGTCCCCGTCCAACTGGGCCTACTGGCTGGCCTACTTCCTGCTGGTGGTGGCGTTCACCTATTTCTACGCCGACGTCATGTTCCGACAGCAGGACCTGCCCAACACGCTGCGCCAGCAGGGCGGCTTCATCTCCGGCCTGCGTCCCGGCCCCCGCACCGCCGAGTACCTCCAGGGGGTGCTTTCGCGCATCACCTTCTTTGGCGCGGTGTTCCTGGGTTTCATTGCCATCCTGCCCTTTCTGGTGGGCCTGGTGTTCGGCGGCGGCGCGGTGAGCGGTGGCCAGAGCACGCTCTTGATTTCGAGTGCCGGCCTGCTGATTGTGGTCGGCGTGGTGCTTGACATGATGC
>CAZMKQ010000141.1:0-10940 GCA_964566955.1 uncultured Caldilineaceae bacterium | reverse complement strand
CGCAGTTGAGCCTCAAGGCCACCACCACGGCCGGCCTCAACGTGCGCTCCGGACCCGGCACCTCCCACGCCCGGGTCGCCTCCATCGCCGGCGGCTCCACCACCCGCTACGACATCCTGGGCAAGGACGCCGCCACGGCCACCTGGTACCAGATCCGGTTCAGCAGCGCCGTCACCGGCTGGGTGCACAAGGACTACGTCCAGACCCACGGCAGCCTGGACGGCCTTGCCGTCACCTGGAATCCGCCCCGGCTGAGCCTCAAGGCCACCACCACGGCCAACCTCAACGTGCGCTCCGGACCGGGCACCACCCACAGTCTCGTGGGCACCATCGCCGGCGGCTCCACCACCCGCTACGACATCCTCGGCAAGGATGCCGCCACGGCCACCTGGTACCAGATCCGCTTCAGCAGCGCCGTCACCGGCTGGGTGCACGGGAACTACGTCCAGACCCACGGCAACCTCTCCGGGCTGACCGTGACCTGGAACCCCACGCCGCAACTGAGCCTCAAGGCCACCACCACGGCCAACCTCAACGTGCGCTCCGGACCGGGCACCGCCCACGGCAAGGTGGGCTTCATCACCGGCGGCTCCACCACCCGTTACAACATCCTGGGCAAGGATGCCGCCACGGCCACCTGGTACCAGATCCAATTCAGCGCCACCGTCACCGGCTGGGTGCACAAGGACTACGTCCAGACCCACGGCAACCTCTCCGGGCTGACCGTGACCTGGAACCCCGGCCCGCAACTGAGCCTCAAGGCCTCAACCACATTCGGGCTCAACGTGCGCTCCGGTGCCGGCACCTCCCATGGCAAGGTGGGCACCATTCCCGGCGGCTCCACCACCCGCTACGACATCCTCGGCAAGGATGCCGCCACCCCGACCTGGTGGCAGATCCGCTTCAGCAGTACCGTCACCGGTTGGGTGCATGGCAACTACGTCCAGACCCACGGCGATCTCAGCGGTGTTCCCATACGCTGATGCGCTGCAAGCACGCCGCGGGGACAGGACTGTCCCCGCGGCTGCGGGGAGCACATGGGCGCCAGGCGTGGATGTCTTCGCTTGGTTGGAAGGCGATCCGGCTTCCACGGTCCCGGTCCCATGTCGACACCGGGCCGGACACGGAGACTGACCACCGGTACCGAATGCCGGTCCCGGTCCGCATGTGCGGCCGGGACACCCGCACGTCGGCCATGCCCATCGGCTGCACCCCTCCATGTCCGGCTCCCCGGTGGGGAAGGTGGCGGGCGCGGGGGCCTTCCCTGGAGGTCCTGCCAGGCGTGTTGTCCCAACCTTGTATTGTTTCATCCGTGGGTCGGATACAACGGTAGCGGCGGGTTGTCCATGAAGTCCACCCGGACCCGGTTCGGTGTGGAACGAATGTAACCAGACATGGGCCCCTTCATCCTTGCCGGCCGCGAACCAACATCAACGAAACTGAAACAGTGCCGTCGGACGGGGTGCTTCAACTGGTCTTGTGCGTGCCGTGATTGCGTTACACTGACCCTGGTCCGGCGAGCCGTTTCCGTTCGTCTGGCCGGGTGCGGGACCTCCATTCGGGACATCGCCGTGAAAAAGAGACAGCAGAAGTTGACCAAGGGCCAGATCGCGATGACGGTGGCGGCCGTTCTGATCATTGCCAGCATGGTGCTGGGAGGCGTCGCATCGGTCTTTAACACAGGTTTTTAGCCCGAGCCGACTCCCCCATGTAGCCATCGCCCGATGCCTGACTCCAGGCCGAAGGGAGTGGTGTATGCCGCGGCGGCGGCACTCGTGTTCAGCACCAGCCCGGTGCTGGCCAGGGTTGCCGTTACCGAATTGCCCGAAGGTCTCGTGGCCGGCGGTCGGCTGATCATCGGCGGTGTCGTGGTCCTGGCGGTGGCGGTCCTGCGCAGGGAGCCGTTCCAGCTCAAGCGGAACTGGCGACTGATCACGTTCTCGGGGGCGTGCCTGAGTGTTCATTTCCTTAGTTATGTGGCGGCCATCAACCGCACATCGCTGGCCCACGCCATCACGCTGGTCTATTTGTCGGTGCCGGTGATTGCGGTTCTGTCCTGGTTGCTGTTTGGGGAAGCGTTGTCCCGCCTGCAATGGCTCGGCGTAGGGCTGGCCCTGGCCGGCTTGGCGATGTTGACCGGCTTTGAACCGATGCTCTCGCCCGGGATGCTGATTGGGGATGCCTGGGCCGTGGTGTGTGCGATTACCTTCGCCTTCTATTCGCTGGCGGGACGCCGGCGCGGGGCGGACATGGGTTTGCTGGCCTACGCCGGCAGCGTATATCTGGTAGCCGGAGTGATGGCTTTGCCGTTCGCAGCCGTTGCCTTTGTGCCGGGATCCGTGTCGGGTGCCGCCTGGGCAAGCGTGGTTGGGGCCGGGTTGTTGCCCATGGCTGCGGGCCACACCCTCTACAACGCGGCCCTGCGACTGACCAGTGCCACGGTGGTCAACCTGATAGCCATGCAGGAAGTCGTGTTCGCTGTGGTGCTGGGCGCGGTGCTGTTCTCGGAATCCCCGACTCCTGCCACCTTGGCCGGGGTCGCGTTGACACTGGGAGGTGTGGCCATGGTGACCGGAGTTGGAGGGCGGGGTGCCGCCACATGAATGATCTGGTAGCGGTTGGCCCGGATGGCGTCCCGCGGTGCACATGGGCAAATGCCAGCGCCAGCCTGCGGGCATACCACGATGAGGAGTGGGGCGTGCCGGTGCATGACGACGTGGCCCTCTTCGGCAAGCTCATCCTGGACACCTTCCAGGCAGGCCTGTCCTGGCGCGTGATCCTTGACAAGCGGCCGGCCTTCCTGGAGGCGTTCGACGGCTTTGATCCGGTCAGTATGGCCCGTTACGACGAGCGGCGGATTGCGGAACTCATGGACAATGCGGGGATTGTTCGCAACCGCGCCAAAATACGCGCAGCCGTCAACAACGCACGGGCCTACCTGAATCTTGTGGACCGCGAGGGGGCCTTTCGTCCTTGGCTGTTCCGCTGGACAGGCGGGCAACCCTTGATCGACGGCTCCTATCCCACCACGTCGCCGGAGGCGGAGGCGATGTCGCGGGCCCTGAAGGAGGCTGGCTTCAGGTTCACGGGACCGACCGTCTGTTACGCCTTCATGCAGGCGACCGGATTCGTCATGGACCATCCGCCGGGCTGTTGCCGGCGGGAGGCCTGCGTGGCCTTGATGCGGACGTAATGGGCTGTTCTCAATCCCCGGCCTGCGTGAACACGCTGCCGGACGGTCCGACTTGCGTCAACCGGCCTCGGTCAACAGGCTGGAGAGCCGATTGTATTCCCTGATCAACGAGTCAACCTTGCGCTTGTAGGCGAGCAGATCCCTTCGGCCTTCTATCTCGGCCGGCAATCGGGCCTTGAAATTCGACAGGGAATCGCTCAGGCCTGCATCCTCTTCCAGCGGCATCGGAGGCCTGTTGCCGTGCTCCTGAATGAACTTGATGGTGCTGACATCGTATTCGCTGACATCGTTGTGCAGGTCTCTCAACTCGTCGCAGGTCACATCCGGGAACGGAAGCTGGTTCAACACTTCGTAGGCGCGGTTGAAACGCCTGCGCTGGCGTTGGATTTCCTCAAGCACTCTGGCACTTTCCTCGCATTGGCGCGGCAAACGGGCAGATCAAGTATAAATTGGCATGGCCCGCAAAGTTGAACAATGGGCCGGAAGGACAACTGTGCAAAACCAACAAAATCGGCGGCCACGCGGTGACCTTTAGGGTTCCCTTTCAGGTCCGGGCCACGTGTGGACAGGCCCGGCGCGGCCGGCTGGAAACAGCCCACGGGACCGTGGAGACTCCGGCCTGGGCGCCGGTCGCGACCCAGGCCGCGGTCAAGACCTTGGACATGCGGGACGTGGCCGCAACCGGAACGCGTTGGCTCCTGGCCAACGCCTACCATCTGTTTCTGCGACCGGGGCATCTGCGTATCTCGGAGTTGGGCGGGTTGCACCGGTTCATGGGCTGGTCCGGTTCCGTCCTGACCGATTCGGGCGGGTTCCAGGTGTTCAGCCTGGCCCACCAGCGCCGGGTTGAGGACGATGCCGTTGTATTCAAGTCCCACCTGGACGGTCGGACGGTGCGGTACACCCCGGAACTGGCCGTTGAAATTCAGGAAGCCCTGGGTTCCGATATAGCCATGGTGCTGGACGAGTGTGCGGATCCGCGGGACCGCGACGGCCTGCTGCACGCCCTCGAGGTGACTCACCGCTGGGCCCACCAGTGCCGTACGGTCCACAGGCGGCCGGACCAGGCCCTGTTCGGCATTGTCCAGGGCGGGGTGTTCGAGGATCTGCGTCTGCGCAGTGCGGCGACTTTGGCTGCCATGGACTTCGCCGGCTACGCGATCGGCGGGTTGGCCGTGGGTGAGACCAAGGAGGAGATGTACCGCACCTTGAAGTTCACCTGTCCGGCTCTGCCCGAGGACCGGCCGCGCTACCTGATGGGCGTGGGGGCCCCGGAGGACGTGGTCGAGGCGGTTTGGCTCGGGGTTGACCTGTTCGACAGCGTGATGCCGACCCGGCTGGCGCGCAACGGCGCGGTTCTGCATCCCGAGGGACGCCTGAACCTGCGCAACGCCGCCCACGCCGAGGATGCCGCCCCGATCCAAGACGGGTGCGGCTGCTACACCTGCCGTACCTGCTCGCGGGCCTACCTTCACCATCTCGTCCGTTGCCGCGAGGTCTCTGCCTTGCGGCTGTGTACGCTGCACAATGTCTTCTTTATGCAAAACCTGATGCAGGACCTGCGCGACGCCATCGGTCGCGGAGACCTGGATGCGTTTCGCGCAGAGTTCCGTGGCCGCTACCGCATTGCGGACCAGGCTGCCCGGCACGTGCAGCGCCGCCTGTGGCTGGCCAGTCAGGAAACCAGGCACCGATAGGCGGGAACCATGCCCGTGTTTCTTGACCATGAACGGGTTCAGGCCCTGATCCTGGGCCTTGTCCAGGGCCTGACCGATTTTGTTCCGGTTTCCAGCAGCGGGCACCTCGTGCTGCTGCCTGCCCTCCTGGGGTGGCCAACACCGTCCCTGCTCATGCTAACCGTGCTGCATCTGGGGACCTTGACGGCCCTGGTGCTGGCCTATCGCAAGGACATGGCGACGATCCTGACCGGGATGTTCCGCTCGCTGCGCGAGCGACGCATGGTTGACTACGCGGCCAGGGACGGATGGTTCCTCCTGCTGGCGACAATCCCGGCCGGCATTGCCGGCTTGGTGGTGGAACCCTTCGTCTCGGACATGTTGGACAAACCGGTCCTGGCGGCGTGGGGCTTGATCGGGACCGCCTGCCTGCTTGGCGGAGGCGAACTGGTGGCTTGGCGCCGGGAACACACGCGCTACATCGAGGAGATGGGCTGGAAGGATGCCGCAGCCATGGGACTGGCGCAGGCTGTGGCCCTCATCCCCGGAGTTAGCCGCAGCGGCGCGGTGATGGCAACGGGACGGTTTCTGACCTTGGACAGGGCCGGTGCCGCCCGTTTCGCCTTTCTGCTGGGCGCGCCCGTCATCGCGGCCGCAGGGGCCAAGGAACTCCTGGGCGGGGACTTGACGGCGTCCGGCGAGGGTTTGGTACTGATCGCCGCCCTGGCCGTTGGTTTCCTGGCCAGTGCGGCAGCCGGATGGCTGGCCATCAAGGTGCTGCTGGCCTATCTGCGGCACCGCACGCTGTGGGTGTTTGCAGCCTGGTGTCTGGTTGTGGGGTTGGTTCTGATTGGGGTGTTGCCGGGAACGGTGTAACCGGGTTGGCGGCCGTGCGCTCAATCCCGGCATGTGCCCGGAATGGGCGAAACGTCAACTTGCCCCATTGAACGCCGGTGCTATAATCAGCCCGCGGGTGTACCCCGGCGAGACAGGGGCTTCGGCCCTGCCCGCCAAAAAACTGCACCCGGCCGGTTGGCTTTCGGGCTGTCCGGAGTTGAAAGATGCTGCAAGTGGGGGAGTTCTCCCGCTTTTTCTTTGTAAGAGGGTGTTTCGCGAAGGCTGGTTCACAGCCGGGGAAGCAGGAAGGCGATGAACAAGGAACTGGTAGCCGGAATCAAGGCCGTTGCCGCCGAGCGGGGCCTGGATGCCAACATCATTTTCGAGGCGATCGAGGCCGCCCTCGTGTCCACCTACAAGAACAAGGATGGCGTGCTGTCGAACGTTGTCGCCAGCATGGATCGCCACACCGGCGAGTTCCAGATGTTCGCCGAAAAGGAAGTGATCGGCGACGACGAATTGACCGACGGCCTGTTCGATGACAGGACCATGATCAGCGAGTCGGATGCCCAGGCCTACGGCGAGGTAGAAATCGGGGATCTGGTGCGCATCGAGTTCTATCCGGAGGACATCAGCCGGGTTGCCGTGCAGACCGCCAAGCAGGTCATCCTGCAACGGATCCGGGAAGCGGAGCGGGACATCATCTACCAGATGTTCAAGGATCGGGTGGGCGAGGTCGTCAGTGCCCAGGTGCGCAGCGTGGATGCCCATGCCAAGACCGTGGCCGTGACCATGAATGATCGTTCGGAGTTCGTGCTCAAGCGCGACGAGCAAATCCCCAACGACCGGTTGCGGCGCGGCGACTACGTCAAGCTGTACGTGGAACGGGTGGAGAAGGACAACCGCGGTCCCTATGTCAAGCTCAGCCGCACGCACCGCAACCTGTTGCGCCGGCTTCTGGAGCAGGAAATCCCCGAACTGCGCGAAGGGACCATCGAGATCAAGAACATCGTGCGCGAACCGGGCGCGCGCAGCAAGGTGGCCGTCATTGCCACGATTGAACACATCGACGCGGTCGGCGCCTGCGTCGGCATGAAGGGCAGCCGCATCAAGAACATTGTCAACGAGCTGGCCGGCGAGCGCATCGATGTGGTGGAGTGGAGCGATGAGCCGCACACCTTCATCGTCAATGCCATCAGTCCCGCCAAGGCGACCGGTGTCATCCTGCACGAGGAAGGCGAGCACCCGACAGCCACGGTGGTTGCGGCCGACGACCAGTTGAGTTTGGCCATCGGCAAGTCCGGGCAGAACGCACGGCTGGCCGCCCGCCTGACCGGATGGCGCATCGACATCAAGAGTGAAAGCGACGCCCAGGCCGAGGGCATCGATCTGTTCGAGCTGCAGCAGAACATGATGAAGCACGATGAACTGGCCACGGCCAACCGCCGCCTGGCCGAAAAACAGGCACCCGGCCTGGATCCGCTGGACCTGGCCGCCAAGCGTCTGTCGGAACAGGATTCCCCCGACATCCTGCAGGACGCACTCCAACGCACGCGCAGCGACCAGCCGCAGGTGGATGTCTTCGAGGAAAAGTGGCGGGAGGCGCAGGAGCAACTGCCGTCGCTGGAGCCGTCCACAGGCGAGGAGGCAGACGACATTTTCCGCCAGGCGGCCCAGAAGGCCCTCAGCGAAATGTCCTACGAGGAATATACCGAACGCAAGGAATCCGGCCTGGACGAACCGGAGCCGGAGGTTGACGAACCCGCCGTTCCCGAGGAACCCGCAACGCCCATGACCGCCGACATGCTGCGCGCCCGCCGGAAGGCCGAAGGGCGCAGCGGCCCACTCAATCTCGACGAGATTGAGGTCCCGGCGGAACTCCTGGCCGGCTACATGGAAGCGGAGGCGGCGCCTGTGGATGAAGATGAATCCGAAACAGGCGGTCGTGGCCAGCGGCGGGAACCAAGGCGCGGGGATTCACCGGATGCCCGACGCTATGAAGATCTCATGGACGAATAGGGTGACAGTGTCCAATTCACGAATGCGGCGTCCCCGCCGCCATCCCCAGCGGACGTGCATCGCCTGCCGTAGGGTGCAGGCCAAGCGCACGCTGGTCAGGCTGGTGCGGACTCCGGAAGGGGTGTTGGTGGACCCCAAGGGAAAAATGAACGGTCGCGGCGCCTACATCCACGCCAGCCGCGCCTGTGGGACGCGGGCCATGGGGTTGGATCGCGCGCGTGCGGGCAAGGGCCGGCTGCCGGTCGAGACGGCACTGAAGACCAGTCTGACGCCGACGGACAGGATTCGGCTGGAGGAATGGGCCCGTTCCCTTCCGGCGGCAGAGGCGACGCCGGACCTCACGGGGGAGGGGTAGGGATCCTCGCCCGATGGAACGCATCATTGCCCGCGGCCGTTTTCGGACTGCGGGTGTCGGCGGAAGCAAGAGATAGGATGAACAGAGCATGAGCGACGATGGTTTGGCTGCCAACAGCGAAGAAATGGAAGTCGTCTACCTGGACGAGGGTCCGATTGTGGTCCAGGACCTGGCGGGGGCTGTGAACCGCAGTTCCATGGATTTGTTGAAGGTACTTGTCTACTATGGCCAATACAAGCCGATTTCGGCCGAGATTGACTGGGATCTGGCGACATTGGTGTGCGAGGAGCTGGGCATTGATCTCCGGGCCCACGGTGACGACGCCGTGGAGCCGTCGGAGGAGGCGGAACCCGCGGACGAACCCGTTCCTGCCGTCAGCCACAAGGTGCGCAGCCGCATGCAGGGCATTTGGGCGGCCGAGCCGGAAGACAGCCTTGAGCCGCGTCCGCTCGTGGTCACCGTTCTGGGACATGTGGACCACGGCAAGACCACGCTCCTGGACGCCATTCGCAAGTCCAGTGTGGTGGATACGGAAGCGGGCGGCATCACGCAAAGCATCGGCGCCTATCAGGTGGTCCATCCCTCCGACGACGAGGAAGTCCGCATCACCTTCATTGATACCCCCGGTCACCAGGCGTTTACCCAGATGCGTGCCCGCGGCGCGGAGGTGACGGACCTGGTCATTCTGGTGGTGGCGGCCGACGACGGCCTGATGCCCCAGACCCAAGAAGCCATCGACCACGCCCGGGCGGCTACGGTGCCCATCATTGTGGCCGTCAACAAGGTCGACCGGCCCAACGCCAATGTCAACAACGTTATGTCCCAGTTGTCCAATACCGGCCTTACGCCGGCCGACTGGGGCGGCGATGTGCACATGATCCCCGTTAGTGCCCTTAACGGAGACAACATCGACGACCTTCTGGACACCATTCTCCTGATGACGGACGACCTGGCTCCGATGGCCAATCCCAAGGGGCAGGTGGCCGGCACGGTACTCGAGGCCCATGTCGATCGCCAACAAGGCATTACGACGAATATCCTGGTGCAGAACGGCACCCTGCGGCAGGGCGACACCGTGGTCATCGGCGAGACCTGGGGGCGCATCAAGGCCATGTCCGATCAGGACGGTGTGCGCATCAAGGAGGCCGGTCCCTCGGCTCCGGTTCAGGTTCTGGGGATCTCGGATCCACCGGAAGCCGGCGAGATGTTCAATGTCGTCGGCAGCAAGAAGAAGGCTGAGCAGTTGATCAACCGCCGCATCGCCGAACGCCAGAGCGTCCGGCCGGACGAGACGGTCCAGCCTCAAACCCTTGAGGATCTGATGGCCCTGCTGGACAAAGGCGACGACGAGGATGTCAAGAAGCTGCAGGCTGTGGTCAAGGCGGACGTCCAGGGCAGCCTGGATCCGGTCGTGTCGTCGCTGGAGGGTATCAACCACCCCGAGGTCCAGATCGAAGTGCTCCGGTCGGCTGTGGGCAACGTCACCGAAAACGACGTGATGCTGGCGGAGGCCAGCACGGCGCCCGTCGTGATTCTGGGCTTCAACGTATCCTCCGAACCGACTGCGGAACAACGGGCCCGCACGTCGGGCGTGGACATCCGAACCTATGACATCATCTACCACCTGATCGAGGATGTTGAGAAGGCCCTGAACGGCATGCTGGCGCCCAAGTTCGAAGAAGTCGTGATTGGCCAGGCTCAGGTTCGCCAGGAGTTTCCGGTTAAGGGCGGCGTGGCCGCCGGCTGCATTGTGATCGACGGGATTGTCCGCAACCATGCGCTGGTCAAGTTCCTGCGTCCCGGACAGCCCGAGCGGCTGACGCGGGTGACGGAACTGCGCCGTTTCCGCGACCGGGTGGACACCGTGCAGTCCGGACAGGATTGCGGCATCCGGCTGGAGGATGTCGACAGCTTCCGCGACGGCGATCTGATTGAAGTGTACGAGGAGTGCCAGGCTCCCGTTGCCTGATGCCGACCATTCGCCAAGCCCGACTGGCCGGGCTCGTGCGCACCGAGATCGTGGCCCTGGTGGAGCAGGAACTCCAGGATCCGGCCCTGGAAACCGTACGGGTCCGCGGGGTTGAGCTTTCGCGGGATCGGCGCAACATCAGGGTCAAGGTGACCCATGACGACGAAGCGGTTTCGGAGGAGAACGTGCTCCAGGCCCTGCGCCGTTCGCGGGGCTGGTGCCGGCGGGAACTGGCGGAGCGCCAAGTGATGCAGCGGGTGCCGGATCTGCGCTTCGATTATGACCGGGATGCGCGGTCGGCCCGGCGCGTCCTGGATCTGCTGGACAGTCTGGACTTGGATCATGCCGACGATGATGCCTAGGCAAGTGCCCGCCGTTCTGGCCGACGCTGACCGCATTTTGTGCCTGGCACACCGGGACCCGGACGGGGATGCGTATGGCAGCCTGCTCGCCCTGCGTTGGATTCTCGAGGCAGCGGGCAAGCAGGTGGTGACCGGGATCGACGGTCCCCCGGACCAGACGTACCGGTTCCTGCCGGGGTATCAGGGTGTTCGCACCCCGGATCGGATCCAGGGATCGTTTGACCTGGTGGTAATTGCGGATTGTTCCAGCGTCGATCGCATTGGCGGGTTTCAGAATCTGGAACGGTTGAAGCAACTGCCCTGGCTCGTGATTGATCATCATCCAACCAATGAACAGTTCGGAACGCCGGGCCTCAACTGGGTGGATGCATCGTGCCTGTCCACCTGCAATCTGGTCCTGCAGTTGGCGGAGGCCCTGGGCCGGCCGCTGTCCGCCAACGCCAAGAAGTGCCTCTTGGTGGGCATGCTTACCGATTCACTCTGTTTTCGCATCAAGGGCGTGGATCAGACCTTCATGCGGGAAGTCATG
>CAZMKQ010000140.1:0-11198 GCA_964566955.1 uncultured Caldilineaceae bacterium | reverse complement strand
CCCGACCGGCACAGGCACCCGGTGTGCCCCTGCACCAGTACCTGAATAGTTACGATCAATTGATTATCAAAAGCAAGGCGACCTTAAGGTTCCGTACGGAATTACAAAAAATGGTGTTCGAGTTGCACCCAATGCAATTCAAATGAATGGGAAACACAGGGTTGAACTAAAGGATGTGTATTGCCCCGATTGCAGAGGGGAGCTCGTGGTTTATGAAATGCCTGGCATCCAAAGACATTTTAAGCATAAATACAATCAGTCTTGTAACCCTGATGTTTCCTATGGTGATAGAAGCACTTCTCGTCGATCGGTGTCTAGGCCCAAACGTACGGCAAACAGAAAGACTAGCACTTCGTCTTCAACTGCTACAGTTCGGCGTAAATCTAACAGGAGTGCAAAGACATCAACTAGTCCAGAATCTCACCAGTCAAAAAGAAAAAGTGCTGCTCAACCTAGCACTTCTCCTAGCAATACCGGATGTTCTGTTTTGGCTTTTGTAATTTCTGCGATTTTGATTTTTTCAATAATGTTAGTGGCATGATAGGCTTATGAGGTACTATGGTTCGGATAGTTTCGAGCCGGTTTTCCGCTTCATTTCCGGGTTTGGCGGTGCTGTCGGCATGATGGGAAGGTAAATAAGGGACACGCTCCGGTTTCCAAAGGGAATAGCACGGGGTCTACTATCGTTGATGTAACTACAACACCAACGACAGGGGGTTCCCAGGCAATTGCTGCACAATATAATCGCATTGATGCCCTGCGGCAAACCGCAGACGGACCACTTCGCCCACCTGGTGGAACTACTGCAGTGGCTGCCGAAGCGCGTCAACTTCATCAACCTCGAGCATTGCGTCGGCTGGTCGGCGCACACCCATGCGCGCTGGTTCGCGCGGTGCTTCCCTTTCGACCGCCTGGTCGTGGCCGCCTTGGAGGTGCCACGGTCACTACCGGTCAGGAGCTGCTGGTCCTGGACGCCAGCTTCGTGCCCAAGAGCGGAGGCAAGACCTGGGCCTGGGCTGGTTCTGGAGCGGCATGGCCCGCGCCACCTGCCGGGAGCTGGAAATCTTCCTGCTGGCCACCGTGGACATCGAGGAGGTGCCTACCCCTCTGGACCGGCAGTCCCCCGGGGCCACACAGTCCGGCCGGGAGGCCTGCGGCCTGGCACGCAGACCTTTCTTGGGTAGTGGTAGCACAGGGTTGTCCAAGGGGCACCACCAGTCCGTGAGTTTCAACATGGTCAGCGCGGCGTTGTCTGGCGGGTGGCCGGTGCCGGCTGGAGTGGCACAGGCTTGTCAGGATCCTGCCTGATGGAGTGCGATTGTTCCGAATCCATGTCCTGCCCAACCACAACTGCATGTGAATACCGGGTAGAATGGCTGGTTGACAGACGTAGACAGGCAAGGATGCGATGAACAGTCGCACACAGAGCGAACAGGTCCGCAAGACGTGTGGCTCGCTTAAGGCATACGGTTGGTATTCCACCTGCTCCGTGGCCGAAGTGGCCCGGCGCATGAACGCCGTCGGCAAGCGCACCGCCCGTGGCCACGTCTGGACCGAGGCCAATCTTCGTGCCTTCGCCCGCAGACACAGCTTTTCGCGGGACGCGTTGCAAAACCTCGAGCCTCTGGTGGTCACCATTGATGAACCCGGCTTATTCGAGATGGCGCGGGCCGATGTTGCAGGAGTACTATCCGTGAAGGATGGCATGCGCAATGCCCGTGTGATTTCTCGTTACATCGAGAAAGGCAGCACGGAGAACAAAGCCCGTCTCTGGCAGGCAATCCAGGATGATTCGGCAGTGCGGGCCGAAGTGTTGCGCTTTGCGCCACTGATGCTGGATCATCCTTGGGCGGCGGAGGATTACCAAGAGTTCCTTGATCATGCCCGTGCCGTTGACGCCGCAGGAACTTGAACGCTGGAATCGGGTGCTCGAAGCGGCGGCCAAACTGCAGTCCGCCATTCCGGAGGCATTCCTGGTCGGAGGCACAGCGGTCGGTATCTATGCACCCTACCGCACTTCACGGGATGCGGATCACCTGATGTCTGATCTTCCCCGGCGCTGCACCGAGGTGTTGGCTCGCCTGGAAGCATTGGCGGGCTGGTCTACGGAAATTGTGCGCGGGCAACATACCATTCTGGGACGCATGGATGGTATTGAGATCACATTGATGGATGATGGGCGCGTAAGACAACATGTTCCACTGGAAGTGCAGACCTATCGTCTTCGAAACTTGACTTTGCGTTTGCCTACCCTGTTCGAGATTCTCCGGATCAAGAGTTACCTGCTTCTGTTCCGCAACATGGCCCGCGATTATGCCGATTGCCATGCCTTGTCCGGCGAGTTGGAAGACCCGGAACTGTTCCGGGCTTTGATACCGCTGGAACAACGCTACCGCATGCGGCCTCATGCAGCGTGGTCGCACGACGGTACGCAGAAATCCCTGTCATTCCTGTACGAGATGGGCTGGCGTCTGTCTCACCCGGCTCCCCGTGACCTGAAGAAGACGCTCAATCACTGGGATCAGCGATTTCGCCTTCGCCACCCGGAGGACCTGCCGGACTGGGATACCCTCGTTGCCCAATGCCAGGAATTGGGCCGCAAGGTTCTGGAAATCCATCAAGTGTGGTCCACCCCGGCAGCCGAGCCGGAACTGGCTGTTCGCTATGGTGTATTCGCGACCAACGATTGTGAATCTGATAGGGAGCCAGACTAATTGCCGGCCTGAAAGCCTACGGTGTCCGCTGCTAACGGGCACCGGGTACAATGGCCGGCCGCCTATCCAATCGGAGGTGCTCATGGCCCCGATCAAGGTAACCACCCCCAAGGGCGAGGAGAAGATCCTTACCCCCGAGAACGACGTCAATCACAAATTCGCCGACATGCCTGGCGAGATCATCAAGCCCGGCGACCCGCCCACGCGCGCGGAAGCGCAGGCGAAGGTGCTCGGCGCCTACTTCGACGGTGACGACGCCGAAGACTATCCGACCAGAGAGGACGTGGATGCGGAGCTGGAGCGTATGCAGGAGATGTACCGCCAAGGCACGTTTGAGCGGACCTAGCCGCCGACCTCCATCACATAGTACCGCTTGGTCCTTGAGGCCGTCCGGAAACTCCACGTCGTCCCAGCGCCCCACCACCTTCATGGGCGTATCGCGCATGGCGATGTACTCAAATTCGTTGGTGTTGAGGACCACGGCCTTGGTCTGACCCGGCCAGTGCAGCTCGATGATGGTGCCTGCCGTGCCCGTCTCGTACCTGCTGAAGTATTGATTGGTGGCGACATGTTTGGCTCAAGAATGCCGGGTCCTTGTACGTATTCCCCACGTTCCAGTTCACGATGTGGCGGCGGCCCCGGAACGTCACGGTGTCGGCCTTGATCTCCGTCAAGTTGGCCTTCATGTCCCTGATGCACCGCTGTATTCCCGGGGGGCAAAGTTGCCCTTGCGCATCTATCACAGTTGTAAAGCCCTGGGGACAGCATGGCGATGTCTACAGGTGTCCCTGTTCCGGTGTTGCCATGTCCGCCCCCGCTCCACCGCCGCCGGAAGTCCTCATCCCCGCAGTCCTTGCGTCCTGGTCCGCCCACCTGGCGGCGGTGCACGCAACCGGCCGCTTAACATATTGTGGTACCAATGTTCACAGCCTTCAAGGGGGGAGGATTGGTCATGATTCCGAGACCGGATATGAAGCCTGTCGTTGCACATGTTCCGACAGAGTCGGACTTTCCCTGCGTGAACTGATTTCTGCCTAAAGGTTTGTTCGTCCGAGAGCCAACTACATGCATGTAAACACCATTCGCTACAGGGTGACACCAGATGGCTATGTTGACCACTGGTTGGTGGCCGGTCCGGCCGATCAGGATTGGATGCCTATAGGCAGATCCCAGGATAACTACTCGTCCTCGGCCCTCCCAGAGCCGAGTTACTTGGAGACGTTCACCCATCCGGTGGAGTGGGAACCGCCGTTGCAGGTTGGATCCGAGACCCACCGCTGGATGTATCGGCGTAGTTTGGCCGATCACCGCTTGGATTTGGCGGACACCCACGCCGAACCGGTCATGCGCCGTTATTGGCTGTATGCCGAAGTCCTGCCCGGTCACCAGTCCAAGTTGGCACTGGTGGTGGAAGCAGCCGGCAAGGTGACCTTGTGGGCCAACGGTCGCGAGGTTGAGGCCGAGTGCCTGGAGGGGGACGGTTCATCAGAGCGGTTTCGGTTTGCCCTGCCCCGCCATGAAGGTACGCTGCGGCTGTTCCTGGAACTTCGTACCTTTGTCTGCGGTGCCTGGCCCGGTTTCCTGTCCGCTCGCCTGGAACCGCACGTGGGCAGTGCCAAAATCAACCTGCCAACCGCTGTCGATCCAGAGCGGCGTTTGGGTCTTGAGGCCGTCATTGGCGATTTTGCCCTGGATCGCCATGTCTATTCCCGGACCGATCCAATCACACTGAGCTGGCCTTCCGACTACGACCGGACGGCCATTCTGGGCATCAACCTGCGCCGGCCGGGCGGAGCCACCTACGTGGAGGTGATGCAGACGGAAGTCAAGGCGGGAACCGAACACGCCCTCAACATGGACTTCACCGGCCCCGACGGCCGTTATCGGCTGACGGTCAAGCCGCACATGCAGGAGTACTACGAGGAGAACCAGCGGGTCGAGTGCATCCAGGATGCGTATGTAATCGACCACGTGTTTGAGCAGACCCCGGAGCAGGAGGACGAGGATCGGATTCAGCGGCTGTTGCAGGCGGCCTTTCGCCATCAGAGCCATCCCTGCCGCGAACTGGCGGTGCTTCAACGCCCGGGCGAGGAACCGGATCGACGATTGCTGGAGGACTGCATCCGCACCCTCTCGGAGGGTTCCGCCGACGCGGAAACCGCTTTCCTCGTACTTTGGCAGATGGGCCGTGACTTGGAAGCCCGGCGGGATCACGAGGGCTTGGCCATCCTGGACGGCTGCTGGAGTCGGTACCTGCCATCCACTGCCATCGATGGGGTGGAACCCTGCCCTGTCCGCGGTTTCCTGGCGTGCGTCTGTCAGGTGTTGGCCGGCTTGCAGGACCCGTTCGCTGCATTTGCCGGATTTGGCGGCAGGTTGGGCTCGGACTTGGTTAGGGAAGGGACATCCCTGGTACAGGCGTGGATGTTGAACCGCCTGGCACGCGGGTTCGGGGGATGTGAATCGGAGGTCGAGCAGAGCTTGATCCTGCTGGCGTGCAGTTGCCTGGCGGAAGGTTGCGGCGACGAGGATCTGGCAAATCTGTCCCTGATGCTGATGGACCGTATTCTCTTTGGCATCGCCTGTGGCTCCTACCGGGGTGTGTACGGCTTGGCGGCCACCGGCGCGGATACGGACAGCATCCTGGATGCACGGCTCGGAGCTTTGGCGCCGGTAGCCTACGCGGCTTGGGGTCTGGGCACGCCCAACGGGCACATCGAAGCGCCCGTGACCTTGGCCAGATCGGACTATGAAGCTCCTGCCGTGGTTCGCGAGCTGGGTCTGTTCGTGCCGGATGCCATTTGGTCGCGGGAACGGTACGCCCGGGCCGGTGAGCCGGGTACCGGGGACACCGGAGACGAGGAAGTCCACCGAGTCGCCTGGCGCACGGCCGACGGCATGCTGAGTTGCCTGCCCGACTACCGTGTCGGAGAGCAGGGACACAGGGAACTGGTCTGGCAGGCCGTGCTGGGTGTGGCTGCCAAGGTGCACGTCAATGGTCCCGCGAGCATGAGTACGAACGATGCCGTCCCGCGCAACTTCTGGCGGGGCAATGCGCGTCTGCCCAGGGTGGTCCAGTGGCAGGACGTGCTGATGGCTTTCTATCGGGGCGGTGATGCAGGCCAACTTGGCTTCACCCACGCACACTTCCCGGTCCACGCCTTTGCGGAGACTGACATCCGGGAGCATTGGGCATTCGGCCGGCACGGCACGGGCTGGCTGGGTCTCTATGCAGCCAACGGTCTGGAACTGATCACCAGCGGACCCAGTGCCGGTAGGGAACTCCGCTCGCCGGGTGCGGACAACACCTGGCTGTGCCTGATGGGCGGCGAGGGAACGGGCGAGGACTTCAACAGCTTTCGCGGACGGCTGGAAGGCACGCTGACCGTTGATTCCGATGTGGTCTCGATCGCAAACGCGGAAGGCCAAAGGGTGTCCTGTGGTTTGTCGTCATCCCTCACGGTAGCTGGTGAGCCGGTGGACCTCACCGGCAGCCTGCACTTGGACAGCCCGTTCTGCCGTGCCCCCTACCCGGCTTCGGCACTAACGATTCAGGGACCGGGAACCAGCAGTTTGGAGTTGGCCTTCGGCTGACAGGCCGAAAGGGGGATCATCCAGTGCCTCTGTTGCCGGGACCGAGAGCGGCGGCAAGTCCGGCACAACCTCAAGCACCGTCCCGCGCCCAAGGCGGCGGTTGTCCGGGGCGCATTCGGGATTGCGATGACGGCACGTGTTGCTCCGCCACGGTGCGCATCCCCGGGTCGCCGTGACCACCGGTGGCAAACTGGCGATGGCCCCAGGGGTTGGGGGACTACGACTGGTTCCGTGTGTCCTTGGACGACGTGCGTTCGCGGGGTGCCGGGGCAGGTTAGTCGATGTCGCGGTCGGCGGCAATGCCAAGCAGTTCACGCCAACGGTCGGGGGCCGCCTGCACGGTACGCAGGCGGTCGACCACGTCGGGGGACGGCGGTGCCTGTTGCCAGTGGCGCACGATGCGCGCCCGCACCGCGGTTGCCTCCGGCAACACCCAATCCAGCATCGCCACGGCCATGGCCAGCCGCTCCGCCCCCCGCCCTTCGGCGAACTTGTCGCTGAGTGTGTCGCGCCAGAGGTCTTGATCCGCGTCGTACCACTGGAAAATCGGAAAGGACGCTCCCGGTACCGGCGGTCCAATGCGCAGGGACGTGTCGCAAACCTGGCTGTGGATCGATTTGTAGGGAGGACCGTAGGCTACCGCTTCCGCCAAGGCGTAGCTGCCGTTGTCCTGCAGACGGAACAGTTCCAGCCGCAAATCCTCTGGTTGCGGGGCTTCCTCCGGTATGCCCAGATCCACCAGCAGGTATTCGCGCACGCCGAGCTGGGCGTACAGGCGGAACTTTTCGTCCCGGTCGCGCTCCACGGAAGTCGGAGAGACCACCTCGACCACCATGTCGGGAATGGCCTCCCCCCGATCTGTGTGCAGCACGCGGTGCTTCGCGTATTCCGCAGCCGCTGACAGCACGGCTACATCGGGCTGGACCTGGGTCTTGGGTTTGCCGCCGTCGGTCAGGAGGAAAAGGTCCAGGGCCGTTTCCGATGCGAAGTGGAGTTCGGGTTCGGAGACCGTCAACCTGAGCCCCGCCCGCCCAAACAGGTCTCCCAAGGCCATCAATATGAACGTGATATAGGGCGTATGCCAGATGTGCGGGGATACCAGAAAGCCGTCCTTGTCATACTCGCGGCGGCGTTCAATGGGATAGTCGGGATCCGAGGTCCAATCCGCCTCGTACTCGTGGCCCTCGTCATAGACATATTCGGGATCATAATGAGACAGCTGTTCCAGTTGACCCCGCCAGGCATCGGGGAACGCCAGGCGCCAACGCGTGCGCCGGCGGCGCGCGGCCTGGGCCGTGGCGGCATCGGTGTCGCCGGGCCTCGCCGGCACGCGCCAGTCCCAGACACCGTTCGGTAGGGAGGGTTGATGCCGGGCTGTGGGAGTATCGGTTATGGCGGGGTCCCGTTCAATGACAGGGGTATTCACCATCGCGGTCATGTCCCACACGGGGTTCCGTTGTAACTGTATGTCGTACCGAGGCCGAGAAGGCAACGCACCGCAATTGTACAGCCCACGGCCCCATTGCTTGGGCCACCCTGGATGCTGCACTCAGCAACCAGGGCAATCGCATTAATTTGATCGAACCTTGTGCAGACTGTTTGCACTCCCAGGTTTCCAATTGCCACCCCGGCCGGTCCTGAGCCAAGCGGGGCACGGGGATCCTTGGAGGCCGAATACTGCATCCTGGAAACGCGCCCTCCGTGTGGCACGCCCAGCGGTGATTGGGCAAATCAGAGGATCAGGGGGTTCGCCCGGCCGGTGCCAAAGCCCGTAGTACACTGCGTCCCACGACAATGCCTGTGCAGAGGAATCCGATGGCAACTGCATCTTCCGTGGCTCCGGTACGAGACACCCCTCTTCAGGAAACGACCGGGGACAAGACGGACAATGGGGTTGTGGCACCGGCCCGCCATCCGGCTTGGTTGCGGGCCCTGTGGCACTACGACCCCGGCTACGACTATGACCTGGAACACCATGAATATGATGAGTTTCGTACCACCGATCCTTATTACATTGATCCAGAGGTAAGGTTGACCCCCTTGCCGGAACATTCCGTGTTCCTGGACCGGGCCGGCCGCAATCTGGAAACGTTCCTGGAACTGCGTGAACAGCACTGCCCCGTCACGCGGGAAGTCATGATTCAGGATTTGGAGGCGTTGCCGGCGCATCCCGGCCTGACCCGCTCCCGGCATCGGATTGAGCCGGATCTGGCGATGTGGCCTCCGGGGACCGTGATTGCCCCCGACAGGGCTGTGTCTTGGCGGGAACAGGGGGCGCCCCTGCTGGTCCTGGAATGTCTCTCGCCTTCCACCGAGACCAAGGATCGCGAGGACAATCCGGTCATCTACCATTTGATGGGTGTGGCGGAATACTGGATTTGTTTCCCGAGTGACCGGCATCCCATGTTCGGCTATCAACGCACGGAGGCCGGGGCGTGGATCGCGGTGGAGGCGGGTGCCAACCGGGAAGCCTGGTCTCCGGTGTTGCAGACCCGTATCCGGACCGATCCCGACCAGGGCTTCCAGTGCCAGGACCCGGTCACAGGGAACTGGGTGGAAATGGCTCGGCATCTTGAGGCCAAGGGTATCGAGATTGGGAAAGCCGAAGGCATGGAGATCGGGAAAGCCGAAGGCAAGCGCGAGGCGTTGCTGGAGTTGGCCCGCAGTCTGCATCCGACGCCCGCGGAGTACCAGGCTTTTGTACGGGAACTGGGCCAGACATCCTGGACCGAATGGCCTGACATCGCTACGGTTTTACAGCGGTTTCAGCGCTAAACGCACTTTGGGATCCTGGGCGACCGAAGTTGTCCACCGTGAAAACCCCGGTCGCGTATTGTCCCGCTTGGCGGCTGACAGGGCTCGGCCAACACCCTGACAGTGAGCGCCGGATAGTGCAGGCAACGCGGTCCGACACCAACCGGCTGGCTGCGTCGGCTGGTGCCTCCCAACATCCTATTCCATTGCCTTGGTCATGCGATTGCCCTGCCAAATAGAGCGGTAATCGGTGTTGGGTAGAATCTTCCTACACACGACCGCGTCTATTGGATACTCCAAGGAGTTGTTGTTATGACTCGCAAGTTTACGCGCCGCGAGGTGTTCAGGATCTCCGGTGCTGCCGCCACGGGGGCTGTGCTGGTCGCCTGCGGCGGTCCGGCGGCGGAAGAACCTGCCGCTGAGGCCGAAGCTCCCATGGCGGAAGAAGCCATGGCCGAAGAGGCGATGGGCAAGGAATCGCCCTTGCTGGCCAAGCGGGTGGCTGCAGGCGACCTGCCTCCGGTTGAGGAACGTCTGCCGTTGAACCCGCAGATCGTCCAGACCTGGCATGAAGTGGGCACCTACGGTGGCATGTTCACGGTCGGCAACCCGGCTGCCGGCACCTTCCACAGCGGCCGCACCGGCGTGGGCCAGGAGGGCGTCTGTCGCATTGGTACGGACCTCACCTCGGTGGTGCCCAACATCATCGAGAGCTATAACATCAGCGCGGACGGGCGGGAACTCACCCTGAACCTCCGGCGCGGCACCAAGTGGTCCGACGGCCATCCGCACACCGCCGACGACTTCGAGTTCTGGTACGTCGACATGCTGAACGACGAACTGTCCCCGACCAAGCCGGGCTGGCTTCAGACCAGCGGCAATTTCATGACGTTCGAACGGGTGGACGACTACACGGTCAAGTTCATCTTCACCGATCCATATCCGTTCATCCTGAAGTACCTGGCCCACTACAACGGGACCAACGTTGTGTATCCCAAGCACTATGGCAAGCAGTTCCATGCCAGCTATGTGGATGTTGAGGAACTGGAGGCGCAGGCCCGGGAACGGAGTATGGACAGCTGGACGGCCCTGTTTGTCAACATGGCCCACCTGGACGAGGGCATTCCGGAGCACAATCCCGACCTGCCCACGCTTGGGCCCTACCAGCTCCTCGAGAAGACCGAGACCCACTGGCTCTTCGAGCGCAATCCCTACTACTGGAAGACCGATCAGGCCGGCAACCAGCTGCCCTACATCGACGCCTCGTTCATCAAGCTGCTGCAGGATCGGGAGATTCAGGACGCCGCCTTCATCAGCGGCGAGGTGGATATTGAGTTCGGCTGGATGCCCAACCCCTCCAACTGGCCCCTCTACAAGAGCAACGAGGAGCAGGGAGAGTACATCGCGATCGCCGCGCAGAACCTGACCGGTTCCGTGCTGCATTTCCAGCCCAACCAGACGTATGAGGCGGACACGGCATTGCGGGATATCTTCCGCGACGTGCGTTTCCGCATCGCGCTGTCCCACTCCATCAACCGTGACGAGATCAGCGAGCTGGCCTTCTTCGGCCGGGCCACGCCACAGCAGGCCACTGTGATTCCGGCATGTTCCTTCTATGAGGAGGAATATGCCAAGCTGAACATCGAATATGATGTGGACAAGGCCAACGGGCTTCTCGATGAGATGGGCCTGGCCTGGGACGGCAACAACGAGTGGCGGCTGCGCCCGGACGGCGAAAGGCTGTCTTGGACCATCGAATCAAGCGTCGATCCGCAGTCCAACACCGTGTGGCAGTTGTGCAAGGGCTATTTCGCGGCCGTGGGATGCGATGTTTCGGTCAAGACCATTACCGGCGAGCTCATTTCGGAACGCTATCCCGGTAATCAGGTGGCCATGGGCACCTGGGGCGCGGACAAGTGCACCGACTGGCTCTTCCCGCTGACACCCCAGTTCTGGGTGCCCTACAACTTGGGCTGGGAATCCACGATGTACCCGCTGTGGACACGCTGGATTGTGACCGACGGCGAAACCGGCGAGGAACCGCCGGACGAGTTGAAGCTCCTCTGGGATCTCTGGCAGGAGATGAAGGTTACGACTGACGAGGCCCGTCAGGTGGAACTGGGCAAGGAGATCGTC
>CAZMKQ010000139.1:3788-11608 GCA_964566955.1 uncultured Caldilineaceae bacterium | reverse complement strand
GACTTCCCCAACCGGGAAGTCGCGGCGTCGTGGACCCGCGACATCCTGGGGCTGGCCGCGCACGCACCGGCGCTGGACGAAACCCTGATCCCCGACCTGAGGGCTTGCCTGGCGACCGGGGACGTGGACGGCTTCGGCCGCCGGCTGGAACACTTTGTCTTTGGGATCGCACACGAGAACCTGCAGCAGGAAGCCGGCTACCGCGCCCTGTTGCAGGCCCTGTTCCTGTTGATGGCCGTCCCCACGCAGTCTGAGCAGTCGAACTGGGGCGGACGCGCGGACCACGAGGTCCAGATTGGCAACCGGGTGTACGTCTTCGAGGTCAAGTACAACCGGTCCCGGGACGCAGCCCTGCGCCAGATCCGGAACCGGCAGTACGGACGCCAGCACCTGGGGACCGGCCGCACGGTGACAGCCGTCGGCCTTGCCTTCCGCCGGGACCTGAAGACCGGGCCGTGCGTGCAGGTCGCACAAGCCGACCTGGCCCGGTTGCTGACGGCGGACGCAGAGGACGTCCCGCGCGCATGTCGGAGGCCGTACCCGCCGGGTTGAGGGTGGTTGAAAACCCGTGTCCGTCGGCTTGGATCGGCGTGTTCGAACTCGGCCCTCGCGTCTCGGATCCAGAAATGGGTGAGTTCTAGCCATTCGATGGGGGCTTATATCGATAAGTTGACATTGCCAACCACCGATCTTGTTCGCGGGTCACAGGGGTCCCTCACGGGATCGCCCCTCGCCGCGCAGTAGCCCCTTGCCCGCGGGCCGTGAACGGACATGTGCGGAAGTCCCGCACGCATCAGGATGTTGATGGCTGCGTTGTGGTCGGCGTTCAAACTGAAGCCGCAGGCCCCGCACTGGAACACCGCCTGCAACGGCCGGTTTGACTTGTGCGTGTTCCCGCACCGGCTACAGGCTTGCGAGGTGTAGGCCGGATCGACCTTCACCAGCCCGCCCGCCTTGTAGGCCAACTTGCGTTCCAAGCCACCCCAGCCGCTCGCCAGGATCTCCCGGTTCAGGCCGGCCTTCTGTGCGACCTGCTTGCCGGGTTCCTCAACCGTCCCTTTGGCCGAGGCCGTCATGCCTTGGGTGTTCAGGTCTTCCACGACGACCGTGTGGGCCGTGTCCGCCAGCTTGCGACTGGTTTGGTGGGTGGCGTCGTCGCGTTTGCGGGCGCGCTTCCTGTGGAGTTTCTGCAGCCGGCCATTGATGCGACGACCCCGGTTCGACTTGCGCTGGCCGCGCGACCGGGGGCCCCAACCCTGCTTGCGACTGAGTTCGCGTTGCAGGCGTTTGATCTGTGCGTCCGTGCGGTCCATGTCCGGCATGTCATGGGCCTTGCCGTCGCTGTCCGTCGCCTGTCCGACATTGCGATCCAACCCCAGTGCGCCGTCTTGTGCGGGTTGCACCACATCGGCGTGGTCCGCAGGCACCTCGTAGCAGATGTACGCGTACCACTTGGGGTGCGCGCCGTGTGCCTCCCGCCGCACGCGCACCGTCAGGGGCTTGCAATCCGCGTACAGACGCAAAGGTCCCATGCGCAGCAACCCAACCTTGGGCACGCGCAAGCGACCGTCCCGGATGGATACGCCGTCCGGCAGGCCAAACGACGGTTCGCCGCGGTGTCGCGGCTTGAAGCGCGGATGCGTGATGGGCTTGCCGTCCGACTTGCGCACCGGCATCTCTTCGCCGCGGTCCGCGAACGCGGCCTGGGACTTGAAGTAGTGGTTGAACGCCAAGGCCAAGTCCCGGCCGGCGTTGCGCAGTACCTTGTACGAGTACTCGTGCAGCCAGGCAAGTTCGGGATCGTCCCACAGTGCCTTGAACCGCTGGCTGAACGTGAAGTACGCGGTGGACGGCGCGGACCCCATGGCCTGGCGCTGGGCCCGACCCCATTCGGTTGTGCGGCCGCGGACTTCCGGCCAGCGCAACACCGGTACGTGCAGCGACCGCCACATGGCGTACAGGCGGTTCTGATCGCCCAGCAGCCGGTTGTATACGAACCGGCACGCGCCCGCCGTGCCCGCCAGCCGGTTTCCGATCTCGGCATCGCCGGGATACAGGCGCACGCGCACCGTGCGGTGTACCGTCGGGGATGGTTCGGTTGTAGAACGGGGCTGGCTGGCCATGGTGGCTATCTGCACCGTGTCCGGTGGCTACCCGGCCTTCGTTCTTGGGGCCAGTATAGCACCTTGGCGCGCCCGGTGGCTTCAGTCAGACTCACGCTGTCAACTTAGCGATATAAGCCCCATTCGATGGCCCCGCACGAGGGGCAGACGGAATCCATCTCCACCGGAACGATCCGCAGGTCGCACTTGATGCAGACGAAGTAGTCCAGGCCCGGGGACGGGTCCCGTTTCATCCACCTTCGACTCTCCCGGATTCGGAATACGATGCGATCGAGGGTGACCCCAAAAACCTGCATCAAATCAGACCTGTGCGGTCTCGACCGGATTGATTCGGCAAGCAACTTCAACTCGTCGCTCAATTCACTTTTCTGTTCATGGCCCAGTCAATCAACCACGATTGTTAGCCTTGACGAGTAGACGGATTTTTCGCCCGTCATCTTGTCTGTTGTTGTGATGGCTTCCTGCATGGCGGATTCCTTCCGATTGCCGATTGGGAAGGTGGTTCAGCGTGTCGCCACCAAGCCGGCGGTGGTTGGAACCGGAGCGGGAGTGCTCATGCGGACACGGTCGCCGCGGCGTTGGTCGTCGGGTGTGAGGCAGCGGGAGAGGGTGGTCTTGCCCCCACCCACGATGCGGCAGAGTTCATTGATGCCGACGGTGCGCTCCCGCATCAGTTCCGCGGCGCGCGCCAACATGCGGTCGTCCATCTTGTGCTTGCGTCCGCCCTTGCGAGCGCGGGTTGCGGCCAGACTGGCCCGCGTGCGTTCCCGGATCAGGTCGCGCTCGAACTCGGCCAGGGCCCCGCAGAAGTGGAAGGTCAGTCGGCCGGGGTGGCGGTGTTCAGGTCCTCCTGCCACGAGACGAACTTTACCTCCCGCTCCGCCAGCCCGTTGATCCGACCGATTGGGTCCTGCAGGATGCATCCCCGGCGATCCAGCAGCCATACCACGAAGGTGTCGCCGGTTCTGGCATAGGACAGGGCGCTTTGCAGATCGGGGCGCTCGGCTCCGGACACCGATCCGCTACAGGTGTCGGTGTAGATGCGTTCGCAGCCAGCCGCTTTCAGGGAGTCGATCTGCAAGTCGTGGAGTTGGTCGTAGGTATTGACGCGCGCGTAGCCGATCTTCATGGCTCCGTTGTACCGCAAACAGTGATGGGGCCGTTAAGTGAACTTAGTGTGGAACCGGTTTTCAGCATGCATGCGGCCGACCGACGCGGTGGATCTGACCGTGCTTCGGCCTGCGGTCCCGCAAATGGCTGTTTGCGGGACCACGGCACCGCCCGGGCCGGAGCTGCCATCCCACGGGCCCTGCACGACTGTTCAGGCGTTGGCCGTGCAAGGCCTGTCTCTTCAGTACCACGCCCCTGCCGCTCCGCCGGGGCCTCGGCGAGCAGCCCTGGCCCATCTGAACCCGGTCCTGTTGCAGGGCCGGGTGCGGCTGATGATCCGCGGCATGGCCTGAATCAGGGCCGGGGCCCGCTTGTCCGACGGATGTCCAAGACGGCCCGCAACATTGCCTGTCGTCCAAGCAGCAGGAAAAGAGCCTGCCCTATGGGCCGTGAAGGGCAAGGCATCTGGCGGTGCCAGTCCGCGAGGCAAGGAGCCAGGCACGCGGCGGACAGGGACACGGGGATAAGCGCCGCCGCACAAGACGAACCGTGACCGGCGAGCCGGCGTCCTGTTGCCAAGGGAGGCGGCCGACAGGACGGCAGGACGCGAGGGCCGGGATCACCGCTGCTCAGGAATCACAGAAGTGCAGGCCGTCCGGCAGTTCCATGGCAAGGTCCAGTTCCCGCCACGTTGCGGGGAGGCAACCGGTCATGGGATTGCCCTCCAAGGTCAGCACCGTCAGGTTGGTCAGTTGACCCAGTTCGGTTGGAAGAGGCCCGGTGAGATGGTTGTTGTTCAAATGCAACTCCTTGGGGGGCCGCTGCTGAGCGGCGGGCCGTGCGCCAGTTTCCTCATCGCCGAACAGACTGCGCCAGGTGTCGGGGTTGGCCATGACGGCCCCCACACGCACCATTGCGTCGGCCGGCGGGCTGTGGGCACGCCAGGCGGCGACAACCCGATCGATTTGGCGATCCGTCAAGCGGTTGCCGAGCAGGACCCGCAGGGCCGCTATGGAGGCATCGAGTTCGCCTTCCTGACGGCCTTCCCGCCGCGTGCGCTCTTCGTCTCGAATTTCAGGGAGAGGCGAACAAACGGAACGACCCGCTCTTTCGCAGAAAACCGGACCTGGTCGATCAACATCCGACCGGCCCGATCCGAACTCAACCGGTGTCGGGTTGCCAGCGATTGGGTTCCTGCGAACCAACCCGGTCCACCGGGATGTCGGCCCGCCACGTTGAGTCGGCGATGATCTTGGCCGGGTCGCAGCGATCGGCGTAGCGCCGGGCAACCTCAATCACCTCCTCCAGGAGACCTTCGCTGAGCGTGACCGGGTCAAGTCCCAAGTCCAGGAACTGGCGGTTCTCCACCCTGAGGTCGTTCTCAAGCGCCTCGTTGCGCGGATTCGTGTAGTACCTGACCTCCGCACCGGTCAGCTTCCCCACCAGTCGGGCGAGGTCCCTGACCCTGTGGGTTTCGGTTACCTGATTGAAAATCTTGACCCGTTCGCCGTGTGCGGGCGGATTGTCGATCGCCAGATTCACACACCGCGCGGTATCGCGGATGTGGATGAAGGCGCGGGTCTGGCCACCGGTGCCATAGACCGTGATGGGATGTCCGACCACGCTCTGCATCAGGAAGCGGTTGAGGACCGTTCCATAGTCCCCCTCGTAGTCGAACCGGTTGATGAGCCGTTCGTCGGCCAGGGTGTCGGTGGTGTTCGTGCCCCAGACAATACCTTGGTGGAGATCGGTAATGCGTACCTGATCATTCTTGTTGTAATAGAAGAACATCAGCGCATCCAGCGTCTTGGTCATGTGATAAACGCTGCCGGGATTGGGCGGATAGATGATTTCCATCTCGTGGCGAACCCCTTCCGACTCCACCTGCACGGGCAGGTAGCCCTCGGGGATTTTGAGTCCGGCCGTGCCGTAGCCGTAGACGCCCATGGTTCCCAGATGGACCACGTGTATGTCCAATCCGGTCTCGACAATGCCGCACAGGAGATTGTGCGTGGCATTGATGTTGTTGTCGATCGTGTAGCGCTTGTGGCGCGGCGACTTCATCGAATAGGGCGCCGCCCGCTGTTCGCCGAAGTGCACGACGGCCTGCGGCTGCAGATCGCGCAGGAGCGCCACCAGGCTTGCGTAATCCTCTGCGATGTCGATGTCAACGTGGCAGAGATCCTTCCCCGTAACCTCGCGCCATGCAGCCAGACGCGTGCCGATGGGGGCAATCGGCGTCAGCGACTCCGTGCCCAGTTCCACATCGGTCTTGCGTCGGACCAGATTGTCTACAATCGTGACATTGAATCCTTGGCGGGACAGCCGCAGGCTGGTGGGCCATCCGCAGAAACCGTCTCCGCCGAGTACCACCACATTGCTTGCTTGATTCGCATTCATGAATCCCTTCTTGCTACGTACTCGGTTCCGGGAAGGGGGCTGCGAGGCGGAAAGGGCAGTCTCATCATCCGGGCAGGTTGGCCCACGCCCTGCGCCGCGCGGGTCCGGCAATGCGGTCCGGACACTCCCCACAGGACAGGCTACACCTCGTTGAGGCAGTCGGCATGGTAGCACACGGATGTCCATCCGAATCCCAGTCGGACCAACCGCATCGCTTGCGGATCGGGCTCTTTACCGAAACGTTTCTGCCCAAGATCGACGGGGTGGTCAACATCCTGCAGCTGCTCCTCCGATACCTGGCTTCCGAGGGACACGAAGCCATCCTGTTTGCGCCTTCCGGCGGCCCCAGCGAGTTCGCCGGCTTTCGGGTGGTGCCGGTCAACGGCATCACCGCCCCTTACTACACGGAACTGAAGTTCAACTTTCCCCGCTCGGATTCGTTCCGGACGTTGCGCCAGTTCCAGCCCGACCTGGTACATGTCCTGCATCCGTTCGTGCTGGGGCCCTTCGGCATGCGCATGGCGCGTCGGCTGGGGGTCCCGGTGTTGGCCTCCTATCACACGGACATTGCGCGCTATGCGGCTTTTTACGGCCAGGGCTTCCTGACCGGCTTCCTGAGGCGATACGCAACCTATCTGCACAACCAGGCCACCCTGACGGTCTGCCCCTCCAGTGTCCTGCGCGACGACCTGAGACGACAGGGCATCCGCAGGGTCCGCTGGTGGCGACGCGGCATCGATACCGATCTGTTCAGCGCCGGCCCTGTCGATCCGCAGGTGCGCGAGGAACTGACACAGGGACATCCCGACGACTTCCTGGTCCTCAACGTGGGTCGCCATGCCCCCGAAAAGGGTCTGCTCGAGCTGCGCGACCGGCTGTTTCCGATGGAGGGCCTGCGTCTGGCGCTCGTCGGCGACGGGCCCAGCCATGCCGAACTCAGGGCCTGGTACGCGGGAACCCCCACCGTCTTCACCGGCTACCGCTACGGCCAGGACCTGGTCGCGGCCTATCGCGCCGCGGACCTGTTTGTCTTTCCGTCCACGACCGAAACCTTCGGCCTTGTGGCCCTGGAAGCGATGGCCTGCCGCCTGCCCGTGGTTGCCGCCCGCAGGGGTGGCATCACCGACACGGTCGCGCACAACCGCAACGGACTGCTGTTCGATCCGGAGAACCCGGGCGAGATACGCGAACAGGTGAAACAGATGAAGGACAACCGATCCCTGCTGCAATCCTTTGCCGAAGCCGGCTGGCAACACGCCTTGCGCCAGGACTGGCGCAGGACCATGGATCAACTGGTGGGCTTTTACCGGATGGCATTGAGGCAGCACCGGATCTTCGGATAACCGCTGCGTGCTGCCCGATTCGGGGCCTGCAGCGACATCCTGAATTAGAATCAGCCCGGCTCGGATGCCTGTTGGAGGCGCCGGCCGACATTTTTTGCGGAGACATGTTATGAAACTGGGCATCCTGACAGGCGGCGGCGACGTTCCCGGTCTGAATCCGTGCATCAAGTCCATCGTGACGCGAATGACGGAAGCGGGACACGAAGTGGTCGGGTTCCGTCGCGGATGGGCCGGCCCCCTGGAAATCAATCCCGACGACCCGGAGTCGGTCGCCCACCACACCTACAGCCTCGACGCCGAGGCCGTCCGCACAATCGACCGCACCGGTGGTACGTTCCTGCATTCCAGCCGGACCAATCCGAGCAAGGTCAAGGCCGGCGCGATCCCGGAACACCTGTCGGTGGGCGATGCCGTGGACAACGGCGGCGGCACCTACGACTTCACCTCCACGGTGATCAAGAACCTGGACGCCCTGGGCGTGGAAACCCTGGTCCCGATCGGAGGCGACGACACGCTGGGCTACGGCGGACGCTTGCACGCGGAAGGAGTCCAGATTGTGGCGTGTCCCAAGACCATGGACAACGATGTCTATGGCACCGACTACTGCATGGGCTTCAGCACCGCGGTTACGCGCAGCGCCGAGTTCATCACCAACCTGCGCACCAGCGCCGGCTCCCACGAACGCGTCGCCGTGATCGAACTCTTCGGCCGCAACTCGGGCGAGACGGCCCTGATCAGCAGCTATGTGGCGGATGCCGACCGCGCCCTGATCTGCGAGGTGCCTTTCAACCCGGACCGGCTCATGGCGCTGGTCACCGAGGACTGGAACCGCAACCCCAGCAAC
>CAZMKQ010000139.1:0-3778 GCA_964566955.1 uncultured Caldilineaceae bacterium | reverse complement strand
GGCCGATGCCTTCGGCCACCGCAAGCTGGGCGGCATTGGCGAGATGGTGGGAGCCATGATCGAGGAACAAACGGGTTTCGGCATCATCAACCAGAAACTGGCCTACCTGATGCGCACGGGGGCGCCGGACGCCTTGGACCTGCTGGTTTCGCGCACCTACGGCCACATGACGGCGGATCTGTTGCTCCAGGGCCAAAGCGGAAGAATGGTGGCCCTCCGCGACGGCCGGTTCACCCACATCGACATGGGCGAAGTGACCAAGGGAACGCGGTGCGTCGATGTGGACCGGCTCTACAACGTGGAGACCTACAGGCCGGAGATGAAGAATCCGTTCGGTCTGCCCATGTTCCTATATTAGTTGGATTGCCGACGGCGGGATCGGCATCGGAACCTCCTGAATCAAGAACCGCTCCCAATCGGGAGCGGTTCTCTTCACACTGTGCGCCGGAGTGGCTCATAGGGCTGCTTCGCCCATGCCTGCCCAATGGGTGCGGGTGTTCGGCTGAACACGCCGCCCCAGAGCGATCAGGACGGAACCCAGCCAGGTCCGGAAGGGCGAGATCTTGGCCGGTGCCGCCTCCGAGGTCGGTTCCCGATACTCGAACACGCCCCCACCAATAACTCTGCCCATCATTCCCAGCGCCAACATGGTTGTCAATTCGGACATGTGACTTCCCCTGTGTAACTCAACCGACAAGGGAAGTATCTGTCCCGGGCGTGCAGGAACTGTGTCAGGCCTGTGCCAGGTCTGTATCAGAATCCGCATTCCTGCCCCCGTCCACACGGCCCGGAGATGTCCGGGTTCGGAGTGCGGTTGGCCGTCCCCTTCATGCAGGGCAATCGCATGCCCATGCGACAGGACCCTGACAAGGTCATCGTTTCAGCCGGTCTTCATGCAACTGACAGCGATGCCCTCCTTAACCGGAGTCTCGCGGCGCAACAGGCAGGGGCCGCACCGGCGGTCGCATCAGGGTTGCCATCTCGGCCAGCAGTCGGGCATCCATGCGGTCGGTCTTGGCCAGCCGGCCTGAGGCGCGCCCGAAGTCACGAGCCTGGCGCGGGTTGACCACGGCAACCGGCAGGCCGGCCGCCTTCAGGAACAGGGCCAGCGACCGCTCCAAGCCTCCGGCCACTTCCACCACAATGCGGTCGGGAGCCAGGCGGGGACAGAGCTGGCAGAGAGCCTCAATGGCCCGAGGGTTGTTGGTCTGGCGGTCGTCCTCTTCGGGGCACCCCCAGAGTGCCACATCGAGCTGATGCTTGGATACGTCGATGCCGACATAGGTCTGGGACATGGCCTGGCTCTCCTATAGACCGGGGGGCTAAATCCTTCGCGGTCCCGGTCTGGCACATGCGGACTTCAGGTCCATGAAACTGTTCGGACGGCTGCCAAGGCGAGGCGCAACGAACCTGGCAGTTCAACGGTCTCGGTGAACCGGACCGGTTACAAACCGGTCTGTCACGCCCCGTCAGTAGGCACAGGCTGCAGCCTGTGCCTACTGAATTTGGCCAACATACCAGTGACAATTACTGGCCCTACAGTGCGGGCAGTGCCACGCCGCCATACCTTATCCATGTGCGCTTGTTCGGTGCTCGCCGCGGCCATGCAGGTGCAGTTCGGCAGGGACGTCCCGCCAATCCCCGCTGTGGGATTCTGGCAAAAGGTAGATTGGGAGTATGCCAAGTTCCCAAGGTTGATTCCGGAACACAGTATGCAGGATGCATTGGTGGCGGCAACGCCATTCTTTTCGCGGCGGGTAGTCCAGCGCTGCCACTACCGCCGGCAACAGTCCATACTGCAACAAGTGCCACTGTTGTATTAGAACAATTCCGAGCAGGTATCACTTGCAGTGGACGTGTCCGCGTCCTTATTGCTCATTTTTAACCTGCCGCCAGATGGTCAGCACCCTATCACCTTGTCTTTGTCCCTCGTTTCGGATGCGCTCCAAGTCCCAAGGTTGTTGATCCGAATACATGGAGTCGAAATGGTGCCAGTCCCCGCCGTAGGGGTCTATGGGGTCTCCCCCTCTCAATGCCGAGCCCAAGTCAAACAGCAATCCCTTGCCGGACCTCCTCTCATCAGCAAGGCCTTCGTACAGATCTTCCAGTGTTGCCAGAGCTTCAGCAAGTCCTACAGTGTCCAAGTCAGCCGCCAAAGCCAAGAAGTCCACGTAATCCCGAGTGTAGTTGCGCTTCAACACCAAGTACGCCTTAATCCGCAGGAGCTCGTGGTACGTGGGTATGCACAAAGTTTGCCCAGCGTAAGTAACTACCTGCGTTTCCAGTGGCTCCGAGCGTTGTAGTTGACGCACCCCTGCTTCCTTGCCGTCCAGAGATCCCAAAATGAGCACGGGAGGTTTGGAGTATCGGGCCGTGGACCAGCCAGCCAAACTCTCCAATGCTGAAGAACTTGGTTGTACCTCCACCTCAGGTCAGCTACTACATGATCTGCGTCAGTGGAATACCGATGCTGCGCCAGAAGCGCAACTGCAGCCCCACCGACCAAGACGGCACCCGGCACTTCACGCTGTAGGCGTGAAGCCGACAGCAACAGGTTGTGCCAGTCAGTCTGTTTCTTGTTGGACGGCAAAGTTCAACCACTCTTGGTAGATGCCGGGCTGGTAGGGGTTGTCGTGGACATTGGAACACAGATGGACTACAGCTCGACGAACCTCGACATCATCCATGACCGCCTTCCGCAGTCTGTCTTCGGCTTCTTCGGGGCCACGCTCAATGGCCCGCAGGATGGATCTGCCATTCCATTCCCTGTCCGGCACCACAGGTTGGAAGTGCGACAGGTCTGGGACTTCATTGGGCCTGATGTCATGTTCCTCCAAGTAGGCCGCCAGAGCCTCGGGGGTCCAAGGCTCCCCTTGTGGATCAGGGCACCCGTATCGGTTCAGGTGGTCTGCGCCTTCCTCCGGAGAGACCGGCCGCAAACCCAGCACCTTCAGGTTGGTTTCCACCCGGTTCTTCAAAGGCGACAACCTGTACACCGGTCCTCCTTTTGCAGCCCGTCAGTTCACGGCATTGTAGTGCAAAAACCCGAATATATCGTGCTGGCCCTGTCCGTCCGCAGGGCAATCGCATTCTGTTTCGACAGATCTTTGAGCAGGCCGCATGGGGACCATCCGGACTGTTCGCATGTGACCGTGAAGGTCCAAATGGCGTGTTCTGTCAGCACGGCGATGTGTTTCCGGTTTCCAGTACAACGATTCCCCCTCACCGCGGTACCGACAAATTTAGAATGCGATTGCCCTAGCCCTTCATGTAGGAACCGGGTTTCCGGTCTCGGTGCTGGTGTACAATCCCGCCGCCAGCCTCCTTAGCTCAGCTGGATAGAGCAGCGGCCTTCTAAGCAGCGGGTCGTGGGTTCGAGTCCTACAGGAGGTGCCAAACCGGTTGCAGTATCAGGTCCAAGACCGCGAACCCGTCGGTTCCGGGGTCAGCCGACGCGCACCCGCTCATCCGAGGCCGCGCCGATGGGTTCGAGCGCTTCCCGCTCGTTGATAGCCACCGGACGGGTGGAGCCCTTCTGCGAGTAGGGATAGGCCGGTCCCGCCACGGGAGCCGCCCACTGCACCGCGTTGGCCAACACCCGATGGATTTCCGGTTGGGTGTAAATCGGAAAGGTCTCGTGTCCGGGGCGGAAGTAGAAGATCTTGCCGTTGCCGCGGTGGAAGCAGCAACCGCTGCGGAATACGTTGCCGCCCTCAAACCAGCTGACAAACACCAGTTCGTCCGGCTGCGGGATGTCGAACAGTTCCCCGTACATCTC
>CAZMKQ010000138.1:0-11695 GCA_964566955.1 uncultured Caldilineaceae bacterium | reverse complement strand
AGGAGGCGCCACAGGACCGCCCGCAACCAATATCAACGAGATTGAAACAGTGCCATACGGGGTAGCTGCAGTGCGCTAAAACCTGATCCAACCTTGTCCGTGCCAACCTAACCGTCATGAGTGAACAGGGCAGGTTGGTCAAGATCGGCGAAGCGGCGCGACTGCTCGGTACCAAGCCGGTCACGCTGCGGAAGTGGGAGCGCACCGGTGAGTTGCTGCCGGCGCGGAAGTCGCGTGCCGGCACGCGCTACTACGCGGTGTCGGACCTGTTGGGCGTGGCCAACGAAGCCGCGCCGACCCTGTGCCATGCGCGTGTGTCCCGTCACGCTCAAAAGGCGGATTGGGACCGGCAGCAAGCCGCGCTGGAAGCCTACTGCGCGGCCCAAGGCTGGCGGACCGAGACGATCCGCGATCTGGGATCCGGCCTGCACTACCGGAAGCAGGGCCTGCAGCGGCTGTTGGATCTGATCCTCAAGCGGCAGATTCGGCGATTGGTGCTTACGCACGAGGACCGGTTGCTGCGCTTGGGTGCGGAGTTGGTGTTTGCCCTGTGCGAACTGCAAGGCATTGAGATCGTGATCATCCATCAAGGCGATCCGCCCGCCTTTGAAGAGGAACTGGCGCAAGACGTGTTGGAGATCATCACGGTCTTCCGTGCGCGGCTGGACGGCAGCCGGTCGCACCCGTCGCGCAAGCTGATGGACAGTCTCAAGGCAGCCTCCGAAACGTGAACCGGTCACACAAAATCGCCTTGGATCCGAACGACCGGCAGGCCGGTTTGCTGATGCAGCATTGCGGTTGGGCGCGCACCGCGTCCAATTGGGCCATCGCGGCCTTTGCGGCCGCCTGGTTCACCGGTGCAGGCGAACCGAACGCGTGGCTGACGGATGTCGACCTGCGGAAGCGATTCAACCAGGTCAAGCGCGCCCTGTTTCCGTGGTCCAGCGACCTGTCGCAGATAGCCGCCAAGAACGCCATCATCAACATCGGTGACGGTCTCAGGCAGTGGGGTGCGTACTGCCGGGCGCGGAAGGCCGGCAAGCCGGCGCGGCGCGTAGGCTTTCCGAAGTACCGCAAGCGCGGCCGGCACATGTCCTACACCGCGTCCAACGGTCGCAACACCGTACGGCCGGACGGCCGGCGCGTGCACCTGCCCAAGGTGGGCCCCGTCAGGATGCGCGAGGCGCTGCGCTTTGCCGGCGACATTACGGAAGTCACGATCAGCCTGTACGGCGGTCGCTGGCAGGCCGCGTTCACGGTCGATACCGGCGAACCGGAACCGGCCCTGCGCGAGGGCGGGACCGTCGGCATCGATATGGGTCTGACCGTGTTGGCCACCCTGTCCGACGAAACCCGCATCCGCAATCCGAAGGCCCTGGCCGCGGCCCTGGCCGAACTGCGCTCGCTGGACAAGGCCCTTGCGCGCTCGCGCAACGCGCACGGCAAGAACCGGCCGTCCCAGCGGCGCAACCGCCTGTACGAACTGCGCAACCGTCAACATGCCCGCGTGCGTCACTTGCGTCGCGACCATCACCACCAGGCCACCTGTGCGATAGCCAAGACATGGGCCGTGGTGAAGGTCGAGACGCTGAACGTGGCAGGCATGGCGAAGAACAAGCGGCTGGCGCGCTCCATCTCGGATGCCGGCATGGCCGAGTTTGTGCGGATGCCCGAATACAAGTGCGCGTGGTACGGCGCGCACTTTGTGAAGGTGGATCCGTGGTTTGCCAGCAGCAAGACCTGCAGCGCGTGCGGGGCCGTGAAGGCCGCCCTGTCGCTGTCGGAACGAACCTATCGCTGCGACCGCTGCGGATTCGAGTGCGACCGGGACCTGAACGCCGCCCGGAACATCAAGGCGTATCCGGTGGCCAGCTCGGCTGCCGTCAACAGCGCGCGGAGACCTGGTAGGACGGCCGGAGACGGTCGCGCAGGTCGTTGAGGTGCGTAGCCAAGCGGCCCGGATCAATCGGTACAGATTAGATCCGGTAAGTGTAAGGCTTAGTGCGGCTACGCCATACTGTCTCGTTTGGAAGGAGGAATCAACCGAAGTTGCCGCGGCAATCACATCTTGAACCGGGGCGCCTTCCAGCAAGCTTGCCGCGGCCCTGTCGATCCGTTCAGCATTTCCCGAGTCCACCGCCGCCTGAGCAACGATTACGCCGTGGCCTGGCAGCAGCCGCGCCAATTCGATCCGGCCGTCATCGGTCCACACTCGATACCACATGCGCCCTGTGTCATCGAGCGATCCGCCGACGGGCGAGGTCTGTATGGAAAAGCCCGTCTCAGCACAGGTGGCGAGCGCAACGCCCACCTCGCCGGCATCGATGTCCACGGCAACGATGGACCAAGTGCCTGACGGCACATTGTTTGCAGACGTTGCCGCCCCTGCACCAAGGGCAGTGGTCAACAGGAGTGCGGCAACAGCGCCCAATGCCAACCCAATCTTCACCTTATTCACCATTGTCGCTCCATCTTCTTTCAAAGGGTGTTTGGCAATGCGGCTGGGAGGAGCAGGGCCATTGCATCCAAACGGGTTTGGGATTGAGGCCAATCAGTCGGCACAGATAGTCCTTGTTCCAGGCCGCCGCCAGCCGCTTGTGGGCCATGCACTGGGGATGGCCATGTTGTGGGCGGGTGCCGTAGGCCACTGCCACGAGCAGACCCGCATCCGCGGCCTGCCTGCGGCGCCTGCTGGCCCGCAACCGTCTCTGGGCCCGGGTCTGGCTGCCCCCGGTGCCGGGGCCCGACCGGGCTGACGCCCTGCGTTGCCTGTCACTCCCCACCACCTGAGGCCCGCGTCTCCGTTCGACAGTTCACCCTCTTGAGGCCGCGCCACCCCGCTGACGGCTCCTGCCCGCACGAACCCGGATGTCCGCATCCACACCCGCGATCTGGACCCAGTTGGCGATCCCGATCGAGCCCGAGGTCGGCTTCGGGTTATCCAAAGGTCCCGATCCGCCCCTGCCGGAACGGAACACACACTTAACCCCCACAGGAAACACCCTTGTCTCCCCGACCGGGTCCGGCCGCGGCGCGCCCCCGGCCGCACCGTCCGGCGACCCTCCGGAGGGCACACCATACTATTTGGACATGAAATGGTGCTGTTGGCCGCAGACAGCGGAGCCAATTACATAACGACAAGCCACACTCCGCCCCGTTTTAGGCTACATGCAGAGACATAAAATATCGATAAAAAACATGATTCTGCGCGTGACTACAATATGCATAACAAACCAACCCACACCCCCAGACCCATCATGGTCCGCCCGCTGCTCCGTTCTGGCCTGCTCGCCGTTTATGAATGTCGCTGACGTGGGCGGCTCCGAACTCCCTGACGGGCATTGCCAACTTTGAACTCCAGCGCTGCGCCACCAGCGCGTGCGCCTCTCCGACGACCGCCGGCATCCCGAGTTCCAGTTCCACCTCGCAGTTGGTGACGGGGTTGACGGCCAGCACGACCTACCACTTCCGCATCCGGGCCATAGCCAAGGATGATGTGGACTTTAGCGATTCGCCCTGGTCGGAATGGGACGAGTACATGCCCGTCAATCCCGCGTTGCTGGAGGTGGAAGGCCTGGAGGTGGACGACGCGAGCTCCACCCACAACAGCGTGAAACTGACGTGGACGGCGCCGGGCACGAACGACCTGGACAACATCAAAGAGTTCAAAATCGAGATCTGTGAAAGCGCTCCCAACAGCGCCGACGAGTGCACCGACTCGACGCCAACGCCGCTAGAAACCGTCGCCAAGGACGCCGGTCCCCCGTACACACACGAGGAGACGATGCTGACCACCGGCACCACCTACTACTTCCGCATCCGGGCCATAGTCAAGGATGATGTGGAGGACCTTCAGAATTCGGACTGGTCGGACTGGGTCGAGTTACAAAAACTCGCTGTGGTCCGAAACCGCGTCCTGCACATTCCCCACTAGCAGGCGCTCATTGACGGTGACGCATCCGGGAGGGGAGAGTTAGAATCGGAAGGAACATCCGCCGCCGGCCGCGGCCGGCGGCGGTTCCACAAGAGTGAAACAGTGGCCGCAAACGCCGCATATTGGCAGGGCGCGGACGGATCAGGTAGGATTCGGCTCGGCCGAACGCCAACCGCCCCCGCCGGGTATGCACTCCATACCCATGCCGGGTCGATCGGATTCAGGACGCTCGGCATTGGCTCGCCGCCCTTCCCGTGAACGAAGTCGCCAACACCCCCCAGGATTTCCTCCCGCTGCTGGTCATCGTTGTGGTGGCCTTGGCAGTGGCCGGCATTGTCATCGTCCTGTCGGTGATCCTGGGACCCCGCCGGGAACTTGAGGCAAAGTCGGAAGCCTACGAGTCCGGCATCCGGCCGTTCGCCGACACCCGACGCCGCTTCCCGGTGCAGTACTACCTGATCGCCGTCCTTTTCATCATCTTCGACATTGAAGTCGTCTTCCTCTATCCGTGGGCCACGACCCTGCACAACGACGCCCTCAAGAAGGTGTCGCTGGCGGCCATGGGGGTGTTCATGGCGATCGTCGTGATCGGCTTCGTGTACGAGTGGCGCAAGGGCGCCCTCGACTGGGACTAACCGGTACGGATCGCTGGCATAGCAGCGGGAGTCGGGTCAGCACATGGGTCTTGAATCAAACCTCAAGGAAGGCAGCCTGGTCACGGCGAGGCTGGAAGACCTCGTCAACTGGGCGCGTCGCAACAGCACCTGGCCCCTTCTGTTCGGCCTGGCCTGCTGCGCCATGGAGATGATCGCCGCCGGCACCGCCCGGCACGACATCGCCCGCTACGGCTCCGAACTGTTCCGGGCCACGCCCCGCCAGGCCGACCTCATCATCGTGTCCGGACGGGTCAGCAACAAGATGGCCCCCGTCATCCGACGCCTGCACGACCAGATGCTCGAACCCAAGTGGGTGATCGCCATGGGCATCTGCGCCAGCGCCGGCGGCCCGTTCAACAACTACGCCATCGTGCAGGGCGTCGACAAGATCATCCCGGTCGACGTCTACGTGCCCGGCTGCCCGCCCCGTCCCGAAGCCCTGCTCTACGGCATGGAGCTTCTGCGCCAAAAGCAGACCGGCGAGCACTTCTCCAAGTATGTCTTTGCCCCTGAACAGCCAGGGGCGCCGGCCGCAGCCGAACAGACCATGGCGGGCCTGGCCCCGCGCATCGGCTAAGGCGAATTTCCCGGACCCCGGTTCCGCGATTCGACGGGATCCCGCGCGGCCCTGCGGCTGCCCCACCACCGCCTGATCATGCCCCTGCTCAACGTCTCACCGGTCGATCGGCTGTACGAAACGCTGCCCAACCTCGACGACATCGGCATTCCGGCACGCGCCCCCCAGCCGAACGGCGAAACCGAGGACACGCAGGCCATTGCGGCCGAATTCGGTGACCGTATCCTGGCCGCGGGCCTGCAGCACGACTTGCCGTTCGTGCACGTGGTGCCTGCGGATCTGCGGGACCTGGTGACCTGGCTGCGCGACGGCGAACTGGCCTACACCACCCTGCTCGACGTCACGGCGGTGGACCTGTCCGAACTGCCGGACCCGGATCCCGATGTCCGCTTCCAGACGGTCTACCTCCTTAGATCCCTTTCCCGACACCAGGCCCTGTTCATCGTGTGTCCCCTTCCGGGCGGCGACGATGCGGAGGCCCCCAGCCTGGCCGGGCAGTTTCCCGGGGCCATTTGGCCCGAGCGCGAGGTAATGGACCTGATGGGCATCCGCTTTGCGGACCACCCGGACCCGCGCCGCATCCTGATGCCCGCCGCCTGGCCCAACCACCCGCTGCGCAAGGACGTGCCGCTGGGCGGCGAGGACGTGCCGTTCTCGCTCACCTGGGACCATCCCGAGTTCGATGGGCTGGGGGATCAGATCCTGGATCCGGCCAGCCTGCCCCCGGACCTGCCGCCCGGCATGAGCCGGCAAAACATGATCCTGAACATGGGCCCCCACCATCCGAGCACGCACGGCGTGCTGCGGCTGGTGGTGGAGCTGGACGGGGAACGCGTTGTCAACGTGGACCCGGACCTCGGCTACCTGCATTCGGGATTCGAGAAGACCGGGGAGCACCGCCGGTACAAGGACTTCGTCTACTACACCGACCGGATGGACTACCTGTCGGCCATGAACAACAACCTCGGCTACGTGCTGGCGGTTGAGGGCATGCTCGACCTCGAGATCCCGGCGCGCGCCCAGGCCATTCGGGTGATCATGAGCGAGATGCAGCGGATCGCGTCCCACCTGTTCTGGCTCTCGACCCACGTGCTCGACATTTCCGGCAACGGCATGTCGCTCCTGATGTACGCCACCCGCGAGCGCGAGCGCATCCTCGACCTGTTCGAAATGGTCTGCGGCGCCCGCCTGACCACCAGCTACATCCGCATCGGCGGTGTCTGGAAGGACCTGCCGGCGGCGTTCCTGGGTGCGCTGTCCGAATTCTGCGACCTGTTCCCGGGCCGCATCGACGAATACCGCGACCTGGTCAAGGACAGTCCCATCTGGCGCACGCGCCTGGAAGGCATCGGCATGGTTGACCGCGAGGACGCCCTGGCCATGGGCCTGACCGGTCCCATGCTGCGGGGCAGCGGCGTGGATTGGGACCTGCGCCGGGACCAGCCCTACAGCGGCTACGAACAGTACGAGTTCGACGTGCCGACCAGCGATCGCGGCGACGGCTTCGGCCGCTACGAGATCCGCATGGAGGAGATGCGCCAGAGCATCCGCATCATCCGCCAGGCGCTGGAGCGCCTGCCCGACGGTCCCTACCGCTCGGACGACCGCAAGGTGAACCCGCCGCCGCGCACCGAACTCGACGTGAGCATGGAGTCCCTGATCCATCACTTCAAGCTTTTCACCGAAGGATTCAAGGTTCCGCCCGGCATGTACTACCATGGCATCGAGGCCAGCAAGGGCGAACTGGGATTCTTCATCTATAGTGACGGCTCGGGCAAGCCCTACCGACTTCATGTGCGGGGGCCCAGCTTCAACAACCTGTACGCCATCAGCAGCATGAGCAGGGGACTGATGCTTTCCGACATCATCACGAACATCGGCTCCATCGACATCGTACTGGGCGAAGTCGACCGCTGACCCCGGATCGGGACACCATGGACCAGCCACTCCTCTCCGACGAACTGCGCGCCGAAATCCGGGAACTGATCGGCCGCTACCCCGAAGGCCGCGGCCGTTCGGCGATCCTGCCGGCCCTGTACGCCATCCAGCGGGAACACGGCCACGCCTCCGTCGAGGCGCAGAACGAACTGGCCGCCCTGCTGGGCCTGGAACCGTCCGAGGTGGGAGCGGTCGTCTCCTTCTATCACATGATCCACCAGGAACCGAAGGGCGACTACCTGCTCCAGGTGTGCACCAACGTGCCCTGCATGCTGCGCGGTTCGTCGGCCTGCATGCACCACCTCGAGGAGACACTCGGGGTCGGCCACGGCGAAACCACCGACGACGGCGTCTTCACGCTGGAGCACATGGAGTGCCTCGGCAGTTGCGCCACCGCACCGATGGTGGCGGCCACCCGGAAGGCCTCCGGGGAAATCCGGTACTTCGAGGAACTCGAAACCCCGGAGGACATCGACGCGGTCCTCGGCATGCTGCGCAAGGACGAGGGTTTCGACACGCTTGAGCGCTGGACGCCCGGCCGGGACTCCGCACGAACCGGGCGCGGGGCCGGCCCCTACACCGTGGCCGGCATGGAAAACCCCTACCTGACCCGCCGCGTCGGCCGGCCCGCTTCCCATACCATCGAGGAATACGAAGCGGATGCTGTGGAGGCCGGATACGCAACGGCCCGGCGCATCATCGCGTCCGGTTCGCCCACTCCCGACGAACTGGTTGAGCAGGTCAAGGCCAGCGGCCTCAAGGGCCGCGGCGGAGCCGGCTTCCCCACGGGGGTCAAGTGGGGCTTCCTGGCTCCCAACGCCTTCCCCCGCTACCTGGTGGTCAACGCGGACGAGTCCGAGCCCGGAACCTTCAAGGACCGGTGCATCATGGAATACGACCCGCACCAGCTGATCGAGTCGATCATCATCACCGCGTACGCCGTGCAGGCCGAGCGCGCCTACATCTACATCCGGGGCGAATACTACTTCGCGTGGCAGCGGCTGGAGACGGCGATTGCCGAGGCCAAGGCCAAGGGCTATCTCGGCCAGGACATGTTCGACACGGACTTCGGCCTCGACATCGTGGTCCACCGCGGTGCCGGAGCCTACATCTGCGGCGAGGAGTCGGCACTGCTGAGCAGCCTGGAGGGCTACCGCGGCTTCCCGCGCTCGCGCCCGCCCTTCCCCGCCGTGGCCGGGCTCTACGCCAAGCCCACCATCATCAACAACGTCGAATCGGTGTGCAACGTGCTGCACATCGCCCGCATCGGGGCGGACGCGTACCGCACCATGGGCACCGAGGCCAGTCCGGGCATGCGGATCTTCTGCCTGAGCGGCAACGTGAAGCGTCCCGGCCTCTACGAACTGCCGCAGGGAACCCCCCTCAGCACGCTCATCCACGAGCACGGCGGCGGGCCGGAGAAGGACGACAAGGGCATCCGCGCCGTGATTCCGGGTGGCCTGTCGATGCAGCTTTTCTCCCCGGACCAACTGGAGACCGGCCTGGACCAGGAGAGCATCGCCGCCGCCGGGTCCAACCTGGGCTCCGCCGGCATCATCGTAATGGACGAGGATGCCCGGATGGTGGAGATCGGTCTGCGCACCGTGTCCTTCTTCCGCGAGGAGAGCTGCGGCAAGTGCACCCCGTGCCGGGAAGGCACGGTCTGGATGGAAGACATCCTGATGCGCATCCAGGCCGGCCGGGGCCGGGAACAGGACCTGAAGCTGCTGGACTTCATCGCCGACAACATCGCCGGCAAGTCCTTCTGCCCCTTCGGCTTCGCGGCCGTCTGGGGCCTGCAGAGCAACATGGCCAAGTTCGGCGACGAGTGGCGGGAGCACATCGCCGCCACCAACCCCGGCAACGAGTCGCCGAACCTGCCGGTGCGGCCCATCTACCGGCCCGACGCCGACGCCGGGTCCGGCATCTCCGCCATACACCTTGAGCCGGTGGGCGATGCCCCGCTGGTGCGCGACACGGTGGTCGGCCTCGACTGACCGCGACCCAAGCTCCGTCAAACCCAGGTTTCGCCATGGCCGACACGGTCACCCTCTCCATCAACGACGAGCAGGTCACGGTGCCGCGCGGCACGCTGGTGATCGACGCCGCCACCCAGATGGGGATTGAGATCCCGGTGTTTTGCAGCCATCCCAAGCTGGACCCGGTGGCCTGCTGCCGCCAGTGCCTGGTGGAGATGGAGGGCCCGCGCGGCACCATGCTCAACACGGCCTGCAACATGCCGTGCATGCCGGACATGGTGGTCCGCACCAACACTCCTGCGGTCCAGGCGGCCCAGGAGGCCAATCTGGCGTTCATCCTGTTGCACCATCCCCTCGACTGTCCCATCTGCGACAAGGGCGGCGAGTGTCCCCTGCAGGACATGACAATGCGCTTCGGCCCCGGCGTAAGCCAATTGGTGGAACCCAAGCGCCGCGCCCAAAAGAACTACGACATTTCGGACACCATCGTCCTGGACCAGGAGCGCTGCGTCATCTGCTGGCGGTGCGTGCGCTACCTCGAGGAGTGGGAGGAAAAGCCCCAGCTCGGGCTTTTCGAACGGGGCGGCGACACCATCATCGACGTGCAGCCCGGCACCTGCGTCGACGCCAAGACGAGCGGCAACATCATCGACATCTGTCCGGTGGGCGCGCTGACCAACCGCGGCTCCCGCTTCCAGTACCGGCCCTGGCAGGTCGAGCGCACGCCCACCATCAGCCTGCACGACCCCATGGGCAACAACATCTCGGTCGACACCCGCAACGGGACGGAGGTCAGGCGCATCCTGGGCCGCGAGAACATGGGAGTCAACGACCAGTTCATCACCGACCGGGACCGGTTCTGCCACCATTGGGTGGGACACCCGGACCGCCTGACAAAACCCCTCGTGCGGTACGGCCCGAACGAACAACTGACCGAGGTTTCGTGGCCGGACGCCCTCGCCTTCGCGGCCCGGCGCCTGCAAGAGGTGTCCGCCGCGGCCGGACCGGCCGCCCTGGGTGCCATCGGCAGCGCCAAGCTCAGCAACGAAAGCAACTATCTGTTGCAGCGCATGGCCCGCCAGCACCTGCAGACACCGAACGTGGACCACCGCCAGGGCGGAGACGTGAAGGCCGCCCCGACCGGCGTGCCCAGTCTGGCCCATCTCATGCAGCCCCAGTACGGCCCCAAGCCGGAGGCGGACCTGATCGTCCTCTTCGGCGTGGATCCGGCCGAGGAAATCCCGATGCTGGATGTCCATCTCAAGCGGGCGATCAGCCGGGGCGGCTCCCGACAGATTTCAATCCATCCCCGCCAGACCGAAAGCGGCCGCCGCGGCCAGTCGCTGCAGTACCGGCCCGGCCTGGAACTGGCACTGGTCCAAAGTCTGGCCAGGGCGGCCTTGACCCATACGGATGCCGCCGACGCGGTACCGTCCGGCTGGTCGCAGACCAGTCCCGTGCGCACCGGGGTGCTTCAGGCCGACATCGAAGCGGTCGCGGGCGCCCTTGCGGCAAGTGAAAACGCGGTGATCATCTGCGGCCCCGACATCACCCAGCAGACCGACGGCGAGGAGGTGCGGCAGGCGCTGCACTGCCTGGCCACGGCCACGGGCCATGCCGAGCGCCTGGCCTTCATCGGCCTGGACGCCAACAGCCAGGGCTGCCATGACGTTGGCGTCGCGCCCAGCCGCCTGCCGGGCGGCGAGGCGGTTGACGACCGCCCGGCGCGGCAGAGGCTGGAATTCCTGTGGCAGGGCGCCCTGCCCGAGGGAGTCGGCCTGACCTATTCCCAGATGCTCGAGGGGTGCGGCGAGGACATCAAGGGCCTTTATGTAATGGGAGCCGATCCCGCCAGCGAAAACGCGCGCTGGGCCGATAACCTCGGACGGCTGGACCTGCTGATCGTGCAGGAGCTGTTCCTGACGGCAACGGCGCAACGGGCCGACATCGTGCTGCCGGCCCGCGGCTGGGTGGAAACCGACGGCACCTTTACCAACATGGAACGGCGGGTACAGCGCAGCCCCAAGGCCGTGGACGTCCACGGTTCGGAAGCGGCGCCGGACTGGCTCATCCTCTCTCTCCTGATCCGCCTTCTTTACTATCACACCCAGGGCTATGCATCGGTCCAGGCCATCACCGCTGAAATCGCCGAGGCGGTTCCGGCCTACCGGGACATTGCCTGGGACACCCTGGGCGAACTGGGACAGGTGTGCGCCCGGCCGGAACTCGACGCCCGCGTGGAGGCTCCGGTCCCGGTCGCCGAGGAAGGTGCCCCGTCCAGCACGGCCCTGCGCCTGTTCCGGGGCCGCACCTTCTACGACAACAGTCGCCTCTGCACCCTGACCGATGTGGTCGCCAACCTGATCCCGGAGCCCTATCTGGCCGTGAATCCGATCGATCTGGCTCGCCGCGATATCGGCGACGGGGCGGAGGTGTCCGTCGGCAACGACTACGGTTCCCTGACCGTGACCGTCAGGGCGGACGAGCAGATAGCGCCGGGCACGGCCTTCATGCCGGAAGGGCTGGGCAGACAGCCTGTCGGGACCGTGCTCAACGGCCGCTACTGGGAGTGGATCAGCCTGGCCGCGGCCTAGGCGGAAGCCGACGGTGG
>CAZMKQ010000137.1:2979-11702 GCA_964566955.1 uncultured Caldilineaceae bacterium | reverse complement strand
GCCGGGATTGATGTCCAGACCTTCACCGTGGCCGTGTAATTCCACATTAGACGTACAAGACCAAATTCATGCTGCGTGGCTTTGCGTGCATGAAGATGGGCGTCGTGTCGAATCCGCGGAAGTGGAGCTGTGCCGCGCATTGGCACAGCGCATGCCGGTACTCGGCGTGATCACCAAGGTACGCAGGGACGACGGGTTCCGTGCCGAGGTGCAACAGCTACTGCCAGATGCAAGGCAAGTGGTCCGGGTCCGAGCCATCGCCGAACAGTTCGACGATGGAGATTATTCGCTGCCGCCGATGGGGTTGGTCGAACTCGTGGAGTGCACGCACGAAGTACTTCCTGAGGGTGCTCGTCATGCATTTGCCGCGGCACAGAAGGTCTCGTTGAACTACAAGCGGCGCCAAGCACGTGCAATCATTGCTGGTGCTTCAGTCGCTGCTGCTGCCGCCTGCGCGGTGCCAATCCCATTTTCGAATGTCGCGGTTCTGGTACCGACTCAGGTCGCCATGCTGGCCAGTATTTCCGGTATCTTCGGACTCGAAATCTCGATGGCCTCCTTGAGCGCGCTTGTGGGAGCCTCTGGAACTGCCGCGATCAACCGCTACCTAGCCGCCAATCTTCTGAAGTTAATCCCCGGTGCAGGCTCGGTCACAGGCTCGGTCATAGGTGCCGCCACGGCCGGTATTCTCACGACCACGCTGGGCGAGATTTACATTGCCACGCTTGTTGCCGTGTTCACCAAGACCGGCGGGGAAACCCCGGACATTGACAGCGTGCATCAGGAGTTCACCATACAGTTGGCAGAGGCAATCTCGGACGACTCCATATTCAAAAAGCTCGAACCCACAGCCAGAAAGCTGTTAAAGAACGTCCGGGATAGACTCCCAGGGGGTTGACAAGCCGTCACAGGGCCATAATCGGTTCCAGTCGTGCGGGGTTGCAGGCCACCATTTTGCGTAATCGGCAAACCGACATCCTTGGCCAGAAATCGCCTTGGAATAGTCAGGAGGGCCAAGGCAATGCGCCCACCAAGCCCAGCATCTCACCGCGCTGGATGATGAAGTCGACACCAGCGACCACCTTGACAAACCCCTTTGGTGAGGGACAGGAAGTCGCGCCGAATGGGGCCAATCGATCGGGGTGTACCGCCACCTAATCAATGCCGATCTTCAAACAGCATCAAGTCAGCCATCACCGTCGGGGTTGTCCGGTAGGAGGAGGGCGCGCCATTCGTTCGGTGTCTGCTGTGCAGCCTTGAGGCGCTCCGTCACATCAGGCGGCGGACCGGATTCTTGCCAATGCACGGCAATACGGTTGCGGACAAGGGTGGACAGGCTGTCGGACAGGCGGATGTGCAGCAGTTCAACGGCCAAGTCCGTCCGTTCCTGCCCGATACGCTCCTGTTCATGCTCCGCATCAGTCTCGCGGTCTCGCCAGCGGCCTTGTTCCGCGTCCCACCACTGGAAGCGCGGTGGCGGCCTGCTCTCCACCAGCCGCTCACGAAACTCCGCAGCCTCCTCCCGTGCATCCGGCAGGAAACGAATGTACGTGTCGAACACCTCGCTCCAGAACGCGGCCAATCCCGATCCGGACATGTCCGGATCGGGGGCAATCCGGTGGTACGCCCCGTCCGGCTGCAACCGGTACAGCAATAGTTCCCGGGGCGAGTTCACCCGACGCTTGCCGCCCAGGTCGTAGACCAGATACTCGAAAACCCCCGCGGCCGCGTACAAGTGCCGCTTGTAGTCGAGATCCCGACTTGCCGAACCCCGGGACAACACCTCCAGCACCAGCGGCGGGACCGGTGCACCCCAATCGAGGCGCAGAACACCCTGCGGCATGAAACGTTCCCGCTCCGGCGCCGACAACACCGCCAGCACCATCAGGTCCGGACGCACGCCTTTCAGGACGGGACGGCGTTCGTTGGCAACGCGGTTGGCAAACTCAATGGTGTCGGGATGGAAACGGACCTCCACCTCATAGTCCGCCTCATGGTCCACCTCATGGACCGTGGCAGCGAGCGCGTCGGCGGCCGAGTTGGACATGCGCTCCTGGATTTTCGGCGCCCGTTTCTCGGGAGGACTCAAGATCCCGTCCTCGTCGTATTCGCACAGGTCGACGCATTCGGCACCGTAGTCGGGGTCGGTGGTCCAGTCATGGTCGTATTCGTGGGCAACCTCGTAGATGAACTCCGGATCGAAATGGCTCAGTTCCGCGAGTTCGGCGCGCCAAGCCTCGGGATGGGCCAACCGCCACGCGGCCCGTTCCGCACGCGCCTCCCGCGTCATGAACGGTTCGGCATCGGGCGGCAGATCCCGCACGCACCCGTTGGTCGGCACCCGCGTTCGTTCCCGCACGGCTGTATTCATCCTCACCTCCCCCGCATGTGCGTGCAGCGAAACCATTCTACCGTCCGGTGGAACGTGTGTGGCCATTCCTGTCGAATGTCAACAGGAAACCCATTTGCTGCGCGGCCTTGACGCGAGCCCACTCGCATTCCATGTCGGCTTCAGGACTGCGTGCCGGTAATGCCGGCTCCGCGCGGGGGCACAGGCCGCGCCGGATCCGCCTCCCGGTTGGCCACAGTCGGATCGGCCCGACCCTCCGCCACGGCGATGGCGTAGTCCAGCTCCCGGACCAGACACGCGGCCAGGAGCGTGCGCAACGGGCCCATCCGGCCTCCCGCCGCCTGGCTCATCGCCTCCAAGTACAGATCCTGTGCGAACACTGGCACGATGACAACGGGCACCCCCGCGCGCAGACACTGCCAACTCGTAATCAGGCGGCCAGCACGACCATTGCCGTCGTCAAAGGGATGGATTTCAATGAACTGGCTGTGGGTATCCGCCAGCACGTCCAGCAGATCCCGGCGGCCGGCCGCAACGTGATCCAGGTCCGAATGCAGGCGGCGCAGGAAGTCGTCCATCAGGCGGGGGACGTCGCTCGGTTCGGCAGTGGGACGTGCCCCACCACCGGCCAAGCCAATCACATTGCGGCCGGTTTTCCAAAGGCCAGCCGCCACCGGATGCGGATTGCCGTACTGATCCCGCAACGGGGCCGGATCCGGTCCCAGCAACAACCTGTGCCACTCCTTGAGTTCCGTCTCCGTCAAGGGGGCACCTGTCGCGGCCAACGCCTGCATGCGTTCCAGGGCCAAGTTGTGGCCCGCCACTTCCGCCACCTCCCTGAGTGTGTAACCCGCCACGGATTCCCTGTGCACCACAATCTTCGAAACATCTTCGTAGGTTACGCGGCTGCCCTCAAGGGCGTTGGTGTGCAAATTCCAACGTACGCGCACGTTCTCCGCGTAGTTGAGCCGGGTATAGGCATCCGGCCTCGGCGCTTTCCGCCAACGAGCGTGCAGGTCCGCCAAGGCCGGAGCCGTCAGCCGGTCCGGAGGCAGCCCCAGGGCAAAAGGATCGGATGGCGGTTCGGATCCTTCCACCCGTTGGTCGGGTACCGGTATCTTTTTCCCGATCAGTTCACCATTTCGAACGGCTGTTGCCACGGTATAAGCCCCCTCATGTACCAAGACCCATTCTACTGTCGTACAGGGGCACTTGGGCAGCAGTGGGATTATGCCCAGATCCTGCGACCTGAAGATTGTCTCCCGGCTTCCGCACAATGAGCGTAGCTGGAGGGAATGACACAGACCTGAAAGGACTATTGCGGGTTCCGCCCAGGGGCGAATCGCGCATGGCCTTCAGAGCACACCTTGCAGCGTGATCTCTTCCGCCCGGTGGCAACTTACAAAGTGATTGGGGCGGACTTCCCGCAGTTCGGGAGTCTCCTGCCAGCAACGTTCTTCCGCATACCGGCAACGCGGATGGAAGTAGCAGCCGGACGGGGGATCGGCCGGGTTGGCCACTTCGCCGGTCATCTCAATCTGCTGGGTCTTGATCCTCGGATCCGGCGGCAGGACCGAGCTCATCAACACTTCGGTGTAGGGATGCAGGGGATTGGCGAACAGGTCGTCGCTCTCGGCCAGTTCCACCATCTTGCCCACGTACATTACCGCCACCCGATCGGCAATGTGGGCCACCACGTTCAGGTCGTGGGCCACAAAAAGGTAGGTCAGATGAAACTCCTCCTGCAGGTCCTGCAGGAGGTTCAGGGTCTGGGCCTGAATGGACACGTCCAGGGCCGACACCGGCTCGTCGCAGACGATGAAATTCGGTTCCAGAGCCAAGGAACGGGCGATGCCGATCCGCTGACGCTGACCGCCGCTGAAGGCATGGGGATAGCGCTTCATGTACTCCGGGCGCAGGCCGACCCGGCGCAGCAGGTCGGCCACCCGATGCTCCAGTTCCTCGCCCGAGGCCAGACGGTTGACCGTCAGCGGTTCCCCCACAATCTGCAGCAGGGTCATGCGGGGATTGAGCGACGAAAACGGATCCTGGAAGATCATCTGCGCGAACCGCCGGAACCGCCGCAGGGCCTCGCCTTCCAGCGCATAGATGTCGGTCCAGCCGGTTTCGTCCGACATCCAGTAGCGCACCTGTCCCTCGGTGGCATCAACGGCGCGCAACAGGCAGCGCCCGGTGGTGCTCTTGCCGCAACCCGATTCACCCACCAGACCCAGCGTCTCGCCGCGCTGGATGGTGAAATCGACACCGTCGACCGCCTTGACAAATCCCTTGGTACGGGACAGGAACCCGCGCCGGATGGGATAGTGCTTGCGCAGTCCCTTAACCTCGAGGAGCGGTGTCTCCCGCACGGCTCGGCCCGCGTCCTCGCCCGACGGGTTATTCGTAGAGGACACAGCGCACTCCGTGGCCTGGTTCGGTTTCAATCCAAGGCGGTTCCTCGGCATCGCAGCGTCCGGCAATGAAGTCCTCGCAGCGGGGATGGAAGGGACACCCCGACGGTACGTGAAAGGGATCCGGAACCATGCCGGTAACTGCCTCCAGCCGCTGCGACTTGACTCCCATGCGCGGCATTGATCGCAACAATGCCTTGGTATACGGGTGCTTGGGATCGTGGAAGATGGTGTCCACGTCCGCGGACTCCACCACCTTGCCGAGATACATGACCGTCACATATTCCGTCATCTTGGCGATCACGCCCAGATCGTGGGTAATGAACATGATGGCCATGCCGAAGTCGTTCTGCAGCTTCTGCATCAGCTCCAGAATCTGGCCCTGGGTCGTAACGTCCAGCGCCGTGGTGGGCTCGTCGGCGATCAGGAGGGTGGGGTTGCAGGACAGTGCGATGGCGATCATGCCCCGCTGCCGCATGCCACCACTCATCTGATGGGGGTAGCTGTCGATGGTTTGGGAAGGCTGGGGCATGCCGACGCGCTGCAGGATCTCAAGCGTCCGCTCCCTCGCTTCCTGCTTGCCCACGTGTTGGTGCAGCTCGATGGCCTCCATGATTTGGTGGCCGATCGTGTACACGGGCGCCAGGGAACTCATGGGCTCCTGGAACACCATGACAATCTCGTTGCCGCGAATGTCGCGCATCTCGTCGCCGTTGGCCGGCAGTCCCGCCAAGTCGGTAACGTGCAGGTTGCCGCCGTCACCGTCGGTCGGCCGGTAGTAGAGCAGTTCCCCTTCCACAATCTCGCCCGGCTTGGGCACAATGCGCAGGAGTGCCTGGGCCGTTACGCTCTTGCCGCAGCCGCTTTCCCCGACCACACCCACGGTCTGGCCCCGATCGATGGCAAGGTTCATGCCGTCCACGGCGCGTACCGTGCCCTCTTCCAAGGCGAACTGCACCTTGAGATTCCGAATCTCAAGCAGTCTCTGATCGTCCTGCGGTGTCACGACCTGTGCATCCTTGCCTGAACCCGGTTGGCATAGCCCGAACCGATGCCGATGGGAGGCTTCATGTAATTGCCCCAAGTCAACTCGGGATAGTTCCACTCGTTGACGATGTGGCAGCGAATCCGATCCCTGCTGCCATCCTTCAGCACGCGGAAACCGGACACACTGACATACGCGGCGTCGGATTCCGGATGCTTATCCCCCAACACCTCGATGCGAAGCGTGTGAGAACCCGGTGCAAGCCCTTCACAGCTGAACAGAATCTCGTTCTCGAACTTGAGCTCGCCGCGTGCCACGCCGTGCAGGACGCCACAGAACAGGTCGACCACAGCGACCTCCTTGCCGTCCAACAGGACCCTGGCCATGCCGTGGATGTTGTCCCGCGAACCAAGCCAGGCCACACCCGGCCCCTCAAACTGGAATTCCGCAAAGTCCCCGGTCTTGTTGGACATGAGGTCCCGGTTGGAATCCGGCACCGCCTGCACCCAGTTGCCGGTCACATGGTGCAACAGGTCGTCGCCCGTACGCTGGAAGTCGGGATCGGGCAGCACTTCCAGACGAACTGCGTCGTCCTTGTCGGAAACGGCACTGAAACGGGCTTCGCTGCCGGCCACCAGGGCACTGGCCTGCCGAATTGCGTGCTTCATGGCTCGAAAGTCATTGGTTCCCCGACGGCCGAAGTCATAACGGCCGAAGAGGGAATAGCCGCGCATGTCCTCACCCCAGGACCAGTCCGGCTCCTGTCGAAAGGTCTCGTCCCCTTCCGCACGATTTCTGGGAGCAACGCCCTCATTGCGGCCAATGTGATCGTCGGGGTACAGGGACCAGAGCCCGTTGCGCCGCCAGGATACGCAATCCACCTCGTGGGTCAGGTCGAAGGCCACACCCACTTCCCGAAATCCGCCGACATCGCGCCCGGCGCGCAACCCGCGCCGGCGCGGGCTGGGAAACGGCTGCACCGGCAATCGGTACGACAGGTCAAGCAGGCCGGTCCCGTCAACTCGAATGGAGTACTCCACCTGCAGCTCGCCGTGGCAGCCGGCAATATCCAGAACCACCGCACCATTCTCCTGGCGACCGGCCACCGAGGTTGCCTGCCAAACAGGCAGGGGATACCCCGTCAGCACCAGATGGGGACCGCCCTCCAGAATCCGCTCACCATCGACGGAACCGGACAACATGCCGGTCTCTCGGGACAGACTCAGGCTGAAGTCCGCGTGCCAAACCTCCAAGGCTCCGTTCGTCTCGACCAGTCTGGGAAGCTCGGAGACGGACGGTGCGGCAGCCGCTGATTCCAACGCCGGAGACAGCATGAACTCATCCACGCCGTAGCCGTCGGTGGCTTCAAGACCGCGTTTCGAGAACATCAGATAGACAGGCCTGCCCGATGACACGGGCGCGGCCGGAATCCTCAGCAAGCCTTGGGCGCGGGGCGGAATGCTCGGGCACTCGACTTGCCCCCAGGTCTCTTCGTCCTGGTGCCAGACGATGTCCAGTTCGTTCAAGTCCGTGTGGTCGAACCAGTTTGCGACCGCCACCAAGGCAGACCCGTCCGCCTGCGGCGCGGGGAGCGTCCGATCCGTGATCCGAATGGGCGAGTAGGCCTTCTTGGTCAGCCAGTGTTCGGGCTTGCGCCGTCGCCAGCCGTCGATCAGACCCCACTCGCGATTGACGGTGTACCCGCGGTTGGTAATCATCTCGTCGTCGATGCCGCCCCAAATTGCTCCGCCCAAAGCACCCGGCGTCGTGAAGATGCTCTCCCACCAGCGCTTGATGCTTTCGCCCCAGAACTCCCGCACGGCCGGATCACGGCGCTGCTCGCTCACGTTGTAGCAGGTCCCGTGGGCGTATTCGTCGTGCAAAACCGGCATGGGGGACAGGCCCGGACCATGCTGGCTCCAGGTGTCGCTCATGGCGCTGGGATCACTGTCCCAGTCCGCATAGTGGGAACTCCAGATGTCGCAGGGAGGAGAGCCCTCGGGCATCGTGTTGGGATAGCTGAACAGCACCGGCCGGGACGGATCCGCGGCCTTCACATAGTCAAAGCACTTGTGGAAGTTCGTGCCCCAGTAGCATTCGTTGGCCAGGGACCACATAATCACGCAGGGATGGCTGCGGTGCCGCTCCACCTGTTCCGCCATCTGGTCTATGAATTGGGCCGTGTAATCGGGGTCGTTCTGGACGCACTGGATGAACTGTCCGATGAAGGCGACCGCCGCCTCGTCCTCCACGTAAATCCCGTGCCGATCGCACAGCTCCAGGAAGTCCTCGCGGGGCGGATAGTGGGACGTGCGAATGAAATTGACGTTTGCCTCGCGGAACAGCAACACGTCCTGCTCCAGTTGTTCGGGTGTCAAGGTGCGACCTGTCAAAAGAGCCACATCATGCCGGTTCACACCCCGGAGCTTGACCGGACGGCCATTGATCAGAAGTTCCTGCCCGTCAACCTCCACTTGTCGAATCCCAAAGCGCCGGCTGACCTGCTGCAGCATGCGGCCGTCCCGCATCAGGGTTGCCTCAAGCCGATACAGGTGCGGATGTTCCGCATCCCACAGATAGTCCGCTCCGACGGACAGGTCAATGGTGCTGTCCGAAGAGTCCTGCGGCAGATTCCAGGTGCCGCTGCCGCCCTCCACGGCCGCACCGGTTGGATCGGTCAACGCAACCACCAGGGACAGACCGCTCAGGTCGCTCCCGTCCACGCCCACGGCAAGAGTTATGTCAGCTGTGCGGTGGTCATCCGTCAGCGCAGTGTCTACATGGCAGCGGGAGAGATGAGTCGGCGGCACGGCCACCAGCGAAACCGGGCGAATGATGCCGCCGAAATTGAAGACGCACAGCTCGGACTGGGCATCCGCGACCCCAACCACAATCTCCGCCGGGGTTCCGGGAACCACGCGGTCCGTGATTTCGGCAAACCAGGTCGTGTAGCCGCCGAAGTGGCTGCGGATCGGGT